>JAAXXR010000038.1 GCA_013334335.1 Chlorobiaceae bacterium
CATGAAGGTATGCCAGGTCTGGCCGGCGAAGACGATGAGGAACCGGAGCACGAGTCCTCCGGTGAGTATGAGTACCGGTGAGACCGGCGGAAGGTGCAGGTCGAGTCCCGAGTTTTCAAGCACGTCGACGAAGAGCGGCACGAGCAGGCCGGCGAAGATGAAGACCCCCCAGAACCAGTACATGTAGGGCATGCCGGCCATCAGGTGGTCGCCGGTGATGAGGTGCATCATGGCGCCGTGGGTGTTGGAGGGGCCGGTGATGCCGCCGAGCACGAAGAGGCCGACGATGACCAGTTCGATCCAGATGGCGTCGGCGTCGATGCGGCTGGAGAGGTGTTACTCATCCTTGGGGATCCAGCTTCCGGTTGGTCAGCGGGGAATACGGTGTGGAGGGGCGGTCGGCGGGGAATAAAAAAGCCGTTTTCAGCGCGAACGCAGGAAAACGGCAAGAAAATCGTCTCTATCTATGGAATGATTACGGGGAGAGTCCGGTTGTATACCCTGAACCTTTGCGGGTCATGCGGCAACGTTTTTCATCTTCTGTTCCTGTACCAGCATGACCGATGCGGCGACCACTCCCGGGAGCCATCCAAGCAGGGTAAGGAGTCCGGTGAGCATGATCGTTCCCGCCTCCTTGTTCATGACGGCTGCGGGCGGAAGGATGAAAGCCAATATCCAGCGGCGAATGTCCATGGTTCGAATCTCCGGGTTAGTGTTACGGTAAAGATAAAAACGAATTTACCATTTGCCGGAGTAACAGTCAATGAAAAACCCGATGAATGCATATTGTTGCCTCATCCGGAGCGCAATGTTCCAGTTGGCGCACACCGTATCGGGAAATCACACCCTTGCTTTTTATAGTTAAAGTTTTAAATTGTTAACCCCGTTCCTGGCGTGAGATCCAGAGTCGAATTATGCTCCGGGTTTTCCACCACAACAAAAAAAGACTGATCAATTTGCAGAACAAGATTCATCCTGACGCGGTCCTGGATGATGTTTACGAGGTTATTGACGAACCAAACTTCAATAACTTCAACACCTCGCCAGACCCTCCGAGTCCCTACGCCGATCTTGAGAAGAAGTATCGCAAGAACAAATTCAATCGAGCCCGTAACAGCGGCACTGCCACACCCTCCCTCTTCGGCACCCATGGGCTGACACAGCCTGGCGGGACGAAAGCATCAGGAAACAAAGTCCAAAAGAAAAAGAACAGAAAAGCCCCGACAGCCAAGCCGTCTCGGTCGTCGAACGGCAAGCGTACACACTGAACCTGACGAGCGGTTGCCGCGTTCCGGCAGGCACGGACTCGTAAGCCCGGACCAGGTCGAAACCTTGGCCACGGAGAAATGAACCGGCGAGTTCGCGCCGGCCTCGCTGCTTTCGCCCAAATCCTCCGTTCAACACAATCCTCATGCCGTTCGAAATACAGGCTCATCGTGGAGCCCGGGCATTCTATCCGGAAAACACCATCCAGGCTTTCTGCAAAGCCGCCGATCTCGGATGCCGGGTGATCGAGCTCGACCTTGTTGCTTCGAAGGACCTCCGTCTGGTCGTTTCCCATGATCCCTGGATCCCCGCTGAATCCGGCGTTGCCGATGCGCGGAGATATCTGTACGCGATGCCGTATGACCAGATATCCCTGGTCGACTGTGGCGCCCCATCGCCCGATTTTCCGGGACAGCAAAGGATTGCGGCGGTCAGGCCGCTGCTCTCCGACGTGTTCGGTGAAGTGGAGGCCCACCTTTGCCGGACCGGGAGGGCGGGAGAGATGGTCTATAACCTTGAAGTGAAGTCGTGGAGGGGACTCGAAGGGATCGCCTTTCCTTCGCCGGCAGACTATGCCGCCATGGTCATCCGCGAGATTCTCGATTCCGGCCCTGTTTCCCGGGTTCGGCTCCAGTCGTTCGACGACCGGGTGGTTGCCGAGGCGCACCGGCTTTTTCCCGGACTCTCTTGCGGACTGCTGATTGATGAGCTGACCGTGCTGGACGCCTTTATGGAACGTCCGGGATTCGTCCCGGAGTATGTCAACCCTCACTACGCACTCGTTGACCGCCAGCTGGTCGAGAAACTCCACGCCTTCGGCGTGAAGGTGGTCGTCTGGACGGTCAATCAGCCGGACGATATGGTTCGCATGAAGCAGCTCGGGGTTGACGGTCTGATCACCGACCATCCTGAAGTGGCTCTGGAGATGCCGGAACTCGACTGATCGGGCCCCGGCGCGAAGAGGTTCTGCGCTAAGCGCGCTTCGACAGGGATTCGATGACCTTGTTGGTGTTTCTGTTCAGCTTTTCGATCGACTCTCTCGAGGTGGTTCCCGGAGTGTAGACGGCATGGTCGATCTTCTTCAGGAGTTCCAGCAACGCTTCCGAATATTCCGGCTTGATGTTTCGAACGGTCAGCGCCTTTTTCAGCTGGAGCGAGGTCATCCCTGCCGGATTCGGAATGCCAAGGCTCCTGAGGGTCTCATAAAGTCTGCGGCGCAACGATTCCGCAGAATCCATCGCCACTGGTTCCGAGGGCTGCTCTGGCGCGCTCTTGACGGATTCGGCCCGCTGCTTCCTCTGGCGTGCGCCGACCAGGTACAGAATGGCAATCAGGAGCACAAATCCCGCAGCCATGGCGATCATGGCAACCGGAGGCATCCATGCACGTTCATCAGGCATGCCGGCAGGAAGTGAATCCGGCAAGGCAGAGTTCATCATGACGTTCCCGGGCAGCACCGTAACGTTGACTTCATCCGACGTCAACGTTTCATAGCGTCCTGTCCAGGGGTCGAACGCGGTCAGGCTGACCGGCCTGAAGCTGAACGTACCGGTCTGTTCGGGAACAAGCGTAATCTGCGTGGTCACGGCCTCCTCAGCTCGACCGGCATCGTCCTGGAGGACGGTCGGTACGGCGGGGGCCAGCTGGCTGAATCCTTTCGGGTAGCTGAGGGCGACCGGAGGAAATGTCTTGAGGTTTCCCTTGCCGCTGATCTTTACGGAGATGGCGACCGGTTCGCCGGCATGCACCAGGTAGCGGTCGGTGGCAAGGGAGATCGAAAACTTGCCCACGGCTCCGCTGAACCCTTGTGGCACGGGGTTTGGCAGAGGCTTGGCGTCGATGACGATCGCGGGGGCCGTGATGACAGACTCGATATCCTTGAGGTTCTCCATGCTGGGGCCCGGGGTCTGCGGCAGGAAGCAGCGGAGGCGGTAATTGGTGACCGTCAGCTTGCCGGCCTGAATCGGAACGAGCCGGAGCCGTTTGATGACCGCCTTCCGGTAGTCCTTTCCGTTGACGACCTCCGCGGTGCTCCGGATATATCTCTCCGGCGTCACCTCCTGCACCCAGAGTCCGGCATGTTCTGCCTTACCCGTATCGGAGATCCTGGGCGCGATGTCGCTGAAGAACAGGGTGTAGGTGAGCAGCACCTCCTGCCCTACATAGGGCGTCCGGTTGTCGATCGTGGCATCGATGTACAGCTGTTCACGCGGAGTCGCCTTGCTCACGCTTTTTGCCTGGGCCACCCCTGCCGTGAGGATGATGGTGACCAGTAGTAACCAGAGACTGGAACCTTTACGCATAGAAACTATTTCATGAGTTCGCGGGATCTTGACGCAGCCGCTTTTACGGTATCGACCAGCGCTTCCCTGACGCCGTGCCGATCCATCTCGTTGAGTCCCGATTCGGTAGTTCCTCCCGGGGTGGTGACTTCCCTCACCAGCTCTTCCGGACTTTTCGTGCTTTCGAGCACCATTTTTGCCGCTCCGAGCATCGTTTGGGCGGCAAGGAGCATCGAGGTTTCGCGATCGAGCCCGGTGGCCGCGCCCCCTTCGGCAAGCGCGTCGATGATGCGGAACATGTAGGCGGGCCCGCTGCCTGAAACGGCGGTCGCAGCGTCCATGCCTGATTCATCGATCACGGCGGTCCTGCCGATGGCGCTGAAGAGCGCTTCGGCGAGCGCGATATCGTTGTCGGTCGCATGGGTGCCCCGGCACAGGGCGGTCATGCCCAGGCCGACGAATGCCGGGGTGTTCGGCATGACTCTGATGACCCTCGTGCCTGAGGGGCAACGAGAGGCGATGAACTCTGTGGAGATGCCTGCCGCGACGCTGACGAGAAGATGTCCTGGCTGGAGTGAAGGGTTCAGTTCATCGAGCACCTCGGCAACCTGGTAGGGTTTGACGGCGATGACGATGATGGACGCGATTCCGGCGAGCTCGGTTATCGAGTTCGCTGGCCTTATGCCAAACCTGCCGGCTACGGTGTGCAGTGCCGCCGAATCCTTGTCGAAACCTGAGATATCGCTGTCCTGTTGCCTGGCGAGGCCAGAGATCAGCGCCTGGGCGATTCTTCCTGTTCCTATAAAACCTGTGGATGGACTCTTCATGACTGGTACGGACAAAATTTGTTAACCGCCTTCCGCCGATTTGGGCGAGTTCAGCGATGGCGAATTTTTATGGCCAGAATGATGCTCAGCAGGAGGAGCGTGACACCGTTTGCGGCAATGATGGGAGGGCTTTGCAGGGCCAGCCCGTAAAAGAGCCAGAGGAGCGCGCCGGCAGTCATGGCGACAGCCCACGACATGCTGATGTCCCTGGCCTGTCGGGTACGGATCATCCGGTATGCCTGGGGAACGAAGGCGAAGGTGGTCAGGAGTCCGGCCGCATATCCCAGGTACTCAGTCATCATCGAAGCCATAATCATTTACGTAGATATCGGATACTGCCCATGTCGTTGAAGATATGAAATATCCCCGGACTGCGAAACTCTCCAGATGCCTGTTGCCGCCTATTCATGGGGATTTACGGCACGTTTACCCGAGATCGGCGGTGCCCGTACGCTCCGGCATTTCATTTCGGGCAATGTCGAGGATGATCACCATGTGCATGAAAACGGCGTGATGCTGTGCGTTATGCGGGGGTATCGTGTGTATGGCTGGAGCCGTCCATGGCCGCAAGCTTTCAGATGGAGGCGCGTGGTTGCAAGCCATGGCGGAACGTCTGCGGCATGCTTAAAAAAAAGGACCCTCCGGCGTGATGCTGGAAGGTCCTGCTGAGTCGGATATCGAAGATGGCTTACTTGCTTACGCTGACCAGATAGGCGACGGCGTTGCCGACCTGGGCGTCGGTCAGTTTCGTGTTGCCGCCCTTGGCAGGCATCATGCCTTTGGGTCCTTTGAAGCCCTTGATCGACTTGGCTACCATGACATCGATGCCCTGGCCGAGGCGCGGAGCCCAGGCGGCCTTGTCACCGGTTTTGGGTGCACCCATCATGCCGGTCTTGTGGCAGGATGCGCAGCTTGCCTCATAGACAGCCTTGCCTGCGGCGGCGTCGTACTTTGCGGCGAATGCGTTGCCGGAAACAAGCATGGCGGCGCCGACGAGTGCGGCTGAAACGAAACGGGACATAGTATTCTCCGTTGAAGGTTATGGTGTAGCGTGGTGTTGGTGCGAATTAAAGCTTTAGCCGAGCATTTTACCAATTTGTCCGTTGTCCTCCAAATTTTTCGAAGGTTTGGCCGGATGGGGTACGGCCGGCAGGGCAGGATGCGGTGAGTGCCCAGTGGTAAACCGGAGCGGCACTTTTTCGGGAAAATGAAGATGCCGGGGGATGGCGTTCCCCCGGCATCGCGATGAGGCAGTCTCGTCGTCGGCAGTTACTTCGAAATGCTGATCAGGTACTTTGCGGCATTGGTGAGCTGCTCGTCGGTCAGTGCGGTGTTGCCGCCTTTGGCGGGCATGCCGTTGAGGCCATCGATCGTGTTCTTGATCACGCTCTCCTCGCCTTTGGCGATGCGTGGAGCCCAAGCGGCCTTGTCGCCGGGTTTCGGTGCGTTCATCATGCCGCTGTCGTGGCATGCGTTGCAGCCGCCTTCATAGACGGTCTTTCCTTCAGCCAGCTTCGGGTCTGCGGGTGCGGGGGCAGGAGCGGCGGGCGCTGCGGGTGCTGCGGCTTCCGGAGTTGCTGCCGGTTTGGTCGCGTTTTTCAGCTCTTCGGCAAGCTTGGCCGGCGGTTTTTCAAGTCCGCATCCGCCGAGGACGAACAGTCCTACGGCAAGCAGAGGAAGCAAACGTTTCATGGTCATCTCCTTTGTATTTGATCTCTCGTTAGATGTGTGCTGTTTTTCAAAAATCAGATGATTCGAATTTTAATGATAATTCGTGTGCCCTCAAAATGATTTTTAGAGATGCGGCCTCAATCCAGCCGTTCGAGCTGCTGCCGCAGGTCGTGGCGCGACAGGCTGTAGAGGTGGGCATAGAAAAGGTTGAAGAGCAGGACGGCCGGCTTGATGCTCGGTGCCTCCATGCCGCGCCTGATGGCGTTGCCGGTGTTGAACACTTTTCGCGTCAGCTCCGAGTAGCTGGCGATGAAGTCCGGGAGGGGAATGTTTTTTGGGCGGTAGAGCATCTCCTGGCCAAACGTATAGCGGAACGAGGCCAGATCGTCGGGGTCGAACAGCAACCGCCCCTCCTCCCTGAGCCGGTCGAACACCTTCGTGCCGGGGTTTGGCCTGAGGATGTTGATGCCCGGGACGTCGAGGCGCGTATCGGCGATGAAATCGAGAATGGCGGCAGGGGTATCGAGGGTATCGCCGTCGAGGCCATAGATGAAGCTGCCGTAGAGGCTGATTCCGCTTTGCCTGATGGCCTTGATGTTTCCGGCAAGCTCATCGCTGCGGTTCTGCGTCTTGCGGTGGGCGTCCCGGCTTGCCGTCTCGATGCTTTCGATGCCGACCAGAAGGGCCTGGCAACCTGATCGGGTGAACGCGTCGAGCAGGCGGGGCTGCTGGCCAAGGGCGGTCGTCGCCTGCCCGAACCAGCGGATGCCCAGCGGTTCGAGCCTGGTGAAGAGTTCGAGGGCGAAGGCTGGGTCGGCGTTGATGGAGTCATCCACGAAAAAGAAGATTCTCCGGTCATCCTCCCTGAACCGCCTGATCTCATCGACGAGGTCGCCGATGCGCCGCTGTCGCAACGTATGACCGTTCAGCACATGGACGTTGCAGAAGTCGCATCGGTACGGACACCCGCGTCCGGTCTGCACCAGGTTGGTCGTGAAGTAGCGGTTTTTCTGCAGCGAAGTTTTTACGACGGGACGAGGCCGTGACAGGTCGGGCGGGGTTTCAGTCCGGTATTCCGGTTTCAGCGTCCCGTCAACAAGGTCCTTCAGGAGCTTCCCCCAGAGGTCGTCAGCCTCACCGATGGCCAGCACGTCGGCGTGCGGCCGGCAGGAGTCGGCAAAGAGGGTCACGTGCGCTCCTCCGAGCACGACGGGGATGCCCTTCGCCCTGAGCTCTCCGGCGAGCGCGAACGCTTTTGCCGCCATGCCGGTCTGCACGCTGATGCCCACGAGGTCCCATGTCCTGTCGAACGGAAACGGCTCGAACCGGAGGTCGCAGATGGTCTGTTCGACCCCCGGGGCCTCCACCGAGGCGAGGATCATGAGTGCGAGTGGGGGGATGGCGAACTGCGTTTTCTTGATGAGGTTCCGCACGGTGCCGTTGAACCATCTGAGCGGACCGGAAACCGACTCTTCACTGTAAATCGACCGGGCTCCGTCGACGCCGCTGTCCGACGGCAGGAATACCAGCGCGACCTGCTTGTTCATACCCGGGTTACCAGTCCTGCTGTTCTTTCGGGGTCTGCCGGGGAGGCGCGGGACGGAAGTACTTGCGAATCATCTGCCCCTCTTCGAGGCGCGCATTGTCGAGGACGAGGTTCGTGACGTCTTCGCTGACTCCCTGTTGCCGGGTCGGGCGGTCTGGAGCGCCAGATCCGCCGCCGCCTCCACCGGACGGAGTTGGCGGGAGCGAAAGACGTTGGAGCGCGCGCAGCACGATTTCGTAATTGATTCTTGCGTCGGTGTTGCCCGGATCGGCAAGGAGCGCCTGGCGGTAGCTGCCGAGCGAAGCGCCAAGTTTTTCGCGGTAGCCGGGTGCCTTCGGGTTGGCGAACGCGATCATTGCCAGCGCATTGCCCCGGTTATAGGACGCGTTGACGCCGATGGCCCCTTTGACGGTCTGCAGGCCGGCATAGAGGGTGGCGGAGCTGAGTGGACGATTCTGGGCGAATTCGGCACAGGCGAGGTTGAACATCGCTTCCCGCCGGAGGAAGCTGTCGGGATAGTCCGAGAGCATGGTCGAGTAGATTTTCCCGGCAGTTGCGTGGTCGCCGGCCTGCTGGTGTCCATAGGCGTCCATGAACACCCGGTACTGCCTGATGGCCGAAGGGATGGTGTTGAAGGAGAACAGCACGATCAGGGCGGTGAGCAGTCGGTGCATGGCGGTGTTTTTGGAAATATACTCCCTTCAGCCCGGCATTGAAATACCGGGCTGAGTGAAAAACGGGGGGCGTTCAATCCGCGAGGAAGGCCCGTTGCACCGCGGCAACGCCGGAGCCGATCTCGAACGGCACGCACATTGCCTTCAGGGTGAACTCCAGGCTGCCGATCACGGAAAGCATGTCGAACTCGTCGTAATAGCCGAGATGGGAGATACGGAAAATCCTGCCGGCGAACTCGTCCTGGCCAGCGGCGACCGTGATCCCGTTTCCGGTTTTGAGTATACGGTTGAACTCTTTCCAGTCCACCCCCTCGGGGAGCCAGACGGGTGTGACGGCAAACGAAGGGGAGCTGCTGAAGAGCCTCATGCCGAGGGCTTCGCATCCCAGTCGGCAGGCTGCGGCCAGACGCGCGTGTCTGGCCCAGACATTCTCGATACCTTCTGCCCTGATCATCCTGAGGGCTTCGGAAAGGCCGATGATGAGCGTGACCGCAGGGGTGAACGGCGTGTCGTCGTCGGCGTGGTATCGCAGGGCTTTCTTCAGGCTCAGGTAATACTGTGGGCGTTCATGACGGAATCCTTCGATGATGTCCCGGGCTCGTTCGGAAACCGCGATGAGCGCCAGGCCAGGAGGCATCATGAGCCCTTTCTGCGAGCCGGTGATGCAGATATCGGCGCCCCACTCGTCAAAATGGAACTCGTGGGCGCCGATGGCCGTGATGCCGTCGACGAGGATGAGGGCGTCCGACTCTTCGTGTATGGCCGCACACAGCGCCTTGATGTCGGACGCCGTGCCCGTTGAGGTTTCCGAGTGGGTCAGGCAGACGCCGCGAGCATCGGGATGCTCGCGCAGCAGTTCAACGATGCGTTCCGGCGTGATCGCCGTGCCCCAGGCGACAGGCTCCTCGACGCAGTTGCCCGTGAAGACCCGTACCAGCTCGCCCCAGCGTTCGCCGAACTTTCCCGAGTTGACGGTGATCACCTTGTCGCCCGGGCCGAACAGGCTCGAAATCGACGCTTCCATGCCGCCGGTGCCTGAACAGGTCATGACCACGACCGGCTGGGTCGTCCTGAAGAGGTACTGGAGGTCCTCGTGGACCTGCTGCAGGATCTCCATGAATTCAGGGTTGCGGTGATGGATGATTGGAGCTGCCATGCTGAGCATGACGTTTTCCGGTACGGGGGTCGGGCCTGGGGTGAAGAGTCGTTTTTTCATGAATTGGCCTTATTTGGAGGCTTCTTGGATGACAAGACGTTGATGCCCGGCGGTCCGGGCTTAACGGCCGGCCGGGGTGACAATATAAGAATTTAACCGCGGCTGTAAAGCCTCTTGCGGTCGGGTAGGGCTGTTCGATAGCACCAGGCATGACTCTGTCCGGAGAGCAGGATCGATGGGTGGGGCGGTGCGGGTTCTGGAGCGGGTTGCTCCGGAACGGGGCGTCATTGCCGACGTCCCGTTCCGGAACGGTTCAGTTTCTGGCGTGAGCCATGAGGTCGGTGAACTCCCTGAACAGGTAGTGCGAGTCATGGGGGCCGGGCGCGGCTTCAGGGTGGTACTGCACGGAGAAGCAGGGGAGGTCGCGGTGCCTGACCCCTTCGACGGTCTGGTCGTACAGGTTCCTGTGGGTGAGCTGGAGCACCTCGGGAAGCGAGCACTCGTCGACGGCGAAGCCGTGGTTCTGCGACGTGATTTCGATCCGGCTGTCGAGCAGGTTCTTGACCGGATGGTTCGCGCCGTGATGGCCGAACTTGAGTTTGTAGGTCCTGGCTCCGAAGGCGAGCGAGAGGAGCTGGTGTCCGAGGCAGATCCCGAAGATCGGCAGGCGGCGGGTGCTCCGGTTGTAGTCGGCAAGTTCCCTGATGGTGTCGATCGCATAGGTCACGGCGAACGGGTCGCCGGGGCCGTTGGACAGGAAGACGCCGTCCGGGTTCAGGGCGATCACGTCGCTGGCCGGGGTTTTCGCGCTCACGACGGTGACGCGGCAGCCTTCGCTCTGGAGCTGACGGATGATGTTGGTCTTGATGCCGTAGTCGAATGCGACCACATGATAGTTCGCATCCGGATTGTCACAGGAGTAGGACGATCCCGTGGTAACCCGGCTGACCAGGTCGAGACCAGTCATCTCGGGGATGGCTGCGGCCTGCTGTTTCAGTGTGTCGATATCCGTGACGGAGGTCGAGATGACCCCCCGCATGGCACCCTTCTGGCGGATTTCGCGAACGAGCTTTCGGGTGTCGATGCCTGCCAGTCCCATGACGCCAGCCTCTTTCAGGGTGGCGTCGAGGCTCCGGGTCGATTCGAAGTTGCTGTAGACGTTCGAGGCTTCGCGCACGATCAGCGCGGATGCCCATATTTTCGACGATTCGTTGTCATTCGGCGTGATGCCGTAGTTCCCGATGAGGGGGTAGGTCATGACCACCATCTGACCCGTATATGAGGGATCGGTGAGGATCTCCTGGTATCCGGTCAGGGAGGTGTTGAAGACGACCTCGCCGCTCGCGTCACCTGCCTTGCCGAATGCGGTGCCACGGTAGACCGAGCCGTTTTCGAGGACCAGTATCGCTGGTATTTCCTGCATTGCTGCCTGTCACTCCTTTGTGGCGAGCTTGTCGCCGGTTTCCTGTTTTTCGATGTTGGCGATCGCTGAACGTTCGAACTTGATCTTCACGTTTTCGGCCACCTGCACAAGAACCGTCTTTTTCTCGGTTTCGATCCCGGCCACGGTTCCGTGCATGCCACCGATGGTGACAACCCGGTCTCCGCGCTTGATGTTTTCGAGGAGCGCATCGCGATCTTTCTGCTTCTTCTGCTGCGGGCGGATCATGAAGAAATAGAAAACCACGAAGATCAGGACGAGCGGGACAAGCTGGATAAAGGGGTTTGGCGTCTGGCCTCCGGTCGGAGGCGCAAAAAGCATCAGGGCGAAAATGGTGTCATGCATGGCAGTAGCTTCCTGTTGGTAATCGGTATGTGGCGTGCTGGCCGGAGTCTCGCTTCAGTCAGGGCGCTCTTTTTCTGATCCGCAAGATAAGGTATTTATCCAACTAATTCAATGCTGCGATCGGCGTGCAGGCGAGAATCGGGCGAACGGCGCTACGTTGTATGCGTTTTCGCCGACCCGTCCTCGGGAGAGCATGAGGGATGCCATGGTGGCGATCATGGCCGCGTTGTCCGTTGAATAGGCCATGGCGGGAATGAACAGCTCGAGCCCATGTCTCCTGCACGCATCTGCCATGGCCGCGCGCAACCCGGAGTTGGCGCTGACCCCTCCGGCCACCGACACCGCTCCGACACGGTGCTGCAGCGCAGCGGCTACGGTTTTTTCGACCAGGACGCTGACGATGGCATCCTGGACAGCGGCTGCTATGTCAGCCAGATGGCGTTCGATGAACGCATGGTCATGTTGCCCTATCCAGGTGAGCACCGATGTCTTCAGGCCCGAGAAACTGAAGTCGAAGTTGCCTCGATAGCTCCGGCTGGTCTGCGAGCTGGAGGTCAGGGCCCGCGGGAAGCGATGGAACGCAGGGTCCCCTTGGCTGGCGAGACGGTCGATGACCGGGCCGGCAGGGTAGCCGAGCCCCAGCATCTTGCCGGTTTTGTCGAAGGCTTCGCCGGCAGCGTCGTCGATCGTGCGTCCGATCACTTCGTACGAGAGGTCCTGGTGTACCACCGAAAGCAGGGTGTGTCCGCCGGAGACGGTCAGGGAGACGAAGTCGCGTTCCGGCGAGCGGGACGAAGCGGTGTCGCTGATGAACGGTGAAAAGATATGCGCCTCGACGTGGTTGACCGGTACGAAGGGTTTGCCGAGCGCCCAGGCGAGGCCTTCGGCGAAACAGAGACCGACCATGACGGCCCCGATCAGGCCGGGACCGGCAGTGGCGGCTATGACATCAAGCTCGTTTTTTGTTATATTTGCATCCTTGAGAGCCGTATCGACGATTGAAACGATCAGCCGTTCGTGCTCTCTGGATGCCAGTTCCGGAACAACCCCGCCGAAGTCGCCGTGGCAGTGTTGCGAACTGACCACATTGGACCGGACGCCGCCGTCCCCGAGGATTGCCGCCGACGTTTCGTCACAGCTGGTTTCTATCCCGAGAATGTTCATGGTTACAAGATGACGTGAGTGTTATGGCCAAAGCTAAGAAAGAGGAGACGAATAGCAAACCGAGACCCAGGATCAGTTTCCTGAAGGCCCTGTTCATTCTGCTCGGAGCCGATATCGTGTTGCTTTTCGCACCCGGCCTCGGTATCCTGAACAGCGTGTTCTACATCGGGGAGGTGATCTCCTGGTCCGCCCTCGTCATCGGCGTGGTGCTCCTGGTGGCTGGTTTCAGGGGGCTGTTCGGCAAAAGGTGAGCATCGGCAGTGATCAAAAGAGCATTAACGATTCGGGAGGATCGACCACATGAGGCAGGAAACGGAACTCGAGGCCCTCGGCAGGGAAATTGAACAGGAGTCGGTGTTCATCGACAAGGCCAGGGCGGTGCTCGCGACACGCATTGTTGGCCAGCGGGCGGTCATCGACCGCGTGCTGATTGCGATGCTGGCCAACGGCCACCTGCTGCTCGAAGGGGTGCCGGGTCTGGCCAAGACCCTGATCGTCCACACCTTCGCCGCGGCGATGAACCTCTCGTTCCACCGTATCCAGTTCACGCCCGACATGCTTCCGGCCGACCTTATCGGCACGATGATCTATAATCCCAAGGAGATGGAGTTCTATCCCCGGAAGGGACCGGTTTTCGCCAACGTCATCCTCGCCGACGAGATCAACCGCTCTCCGGCCAAGGTGCAGTCGGCGCTGCTGGAGGCGATGCAGGAGAAGCAGGTCACCATCGGCGACGAGACCTATCCGCTCAGCGAGCCGTTCATGGTGCTGGCGACCCAGAACCCGGTGGAGCATGAGGGGACCTACATGCTGCCCGAGGCACAGCTCGACCGCTTCATGATGAAGGTCATGGTGGACTATCCCTCCTATGACGAAGAGCTCGAGATCATGCAGTGGGCTTCGGCCGCCCCGACGCAGGTTTCGGTATCCGCGGTGGTCCAGCCCGAGGAGATCTTTCGCTCGCGTCGCCTGGTCGATCGCATCTACGTCGACCAGCGGGTGCAGCGTTACATTGTCGACCTGGTCATGGCAACGCGCTACCCGGACCGTTACGGCCTCGAGTTTCTCGCGCCGATGATCGAATACGGTGCATCGCCAAGAGCCTCCATATTCCTGCTGCTCGCATCGAAAGCCCATGCCTTCCTGCAATCCAGGCCTTACGCCACGCCCGAGGATGTCAAGATCATCGCGTACGACGTGTTGCGTCACCGCATCAGGCCAAGCTACGAAGCCGAGGCGGAAAACCTGAAGGCTGAGGATTTCATCAGGAACATCCTCGAACATATCCAGGTGCCCTGATGTCACGTGGCCAGGCCATCACGCGGGAACGCCGCCCGGGCACAGCTTCCGGCGGAAAGGAGCCGAACGAGCTGACCCGGAAGATCCGCAAGCTTGAAATACGCTCGCGGCGACTGGTCAACGAACTGTTCAGCGGCGAGTACCACTCCTCGTTCAAGGGGCGCGGCATCGAATTCAGCCATGTGCGGGAGTACCAGTACGGTGACGATGTCCGGGCCGTGGACTGGAACACCTCGGCGCACAAAAACGACCTGTACGTCAAGCTCTTCACCGAGGAGCGCGAGCGGACCATGCTGCTGCTGCTCGACGGATCGGGGTCGATGCTGTTCGGCAGCGGCGCCAGGCTCAAGAAGGACCTTGCCGCGGAAGTTTCGGCCATCCTTGCTTTCAGCGCGGTGCAGAACAACGACAAGGTGGGATTGCTCATCTTTTCCGATCGCGTCGAAACCTACATCCCGCCTCGCAAAGGCCGGGCGCATGCCCTGGCGATCCTGAGGGAGATCTACTCCGTAGAGCAAACCAGGGGCAAGACCGATATCGACGCGGCCCTCGGTTTCATTCGCCGGACCCAGAAGCGCAAGGCGATCGTGTTCCTGCTGACCGACCTGGTCGGTACGGGATACGAACGGGGCATGAGGCTGCTGAACGCACGGCATGACTTCGTCACGATCCATCTCGGGGACCCGTTCGACCTTGAGTTGCCCCGCTCCTGCCTGCTCGACCTTGTCGATCCGGAGAGCGGTGAACGGGTGACGGTCGATGCCCGGAGCCGGACGTTGCTGGCACGTTACTCCGCAGCCGGACGCCGTGACCGCGACGACCTGCGCCAGCAGCTCAGGCGCATGAAGGTCGACACCATTTTCCTTGATACCGGCAGTTCCATCATCGGAGGCCTGAACGCTTTTTTCCGTAACCGTGAGCGCAAGGTTTAGCAGGTTCGGGGCGGCGCTCCTTGTCGCCAGCGCCATGCTCTGCGTCTTGTGTGGCCGGGCGGCCGACGCCGGGCAGCCCCCCGGTCCCGCCGATGTGACCGTGCACGCCGAACCCGACACCCTGCTGGTTGGAGAACGTCTGCATGTTGAGGTCGTCGTTCACCATGACGGACGTCGACCGGTGTCGGTCGAGGGGCTTGAAACCGGTCCGGGCAGGAGTTTCGAAATGGTGCGTCGCAGCCAGAGCACCGTGAGGCTTCCCGACGGCAGTGTGGAGCTTCGCGTATCGACGGACCTGGCCGCCTTCGGCTCCGGTCGCCAGCGTCTTCCGGGATTCACGGTCACTACGGGCCAGGCGGGTCGTTCGAAGGGTTCAAGGTTCACCTTCCGGCCGGCCTCCTCGGTGGTGGTCGCGTCACTGACCGATTCGACACTGACCAGGCTTCGTCCGTCGGCACCGCCGGTCGGCCCGGGGTTCCTCCCCTGGCTGCTGCTGCTTCCTGCCGTGGCCGTCGTGGGGCTGCTGCTGTTTGCCGTGTTGCACCTCCTGCGCCTGACGTTGCTGAAAGACTCGAAAGTTGGTTTCACCGATCCGTCGAGGTCTGCCCGGCAGAAGCTCAAATCCCTTGATCGCCAGCTTTCGAAAGGTCTTCCGCCGGATGAGGGCTACGAGGCACTGAGCAACATCCTCCGGGAGTTTCTGCAGCACCGCTACCGGTTCAGGGCTTTGGAGCAGGTGACGCAGGAGATCGCCGACGAGCTGGAAAGTCGTGAGGTCAAGGCCAGGGAAACCGTGTTGAAGCTGCTGCTTCGCGCGGACTTCATCAAGTTTGCCGACGGCCGTCCGGATATCGATGAGTGCAGGAGTTCCCTGAAGATCGCCGAGGTGTTCTGCTCCGGCGCGACCGAGCAACTGGAGTCTTCGGCTCCGATCCAGGTCGAATCACGTACTTCCGCGGACGACGGGCCGACACGGTAAAAAACCGAGGTGCACATGGATGAACTGAGGGTGCTTGTTTCCGGACTGGGGTTTGCCAACCCGTGGTGGCTGCTGCTTTTGCCCCTTCTTGCCGCCATCGAGGGCGGCAAGCGGCTTGCCGGACGCAAGCGTCGTCCCGGAGTGCTTTTTCCCGGCGTCGGACGCCTGCGTCGTGAAGGATTGGCGGTCCATCCCTTCATGAGTATGCTTCCTGACGCGCTGCGCTGGGCTGCCCTCGCCGCAGGGGTGCTTGCCCTTGCCGGACCCCGCGCTCCGGTTCCGCCCTCCATGCTCTCCTCGAGCGGTATCGATATCATGCTCGCTCTTGATGTGTCCGAATCGATGCGCCAGCAGGATTTCGACGGCAAATCACGGTTTGATGCCGCCCGCGATGCCGCCCGCGAATTCGTCAAAAAGCGCAACGCCGACCGCATCGGCTTGCTGGTGTTCAGCAGCGGCGGCTTCACCCGGTGTCCGCTGACCCTCGATCACGAGGTGCTCGTCAGGCTGATCGATACGACTGAGCCCGGATTCATCCAGGAGCAGGGCACCGCCATCGGGACAGCCGTGCTGACGGCCACCAACAGGCTCAAGGCCTCGGAATCGAAGGAGAAGGTGCTGGTGCTCATTACGGACGGGGAGAGCAATACCGGCGAGGTCGGTCCGGCTACCGCGGCCATGCTGGCAGCACGGAACGGTGTGCGGATCTACACGGTGTTCGCCGGCAGGCAGGGCACTGCGGTCCGTGTTGAAAATTCCGCCGCAACGACGACGCCATCCCGGCAGGGACGTGAGGAACTGGTCGAAGTGTCAAGGGTCAGCGGCGGACGGATGTTCGCCGCTGACGATCCTGTCGGGATGGACCGCACCTTCCGGGACATCGACCGTCTCGAAAAAAAACGTCTCCAGGGCCGGCGCCCGCCTCGCACGGCTGAGCTCTACCCGTGGCTTCTGATGGCCGCGGGTGTGATGCTCGTACTCGATACGGCGCTCTCTTCGACCCGATTCGTGAGGATACCCTGAACATGTGCTTTTCAAGACCCGAATACCTCGTCTTCCTCTGGCTCGTCGTGCCGTCGCTCCTGATAGCGTTCTACGGTGCGCGGCGCAAGCTGATCGTCCGGCGGAGGATCGCCGGCGGCAGCGCGGATCCGGCCATAGCGCCTGAGTTCAGCTTTTTCAGGCTGTTCGCACGCCGGATGATGTTCTGTGCGGCCATAGCGCTGTTCTTTCTCGCCATGTCCGGTCCGGAACTCTGCAGTGGCCAGAAGCCTGTGCGCCGAAAGGGCGCCGATGTGGTGTTCATGCTTGACGTTTCCGCCAGCATGTACGCCAGGGATGTGGCTCCGGATCGCCTCTCCCAGGCCAAGGCGGAAATCCTTCAGATCAGCCGCAGTTTTGCAAATGGGCGGCGGGCGCTGATGCTGTTCGCCGCCACGCCGGTCGTCCAGTGTCCGCTGACCACCGACCAGGAGCTGTTCGAGTCCCTGCTCGACATGGCATCTCCGGATCTGGTTGCATCGCAGGGTACGGTGTATCGTCGGGCATTCGACACGGCCCTCTATCTGGTCGATGCCGCCCGGAGGGAGAACGGCGGTGAACCCGTGCTGGTGCTTGTCGGCGACGGGGAGGACCATGGCCATGAGCTGGGGGCGGCCATTTCGGGTCTGAAAACAAGAGGTGTACGGCTCCACGCGATCGGTATCGGTACCGGGGCCCCCGTTCCCATTCCGCTCCCGCCGAGCGCTACGGGTCCTGCGGCCATGAAGCTCGATTCCGACGGAAAGGTGGTCATGACCAGCTTCAGGCCGGGATTCTTCGCCGAGACCATCCGTGCCTCGGGAGGCCGCTTTTACCACAGCAGCCCCGATGCTCCGGTCGCCCGGAGGGTCTCCTCGGTCATCTCCAGCGATGCTGCCGCATCCAGGTGGGTCTTGGTTCCCGGCAACCGGCGGCCAGTGCACCGCCCGGTTATCGCCGCAGCCATCATGGCGCTCTTTGCCGGCATGGCGACGTCGGATGTCTCCCGTCGCGCTCACCGGGGGGCGAAAGGTTGACTGCCGGGAGGCCTATGGCGTCTTGTTGAAAAGATTGCTAAATTAAGTTTTCATCACCAGAAGAAAATCGGAGAGATATGGAGCAGCAAGAAACCGGGCAGCGGATCCTCGATCCCATTGAAAGGGCCAAACTCGGCCTCAAGGTATTCAACCTCCCTTTTGAAGAGGCCGAAGCCGTCATTGACGATTACGTCAGCGGCAAGAACTACGAACCTGAGAGCATCGAGTATTTCAAGGATCAGGTGGCAACCCAGCAGCATATCAAGGAGAAGGGTGCCGAACTCCTGGTGACCGGTGCACAGATACTCCGTGTCGTGACGACCGCCTTCTTTCAGAACCTGCCCAAACCACCGGTTGAGCGCTGACCCTGTCGGTGATGCGGCGCCCTGAACCGTATGCGATAGCTGCGGGGGCATGCCGGAAGCGGAAGCCACTTCGGATTTCCTTCCGGTATCGCCGCTTTTCCGGTGCCGTATGGTGATGTTTTTGCCGTTTGAACGGTTACTTATTCTGTTGGAGCCCTGAACGGCCTTGAGCCGTTTGGTCAACCGAACCGAATAACCAGCAAGAACCGAACGAACCATGCATTTCGATCCGAACAAATTCACCGTCAAGGCGCAGGAGGCTCTCCAGGCTGCGTCGATGCTGGCCGGAAGCCGCCAGCACCAGCAGGTCGAGCCCGAGCACCTGCTCAGCGTCATGCTTGGCGACAGCGACAACATCGCCTGCCAGATAGCCCGAAAGCTTGAAATCCCCGTAGAAACCCTGCTTGCGGTGATCGACCGTGAGCTCGAACGGATACCGAAGGTGACCGGAGCTTCGGCGACCGGCCAGTATCTCTCCAGCGACCTCGGCAAGGTGTTCGATGTCGCCCTCGGTGAAGCCGGACAGCTCAAGGACGACTACATCAGCTCGGAGCACCTCTTCATCGCCTTGAGCGAAGCCGGGGTCAAGGTCTCGAAGATCATGAAGGATGCCGGCGTGGACCGCAACGCCATCCTGAAGGTGCTCGCCACCTTCAGGGGTTCGCAGCGGGTGACCAGCCAGACGGCCGAGGAGACCTACAATTCGCTCAAGAAATATTCAAGGAACCTCAACGACCTGGTCCGCAAGGGCAAGCTCGACCCGGTCATCGGCCGCGACGACGAGATTCGCCGCGTGCTGCAGATCCTGAGCCGCCGCACCAAGAACAACCCGGTGCTGATCGGCGAGCCCGGTGTCGGCAAGACGGCCATCGTCGAGGGGATCGCCCAGCGTATCGTCGCCGGCGACGTGCCGGAGAACCTCAAGTCCAAGCAGGTTGCTGCGCTCGACATCGCGGCCCTCGTGGCGGGAACCAAGTTCCGGGGCGAGTTCGAAGAGCGCCTCAAGGCGGTGGTCAAGGAGGTGCAGTCTTCCGAAGGCGAGGTGATCCTGTTCATCGACGAGTTGCACCTTCTGGTCGGAGCGGGATCGGCAGAAGGCTCGATGGATGCGGCCAACATCCTGAAACCGGCGCTGGCGAGGGGTGAGCTCCGCTGCATCGGTGCAACCACGCTGGACGAGCACCGCAAGCATATCGAAAAGGACGCCGCCCTCGAACGCCGCTTCCAGACGGTCATGGTCGACCAGCCGAATGTCGAGGATACGGTTTCCATCCTGCGTGGCCTGAAGGAGAAGTACGAGATTCATCACGGAGTGCGGATCAAGGATGCCGCGCTCGTGGCCGCAGCGGAACTCTCCAACCGCTACATCGCCGACCGCTTCCTTCCGGACAAGGCGATCGACCTGATCGACGAAGCCTCCGCGCGCCTCCGCCTCGAGATCGACAGCGAGCCTGAGGAGCTCGACCGGATCAACCGCGAGCTGCGAAGACTCGAGATCGAGCGCGAAGCGCTGAAGCGCGAACTGGAACTCAAGTAAAGGTGGGCAGGCATTCCTGTGTGCCAGTCATCCTCTCCGTAGGGGTTTCCATATGATTTCCTGAATGGCGGGTTTTCCAACCCGCCACTCTTTTTTTCGTCATGGACTTGGTGCGTAAGCAATCACTCTGCCAACAAATACGTTTGCGTCCTGTTGGCTTGTCTGTATTTATCCGGCAAATGTGTTGGCAACAAGGCTGCTGAAACTTGAGGGCGCTGCTGTGGAAAAAAACTGAAACAGGCTCAGGGGAACCGGGTTGATGGCGATCGTTTTTTTGTCAAGAAGGTGACATCAGGATTCAGACCCGGATGGTCGACGATGATGGATCGTTTGCCTCTGGTGAAGTCCATCCTGACCAAGACGGCTGTTGCCGGT
>JAAXXR010000002.1 GCA_013334335.1 Chlorobiaceae bacterium
GGCCCGAAGGAGATCATGTCGAGGGAGGGATAGGTGCCGCCGATGATCCCGCACTCCAGCCCGGCATGGACCGCACGGATCTCCGGTGCTCTTCCGAACTTCGTTGCATAGACTTCCCGCATGATCTTCAGGATCGGCGAGCCGGGATCGGGTTTCCAGCCAGGATAGCCTCCTCCGAATACCGGCACCGCACCGGCAAGCTCGAACAGGCTTCCGATCATGATTTTGAGATCTTCCCTTGCTGAATCCACCGAACTCCTGAGCAGGCACTCGATGACGATTGCATCCTTTTCAGACCTGACGATAGCCAGGTTGTTCGAAGTTTCGACCAGTTCCTTCATCTCGCTGCTCATGCGCATCACGCCGTTCGGGCAGGCATGGATGGCCTTGAGCATCCGTTCTACCACGGTGTCGTCGATCACTGACGCCGGCAGTTCAGCTGGCGCTGCTTCGATGAGCAGCTCAGGCTCTGTGGCCGAAAGCTCAGCTTTGATGCCGCCTGCCAGCACCGACAGGCCATCGAGGAACCTCTCCTTCATGCTGTCGGGCACGGCAACATGGGCGAACGATTCGCGCGGGATCGCATTGCGGAGGCTGCCTCCCGTGATGGATGCCAGGCGCAGGCCGTGGTGATTGAACCCCTCATGCAGGAGGCGGTTCATGATCTGGTTGGCGTTTCCTCGGCCCAGGTGGATATCCATGCCGCTGTGGCCGCCTTTCAGCCCGGTTACCTTGATCCTGAACCCTGAATAACCTGACGGTACCGGTTGATGGTCACCCGGGAAGGTCATCGTCCCGTCAAGGCCGCCTGCGCAGCCGATGAACAGTTCACCCTCGTCTTCAGAGTCGAGGTTCATCAGGATTCCTCCCTGGAGCACCCGAGGCTGAAGGCCCAGGGCTCCGGTCATGCCGGCCTCCTCATTGCTGGTGAAGAGGGCTTCAAGCGGGCCATGCTCGATATCGGCAGAAGCCAGCACGGCCATTGCGGCGGCGACGCCCAGCCCGTTGTCGGCACCGAGCGTAGTGCCGCAGGCGCGGAGCCAGTCGCCGTCGACGACGGTATCTATGGGATCGTGTTCAAAGTCGTGGAGCGTGCCGCTGTTCTTCTGTGGCACCATGTCGAGGTGGGCCTGCAGGATGACCCCCATACGATCTTCCATGCCCGGCGTAGCCGGCTTACGGATGATCACGTTGCCCGCCCCGTCGACGATGGTCTCCAGTTCGAGACCTCTGCCGAAGCTGGCGATGAAGGCCCTGATCTTCTCCTCGTGACCGGAGGGTCGGGGAATCCTGGTGAGGTTGTGGAACTGTTTCCATACCTCACCAGGGTCAAGTTGCAGGATAGCGGTCAAGGCCCTGATCCTGCGTTACCGTTGGCCGTTCTCGAACTCCTCGGCGACCAGCACATCGTTGGTGCTGCCGATGTAGAGCGGGGTCCGCTGGTGCAGTTCGTCGGGCTTGATGTCGAGGATGCGTCGCTGGCCGTCGGTGGCCCTGCCGCCGGCCTGCTCGCAGATGAATGCCAGCGGGTTGGCTTCGTACATGAGCCTGAGCTTGCCACTCTTGTGCTTTTCCGTCGCCGGATAGACGAACACGCCGCCGGTCAGGAGGTTCCGGTGGAAGTCGGCCACGAGCGAACCGATGTAGCGGGTGCTGTACGGCCTGCCGGTTGCGGGATCCTCCTCCTTGAGATACCCGAGGTAACGTTTTGTGCTCTCGTTGAACTGCGCCATGGAGCCCTCGTTGATCGAGTAGTACTTGCCGTTCTTCGGGGTGATGATGTTGCCGTGGGAGAGCAGGAACTCACCGATGGTCGGGTCGTAGGTGAAGCCGTGCACGCCGTGACCCGTGGTGTACACCAGCACGACCGAGGAGCCGTAGATGACGTAGCCTGCCGCGACCTGCTCGGCGCCGTTCTGCAGGCAGTCCTCGAGGCTGGCCATGCCGGGGTCGTCTCCCTTGAGCCGGTAGATGGAGAAGATGGTGCCGACGCTGACGTTGACGTCGATATTCGAGGAGCCGTCGAGTGGATCGAACAGGAGGGCGTAGTTGCCGGTCTCGTTCTTGGGCGGGATGATGATGCTGTCGTTCTCTTCCGAACCCATGATGGCGAACCGGCCGTGCTGACCGATGGCGTTGATGATCTGTTCGTTGGCAAACAGATCGAGCTTCTTGACCTCTTCCCCCTGCACGTTGGTCGTACCGGCGAGTCCGAGAATGTCGGCAAGCCCTGCCCGGACGACTTCACGCCGCACCAGCTTGGCGGCAAATGCAACGTCGTTCAAAAGGTCGGTCACCTCGGCGTTGACTTCTGGATAGAGTTTCTGCTGCTGGAGGAAATGGCTTTCGATGGTGATGAGTCTGTGCATCGTCCGGTGTTGTTGAGATGGGTTACTGAAGAGCGATGGAAACATAAAATCTATGGTATTTTTTACACTTGTCACAAGGTTCTTTCGATGGCATTCTGGAGCCCATGCCTATTTTTTGCAAAGAAAGGCCCGGAGAATCCGTACATTCATCGACCTGTTTCCATTTCATAAACGGCCCGCAAGCATCGATTCATGAAGCGCTTCAGATGGACACGTCTTGAACCGGACGAGAGCCATGTCAGGGAACTCTCGGCGGCGATCAACGTCAGCAATCCGTTAGCGGCGGCCTTGTGCAATCGTGGTGTATCGAGCTACGAAAGCGCCCGCCAGTTTTTCCGCCCCTCGCTCGACGAGGTGCCGTCGCCATTCCTGTTGCGGGATATGGCAAGGGCGGTCGCGCGCATCGGCAAGGCGATCGGCAGCGGCGAACGGATCATGGTCTACGGTGATTACGACGTGGACGGCACGACCGGCACGGCCATGCTGTCGATGTTCCTCGAGCAGTCCGGCGCCGACGTCTGCCACTACATCAACGATCGTTTCAGAGAGGGCTATGGTCTGTCTTCCGAAGGGATAGCCCGTGCCGTCGAGATGAAGGTCGCGCTCATCGTCACGGTGGATTGCGGCATCCGTGCGGTCGAAGAGGTCCGCCAGTGCGCCGGGTTTGGCATCGATGTCATCGTCTGCGACCATCATGAAGCCGACGAACTTCCGGAGGCATACGCCATACTCGATCCGAAGGTCGCCGGGTGCACCTATCCGTTCAGGGAGCTTTGCGGCTGCGGTGTTGCGCTCAAGCTCATCCAGGCAATGGTTGAGACCGCGGGTGGCGACCGGAAGATCTGGGAGGCATACCTCGACCTGGTTGCCATCGCGACCGCCGCGGATATGGTCACGCTCCAGCAGGAGAACCGGATCTATGTCCAGGAGGGGCTCCGAAGGCTGCGCAACTCACCGAGGGAGAGCTTCAAGGCCATGGCCGGCCTCATGAACGTGAAGCCCGGGGAGATCACCATGACCGGTATCGCCTTCGGCATCGCACCGCGCATCAACGCCGCAGGCAGAATGGAGTCTGCGATGTCGGCCATGCAGTGGCTGCTGTCGAAGGACGCAGCTGAAGCTGGACGTTATGCGGGGGAACTTGAGGAGATGAACCTGCGGCGCAGGGAGATCGATCAAGGGATCATGACCCGGGCGGAAGCGATGGTTGCAGGGCACTGCGCCAGCTTCTGTTCGTCGATCGTCCTGTACGACGAGGAGTGGCATCTGGGAGTCCTGGGCATCGTGGCCTCGAAACTGCTTGACAAGTTCGCGCTACCGACCGTGATCATGGGACAGATGAACGGCCTGATCAAAGGGTCGGTCAGGAGCGTCGGTACGATGAACATCTATGATGTCCTGCAGGAGTGCAGGGATCATCTCGAGCAGTTCGGTGGCCATCACCAGGCCGCCGGCCTGACGCTCAGGCCCGAGAACCTGCCGGCATTCCGGAAGCGTTTCGATGAGGTTTGCCGCGAACTGCTCCCTGTTGAAGAGCGGCAGCGGGAGATCCTGATCGATGCCGAACTCGGCATCCAGGAGATCACCCCGAATTTTATGAAGGTGCTTGAGCAGTTCTCACCCTTCGGTTACGGGAACCGTGAGCCGCTGTTCGTCTCCAGGCTGTGTGCGATTTCAGGCAAACCGAAGCTGCTCAGGGATCGTCATGTCAAGTTCATGGTGAGGGAGGTTACCGGAGCTGCCGTCGAGGTGATCGGTTTCGACCGGCCAGACATCCATGAAGAGCTGATGCGGTTGGGCGGTAACGGGCGATTCAAGCTTGCATTCATTCCCGAGCGGAAACAGTGGAATGGCCGTGAATACCTGCAGTTGCGCCTGAAGGATCTGGCAGTTGACCATGGATAATGGTGGATGCGGGGGTGCCGTTCCACAACCCCCATCCCGTCACGCGTCACGACTCCCCCCCCTCACTCCGCATTTTCGTGCCGCATCCTGGCGAGCACGCCCACGAGCGACGAGACCGCCGAAATCACGAAGAAGATCAGCGAGAGCGCGATGCCGGTGTTGGTGTCGAGGCCGAGATGGCTCAGTGCGTAGAAGAAGGTGACCTCCCTGGCACCGGCTCCGCCGATGGTCAGTGGCAGAATGGTCGCCACCGATGAGATCAGGAAGATGGCGAGATAATCGATCTGGTTCGTCGTGGCCGAGATGGCCATGAGGATCAGCCATGCCGATACGAGCTGTGTCGCCTGGACCAGGATCGACTCCACGGCCGTGACCAGGAATACCGGCATGAACTGGCGGTAAAAGAGTCTCGTCAGGAGGAGCGACAGGGGATAGGCCGCGATGGCGATTGCCCAGAACCAGTGCACCTGTTCGGGATAGATGGTGGTAAACCTGCTCGGCACGAGCAGGAGCGCGGAGAGGAATACCAGGGCGAAAATGCCGCTCACCCGATCCCAGAACACGGCATTGAAGACGTTGATGACCGTGATGTCATGATTTTTCTTCAGGATGAAGATCTTGTATCCGTCGCCGCCGACTCCACCGGGCAGGAACAGGTTGTAGAACATGCCCAGGTAGTAGAGTTTCAGGTTGTACCACTGTGAAAGCTGCAGGCCGATGGACCGGAAAAACCGGTTCAGCCGGATGGCGTTGATGATTTTGGAGATATTGAAGAAGAGTATCGAGGCCAGCAGGTACCAGGGGCTGGCATGGCTGACGATTGTTTTCAGACGATCCAGGTCGATTTTGCCCATCACGATAGCGAGTGCGGCCACGGTCATGGCTGCCTGGATCAGGGCCTTGAACAGTTTCTTGTTGAGGTGCCTAGCTTTTGTCAACGATCTGTCGGATGATGTAGGGTTTCTTGTTCTGCGACTCGTAGTAGGTTCGCATGATGAATTCGGCGATGAATCCGGTCGTGATCAACTGGATCCCGATGAAGGTCATGATGATACCGAGAGAGAGCAGCGGACGGCCGCCGATCTCCTGACCGAAAATCTTGATGGCCAGGAGGTAGAGATCGATGCCCAGGCCCGCACACAGGGTCATGAAGCCGAGGGTCCCGAACAGGTGCATCGGTTTCTGGCCCCACTTCTGGAAGAAGACCATGAAGAGCAGGTCGCTCATCACCTTCATGGTTCTGCCGATACCGTACTTCGACGCACCGAACTTGCGCGCGTGGTGCCTGACGTCCACCTCCTCCATGTTCGCTCCGTAAAGCTGGACGAGGACCGGGATGAAACGGTGCAGTTCTCCGTACAGCCCGAGGTTCTTGGCGACCTCTGTCCTGAAGACCTTCAGGGTGCAGCCATAGTCGTGTATATGGACATTGGTCATGTTCCTGATGAGGGCGTTGGCGATCTTGCTGGGGATCTTGCGAAGGATCATGCCGTCCTGCCGGCCGGCGCGTCGCCCGGCCACAACGTCGAGATTTCTCTCCTCGAGGTGCCGTATCATCATCGGGATATCTCCGGGATCGTTCTGCAGGTCGCCGTCAAGGGTGGCGATCAGCTCTCCCTGCGCCTCGTTGATCCCGGCTGCCATGGCGGTGGTCTGTCCGTAGTTCTTGTTCAGGACGACCAGTTTCGCATTCCTTGGCGCAAGCAGGGTGATTTCGGCGACCGTGGTGTCCGTTGAGCCGTCATCGACCAGGATGACCTCATGCTCGATGCCTTCAAGGGCAGCGGCAAGGGCATCGAACAGCGGCCGGATGCTCTCGGCTTCGTTCATGACCGGTATGACGACGGACAGTTTCATCGGGATGCTTTGTTTGCAGGAATTCGTGCCAGGATTATGCCATTCTTTTCGTACACGCGAGTCCATTGTTCGAGTTTGCCGATATGGTCGATGCTGGTCAGCACGACGTCGCCGGGCTCCGGTCGGCGTTTTTCGACAAGCGATTCGGAATATACTAAAAAAGAGGGGTAATAGACTTTCCACATCACGATTTTGAGCTCGTCACGTTTCGCGATCATGGCGGCCTCCTTGACGGGCGCCTGCATCACGCTTGCGGCCATCGGCATGATGATGAAGTTGATCGAGACGTTCATGACCAACGCGCCAAGGATGAACCGGAGCTGCCGGGGAAGGCCCGGAACCGCCTGAAGCAGAAGCATCAGTAGGGCCCCTCCGGCCATGACGATCATGAATCGGCCGGCGCTCATCTCCTCCTGGAGTGCGTGAAGCTGCGCCTGCACGAACAGGCTCGGGATATCGGAGGTAGCCCGGGCCAGGAGCGGTGGCAGGGCTGCCAGCAGGAGCATGGTGGCCGCAGGGAGGATGGTGTGCAACCATGGTCGTCGGGTGCGGGCGAGTTCTGCGCCCATGATGATGAACAGCGGGGTGTAGCCGTAGATCATGTAATGGGGCAGCTTGGTGCTTGAGAACGAGAAGAGCACGAACACGAAGCCGGCCCATATCAGGCTGAAGCGGGACAGCGGATCGGCCAGGAGCTCCCTGAAACGGGTGAACGCCTGGATCAGCAGGGTGGTCGACGGCATCAGGCCGATGATGATCACGGGCACGTAGTAGAGGATCGAGCCTGAATGACCCTCCATGGAGCCGCTGAAGCGGCCGACATTGTGCTTCATGATGAAGCCGTCGATGAACGCCTGTCCCTGGTCAAGGTACTCCAGCGTGTACCACGGAAGCACGATGACCAGAAAGAGGCCGATGGCCGTCGGGTTGAGGACGGCCCGGAACCAGGCTTTGAGATCGCGTTCGAGCAGAAAAAACAGGAACGAGGTGGCAACCGGAATCAGGATGGCCACGGGCCCCTTGGTCAGGACGCCGAGCCCCATGGCCGCGAATGCAACGTAGATCGATGACCGTCGCCGGTCACGCCAGTAACGATAGATGGCAAACATGGTGACTGCCAGGCAGCAGTTGAGCAGCGCATCGGCGATTGCCGCCTTGGCGATGATCGAAACCTGCAGTGACAGGACGAGCAGCGCCGTCGACAGGAACGCTTCGGTTTCGTTGCGCTCCCTTTTCACGAAGGTGAAGGTGGCGACTGCCCAGAGGGCGGCCGAGAGCGCCGACGGAAGGCGAAGGGCGAACTCGTTGAGCCCGAACGAGCTGACCGACAGGAGTTGCAGCCAGTAGATCAGGATCGGCTTGTCGAAACGTGGCAGTCCGTTCAGATAGGTCGTCAGGAAGTTTTTCGAGACAAGCATCTCCCGGGTGGCTTCACTGAAAGCGCCTTCGTCCACGTCGAACAGCGGCCCGGAGCCGATGCCGAACAGGAAGCTCAGGAATATCAGCAGGCCCAGCCCGATAACGTGGAGGTTACGGGAGGGGCTATATGGTTCAGTCTGCATCAAGTGCGGTATGGAAATATCGTTGATAAAGCAGGATGGCCGTCACGATGCCAAGCATCGAGCCCGCCATGACATCACTCAGGTAGTGCTGGTCGAGCACCAGGCGGCTCAATGCAATGAGGAGTCCTCCGGCCATGAAGAGGGGTCTGAAGCGGGGAAAGAGCAGCGACAGGGTGACCGCGACGCTCATGCCGGTCGCTGAATGACCCGAAGGGAACGAAGTCCATGCATGTTCGACGTGGAACCCGCCGAACCCGTAAATGCCCTGCTCGAGCAGGAGCTTCGGCCTGGCCCTGCCGACCGTGATTTTCACCAGGTCCGAGGCGAGCCCCGAGACTGCGACCGATGCAAACAGGAAGAGGCCTGCGAGTGAAGCTTTCCGGCGCCATCTCCACAGAGCGGCAAACATGACGAGTCCAGCGACAAGATACCATTCAGACTGGCCCGCCAGCGTGATGGCTTTCCATATTCCGTACCAGGGTGCCTCCCGGAACTGCCGGACAAAATAGGCCAGCGGGGCGTCGACAAGATACCATGCTGCGGCGCAGAGCAGCAGTGTCGCGATTGTTGCGGCAACGACCTTCTGATAGTCGAGGAGTTCTGGAGCTCGGTACGGCATCGGGTGTTCATCGGTGTTCGGGCGCCGTTTTTTGGCGGCGACAGTAGATCACGGGCCGTAAAATAACTATTTTCCTGAAGTTCATCATGTTCAAAGCCGACTCACATGACCGCGTCAATGAACCCGCCCGGCATCACGGCCGTGCTTCTGCTCTCCTGCCCTGATCGCGCGGGCCTTGTGGCGCGTATCGCCCAGTTCATCTACGAGCGGGGTGGCAACATTCTCGACCTTGACGAGCACGTGGACGTCAGGGATCACCACTTTTTCCTGCGTGTCTCCTGGAGCCTCGACCGTTTCTCGATTCCGGCCGCCGGCCTCGAAGAGGCGTTCGCCCCGCTGGCCCTCGAGTTCAGCGCCGTCTGGAAGATCAGCCTTTCGGGCCGGAGGGACAGGGTCGCGATCTTCGTCTCCAAATACGACCACTGCCTCCGTGAGCTCCTCTGGCGTCACAGCCTCGGGGAGTTCGAGATCGACATCTCCCTGATTATTTCCAACCACTCCGACATGGCACCGCTTGCCGCGCATCATGGCATACCGTTCCACGTCATTCCGGTGACACCGGGGGAGAAGGCAGAAGCCGAACGACTGCAGATCGGGCTTTGCGAGGCTGCCGGCATTGACACCATCGTGCTTGCCCGGTACATGCAGGTGCTTTCACCGCAGTTCACGCTTCGCTACCCGTCAAGGATCATCAACATCCACCATTCGTTCCTGCCGGCCTTTGTCGGAGGCAATCCCTATCGGCAGGCCTACGAACGTGGGGTCAAGATCATTGGCGCCACCAGCCACTACGTGACTGACGAGCTTGACGAAGGACCGATCATCGAACAGGACATCATCCGGATCACCCATCGTGACACACTCGAAGATCTGGTTCGGCGGGGGCGCGACCTGGAGCGCATGGTGCTGTCGAGGGCGCTTGGACTGCACTGCGAGCACCGCATCCTGGTCAATGGGCGTAAAACGGTCATTTTCGGCTGAAGCAGCCGACTCGGAAAATCCCATGCAATGAAATCAGCGGCGCCTAAACGGGCATGAACATGCTTACGGCGGCAGCTCCCATGACGAGGGTGGCGATCCATCCGAGGAAGAGGATCGGGCGGCTGGCCGTGAACTCGCCCATGACCGATTTTTTCATGACGAGCAAGAGGATCACCACCATGATCGGCACGGCGATCACGCCGTTGATGACCGCGCTCCAGAACAGTGCTTTCATCGGGCTGATCGGGGAGTACTGGATGACGAGTGCGACCAGCACGCTGAGCGCGATGATGCTGTAGAACCCTTTGGCATCCTTTACCTTGCGCTCGAGTCCGGCATCCCAGCCCATCGCTTCCGACAGTGCGTAGGCTCCGGAACCGGCCAGCACCGGTACGCCGATGAGGCCGACGCCGAGGATGCCCACCGCAAACAGCAGCCAGGCGAACTCCCCGGCCAGCGGTCGGAGCGCGCTGGCCGCCTGGGCGGCCGTCTCGATCTCCCTGATGCCGGAGACGTTCAGGGTGACGGCGGTCGCGAGGATGATGAAGTATGCCGTGATGTTCGAGTAGAACATGCCGCCCCAGGTGTCCCAGCGGATGCGGCGAAGCTCCTTTCCTGCCAGGGCGGGGTCGACGGCCAGCGGCTTGACGGCAGGTTTTTTCTGCATCTCCTCCACCTCCTCGGACGCCTGCCAGAAGAAGAGATAGGGGCTGATGGTGGTGCCGAACACGGCGACGATCACCGCGGCGGTATCGGGGTCGTTGTGGAACTGCGGCCAGAAGGTGCGTTCCACCACCAGCTTCCAGGGTACCTCCACGGTGAAAAGCACGGCCGCATACGCCAGCAACGACAGGGTAAGCCATTTCAGGAAGGAGACATAGCGGTGGTAGGGCACGAACACCTGCAACAGCAGGGTTCCCGATACGAACAGCGCCGTCATCAGATGGCGGTCATGTCCGGTGATCATCTCCGCCACCTCCCCCATGGCGGCCACGTCGGCGGCGATGTTCAGGGTGTTGGCGACCAGCAGCAGCAGGACAACGCCGTTCAGGACCCAGGGAGGGAACGCCTCCTTGATGTTCGCCGCAAGCCCTTTGCCGGTTACCCGTGCGATGCGCGCGCAAAGGGACTGCACCGCCGACATCAGCGGGAAGGCGACCGGCATCGTCCAGAGCATGTCGAGACCGAACCTTGCGCCGGCCTGCGAGTAGGTGGCGATCCCGCTCGGATCGTCGTCCGCCACGCCGGTGATCAGGCCAGGGCCGATCTTCGCAAGCGGATGCTCCCCGAAGCGGTCAAGCAGAAACTGGATGATGTTCATGATGTGCCGGGTTGATTCCCTCACGGTTGTTTCGTTCCCCACGCCGGATGGAGCTTCTGTTCCCAACGCTCTGGCGGCCGGCGTGAAGAGAGGGGAGGATCGGCGACATCCGGCGCGCTGGTTCTTTCAACGGATATTTATGAAAAAAAAGTTGCCGCTGCACCTAATGTTTTCGTGCCGAAAGAATCGGGACGTATGTTTAAAGGTATCCCGATCAATATTTTTATCTATCGAGATGAACGACCACGACCACGACCACGATGACGGCCACGGCCATCATCACCACCATCACGCAGCTGGAAGCATCGGGACCGCCTTTTTCCTCAATCTCGGTTTTACGGTTGTCGAGATCATCGGAGGATTCCTGACCAACAGCACGGCGATCCTTGCCGATGCGGCCCACGACCTCGGCGACTGCTTTGCGCTGGGACAGGCCTGGTACTTCGAACGGCTTTCCGAAGGCAAGGGCAACGCGCGCTACTCCTACGGCTACAAGCGGTTTTCGATTTTTGGCGCCCTCGTCAGCACCGTGTTGCTTCTGGTCAGCTCGCTCTTCATCCTTTCCACGGCAATTCCCCGTATCCTCAACCCCACGCGTCCCGACGCCGGGGGCATGGTTCTTCTGGCCATCGCCGGGGTCGCGGTCAACGGGCTGGCCATGTTCCGCCTGTCGAAGGAGAAGGGCATGAACTCCAGGGTCGTGGCCCTGCACCTGCTCGAAGACATGCTCGGCTGGATCGCCGTTCTCGTGGTGTCGATCGTGCTTCTGTTCTTCGATCTTCCGGTGCTCGACCCGATCCTGGCCGTTCTGATCACCCTCTACATTCTTTCGAACGTGGTCCGGAACCTTAAGTCGATGCTGCCGGTCTTCCTGCAGGCCGTGCCGGACAACGTCAGCCTCGACACGATCATCCATGAAATCGAAGTCATGGAGCGCGTGCAGGCGGTTCACCACGCCCACATCTGGTCACTCGACGGGGAGCACAACGTGTTTACGGCGCACCTCGTGCTGGACTGCCAGCCTGCTGCAGGGGAGTATGCCGCCATCAAGGATTCGATCGGGGCCGTCGTCAGACGCCACGGGCTCTACCACTCCACCGTCGAGATCGAGTTTCCCGGAGAGGTGTGCCGGAACGTATTGCCTTCGCACTGAATTGATTTGATGCATCGTGAAGGCTCTCCGGAAACCATATCAAGGGGGAATGATGAAACGACTGATCGCCTTGCTGCTCTTGCTCGCACTTGCCGGTTGCACCGGTACGCCCGACGGGATCGTGGCGGTCGAGAAATTCGACCTGAACCGCTACCTCGGGACCTGGTACGAGGCGGCCAGGATCGACAACTGGTTCGAGCGGGGTACTGAACAGGTGTCGGCCACCTACTCACTCAGGGAGGATGGTATGGTGAAGGTGTTCAACAAGGGCTATGATCCGGCTGGGAAAAAGTGGAAAACCGCAGAAGGAAAGGCGAAATTCGCCGGTGACCCGTCACGCGGAGCCCTCAAGGTCTCCTTTTTCGGCCCTTTCTACGGGGGGTATACCGTCTTCGACCTCGACCGTGAGCACTACTCCTGGGCCTTGGTCGCAGGCAGCAACCGGGGTTACCTCTGGATTCTATCCCGGACTCCCCGGATGGAGCCGGTGCTGCTCTCCCGGTTGCTGATGGAAGCCAGTGCCAAGGGCTTTGACACCACGAAGGTGATCAGGCCCCGACCAGCAATGCAGTGACGTTCGCTCTGTTGCGCTGATGGAAGACGAGCCCTTTCGGGGTTGTCCATTGTTCCCGTTCAGTCCAGGAGGTGCAGAACGTCCATCCCGTTACCTCTTTTCACACTTCCGTTTCGTGCTGGAGGCGCCACATGCCGGCGTAGAAACCGTCGGCACGCATGAGGTCGTCGTGGGTGCCCTGTTCGATCACGCGGCCCTCATGCAGCACGACGATGCGATGGAATCGCTCCATGCGGTGCAGGTTGTGCGTGATGGCCAGCACGGTTTTGCCCTCGCTCGTTCGTTCGATGGTGTCGAGCACCTCCTGCTCGGTGATCGCGTCGAGGTTCGCCGTTGCCTCGTCCAGCACCATGAACGGTGAATCCTGAAGGATCATGCGGGCTATGGCGATGCGCTGGCGTTCACCACCGCTCAGGTTCGTGCCCTGCTGTCCGGCCCAGTCGTCAAGCCTGTCGAGCAGGCCCTGGAGTCCGGCGGCCGCCAGGGCCGCTTTCAGCTCGAGGTCGGTCGCCCCCGGTCTGGCGAGCTGCAGGTTTTCACGGATGCTCTGGCCGAAGATCCAGGTTCTCTGGGAGACCATCGCGATGTTGCGGCGGAGCGTTTCTGGCTCGAAGGAGGCGATATCTCGGCCACCGATCGTAAGGATGCCATCCGAAGGGTTCCAGAAGCGCACGAGCAGGGCGGCGATGGTCGATTTGCCGGCTCCGCTCGGACCGACGACCGCCACCCGATGGCCTTGAGGGACCGTGAACGAAACTCCATCGAGTGCGGGACGTCCGCTTCCGGGATAGGAGAAGCGGAGATTCCTGGCTTCGATCCCTCCTTCAGCGGGAAACGGTGCCGGTCGCTCCGGTGTTTTCACTTCGGGTTCGGCGTCGATGACTTCAAAGAGTCGTTCGCCCGCACGGATGTCGGCTTCGATATGCTGGGCCGAACCGTTCAGCGGCAGGAAGGCTTCGAACGACGCCGTGACGCCGAAGACGAGGGCCGTGAGGGTAATGGTCGTGAGGCTGCCGCTTCTGACCATCGGGAGCATCTGCCAGATGATCCACACGACGGCGGCGTTCATGGCCAGCCCGCTGCATGTCTCCTGCACCCCTTCGAGGAACGCCGCCTTTTTTTCGAGATTCAGCTTTTTCTCTTCGACTGCCTGCAAGCGCGCGAGGTGCTTGTCGAGCATGCCGAAAACCCTCAGCTCCCCGACGCCCTGTACCATGTCCACCGCGAGCAGCTGTTGTTCAGCCTGCATGCCGGCGATCCGCCTTGCCGTGCCTCGTGCCAGGAATGCCGCGGCCATGGGCGTGAATACTCCGGCGATAAGCTGACAGCCGAGCACACCAATCGCCGCACCGGTCGACAGCGAGCTGACGATTCCCCACACGAGCGCGGTCACCATCGCCGCCGTGACCGGCGGGGCGACCACTCGCGAGTAAATGTTCTCGAGGCTCTGGATGTCGTCGACGATGCGCTTGAGGAGATCGGCGCTCCTGAACGAGGCGATGCGGGCCGGGGCCAGCGGTTCGAGGGCATCGTAGAACCAGAGGCGGAGCCTGGTCAGTATCCTGAAGGTGGTGTTGTGCGAGATCAGCCGCTCAGCGTAGCGCAGGAAACCTCTCGCCGCACCGAAGAGCCTCACGCCGGCGATGCCGGACTGCAGGGCAGCGACCGGAAGGAGCATGGCTCCCCTCGAAATCAGCCACGCGGAACTCATCAGGAGGCCGATGCCGCTGCCGACGGTGGCAAAGCCGACGAAAGCGGCAAGCAGCATCCACCAGGCGAAGGGTCTGGTGAGGCCGATAAGCCTGAAAAAGGTTTTCATGCCGCCTCCTCCGTGGATGAGAAGAGGGCGCGGCGGTAGAAGCCCTCCGCACCGGCCAGCTTTTCGTGCGAGCCCGATTGCGAGATCCTGCCATCCTCGAGCACGAGGATCGTGTCGGCTTTCCTGATGCTCTCCAGCCGATGTGCGATCATGATCACGGTTCTTCCCCGCATGAGTTTTTCCATGGCCGAGCGAAGCTTCGCTTCGAGGATCGGGTCGGTGTGCGAGGTCGGTTCGTCGAGCAGCAGGATGGGGGCGTCCTTGAGGAAGGCGCGCGCCAGCGAGAGCCGTTGGGCTTCGCCGCCGCTCAGCCTCGACCCCTGTTCGCCGATCATGGTGTCGAGCCCTTCGGGAAGCGACCGCACCAGGTCGGTGAGGCCGGCCTGCAGGAGCGCCTCCTCGATATCGGCCTCTGTGGCGCGCGGACGGGCAAGCAGCAGGTTTTCCCTGATCGATGCGTTGAACAGGAAGGGGTGCTGGGGTACCCAGGCGATCCGGTCATACCAGGTATCCGTGCGGTAGGCGGTGATCGGCGTGTCGCCGAGGAGGATGGAGCCGCTTTCCGGTTCGATGAAGCGGAGCATCAGGTTCATGAGGGTGCTCTTGCCCGCACCGCTCGGGCCGGTCAGGGCCGTGACCTTGCCGGGCATGATGGAGCAGGAGATTCCGTCCAGGGCGGCGTGAGGAGCTCCAGGGAAGGTGTATCCCAGGCGGTCGATGACCAGGGGGCGCGATGCGGCTTCGGCCTCTCCGAGCTCGCTTCTGCCGGCATCGTGCCCATCTGTGGTGAGGTCGAGGATCCTGTGCATCTCCTTCGAAGCCGTGACCCCTTCCATTCCTGCGTGGAACCTGACCCCGAGCTGGCGGAGCGTCAGGTAGAAGTCAGGGATCAGGAGCAGGATGAACAGGGCCGGCCGGAAGGGCATGGCACCTGAAGCAAGCCGGAGGCCTATGCTGACGGCCGACAGCGCCGTGCCAGCGGTGCCCACCAGTTCGAGGGCGAGTGAGGAGAGGAAGGCGACCTTCAGCACCTGCATGGTCGAGCGGCGGAAGTTCTCACTTGCATCACGTATGCCGTCGCGACGGGCCTTCTCCTGCGCGAAAAGTTTCAGGGTGGTCAGTCCTTGCAGCATGTCGAGGAAGTAGCCGCTCATCCGGCTCATGGTGCCCCACTGTTTTTCGGTGGCCATGCGGGATCTCTTGCCGATCACGATCATGAACGCCGGGATCAGGGGCGCGGAGAGGGCAAGGATCGTACCCGCGATCCAGTCCGAAGGGAAAACGGCGGCGAGGATGACTACCGGGGTCACCAGGGCAAGGAGGAGCTGCGGGAGGTACTGGCTGAAATAGGGATCGACCGATTCGACCCCCTTGAGCATGGTGGTCACCAGGCGCCCGCTCTGTTCGGAGCCGGTGAAGGCCGGCCCGAGCTCCGCGACCTTGCCGGCGAGGCGTGCCGAAAGCACTCTCCTGATGCCGAGCGCGCCTCGCCTGGAAGCCTGATGGCCGACCTGGTTCAGGAGCAGCCGGAGCGTGCTGAAAAGGGCGAACGCCGAAATTGATGGAAGGATTGCCGGCCATTCCGGAGAAGACCTGAAGACCAGCTCGAGGAGCGCACTCAGGCTCCATGCCTGCCCGATGAGCATGCCTGCGCTGAACGCGCCGGCCAGGCCAGACACCATGAAGGGCCGCTTCTCCTCTTTAAGGAGCCTGATAAGGTTCCTGTCGATGTTCATGTGCCGGAACGGTTCGTCGCCTGAGGCAAGATGGATACAGCTGCGATTGTGAGGTGTCTGGTCATTCAATTGTACCGAATTCCGCGCTGGAATGCAACTTGGCCGGTGTTCAGATCCTGAAAGCTCCGATAATGAACCAGAGGCCGCTGCCGATCATGATGACGCTGGAGAGGAGGGAGAAACGTCGTCGAGCCTTCTGGTCGAACATCTCGGCGCTTTTTCCCACCAGGAGCAGCGCAGGTGTGGTGCCGATGCCAAAAAGCAGCATCATGAGCGCTCCGTTCAGCATGCCCGTGAAGTGGTCGGAGGACTCCATGGAGGCTCGCGCAGCCGCCAGGAGGGCCGTGTAGGTCAATCCGCAGGGAAGAAAGCCGAGTGCGACCCCCATCGGGAACCATGCCCCGGTCGAGTTTGGGGCGCTGAATAGTTCAATGGTTTTTCTGATGAAGGGCATGGCCGGGGCGCAGCTCGTCAGCGCTTTTCCGAACGGAAGCCAATTGGCCGAGATGAGCCCCATCACTACGATGAAGAGTCCGGCAAGTGCCATGATGACCGTCTGGATAGAGTCTATGGACGAGGCGAGCGACAGGAAAGAGCCGGTTGCGCCAACGATGGCGCCAAGGATCGAGTAGGTGGTGATCCTGCCGAGGTTGTACAACAGGTGGTGCTGCAAACCCGAACCGCCCCTGCCGAGCGAAAGGGATGCGACGAGCGGACCGCACATGCCGACACAGTGTCCAAATCCGCCGAAGAGGCCAGCCAGGAAGATGGCGACAGCTTCACTGATCACGGTTTTTCCGCTTGGTGTTCTGCAACTCGTCGTCGTCGTCGAGCATGCGGTATTTCGGGGCCTCCGTATCGTCAAACTGACCGCTTTTAACCGCCCACATGAAGAGGGCCCAGGCGGCCAGACCGAAGACGAATCCGATGGCGATCAGGTAAAAGGTGCTTGCCATGAGTGTTTGTCAGATTTTTCTCAGTCTGAGCGAATTTCCGACCACCACCAGCGAACTCGAGGCCATGAGCAGGGCCGAGACGATGGGGTGGAGCATCCCCGAGACGGCGAGCGGTACGGCGATCATGTTGTAGCCGAATGCCCAGGCGAGGTTCTGGCGGATGACCGCGAAACATTTGCGGGAATGGCCGATCAGCGTATCGAGCAGCCTGAGGTCGTCGTTCAGGATGGTGATGCCGGCGCTTTCGATGGCGATGCCCGTCGCCGTGCCGAAGGTGACCCCGGTGTCGGCCTCGGTGAGTGCCGGGGCGTCGTTGATGCCGTCACCGGCCATCAGCACGGTCTCTCCAGCCGCTTTCAGTGCCCTGACCGCTTCCGACTTGCCGATCGGATCGAGACCGGCGCTGACCTCGTCGATGCCGCACTTCGCGGCGATATAGCTGGCGACTCCGCTGTTGTCGCCGGTGAGGATCATCAGCCGGAGTTTCCTCGAACGGAGTGCGGCGATCATCTCCGGGGCGTCGTGGCGCAGTTCGTCGATCAGGCCGAACAGGCCGGCAACCCGCTTGCCGCAGGCGGCGAAGACCGTGCTCTTGCCCTCCCGTTCCATTCGTGCGGCCGTTTTCCGGTACTCATCGCCGATCATGATACCCTCACGGGAGCACAGCGCGGCGGAACCGGCAAGCCATGCTTCGCCATCGACAACGCCAGAGACTCCCAAACCGGGCATGCTCCTGAACCCCTCGACCGGGAGGCGCTCACCCTGCCAGAGTGAAGCGATGGCGCGTCCGGCCGGGTGCTCCGACCAGGATTCGAGGGATGCGCAGCATTGCGTGAGCCGTTGCGAGACGCTGAAGTCGAAGGCGTCCACGACGGACGGTTTTCCCCTGGTGATGGTGCCGGTCTTGTCAAGAACGACCGCGGTGGTTTTGGAGAGCGATTCGAATATATCGCCTCCCTTGACGAGGATCCCTTTCCGCCCGATGGCCGTGGTGGCGATGAGGATGGCCAGCGGGGTTGCCAGCCCGAGCGCGCAGGGGCAGGCGATAACCAGCACGGAGACGGCGTTCATGAGCGCCGTGACCGGAGGCGCACCTGAACGTGTCCACCAGCCGAAGGTCGCCGCGGAGAGGACGATGACGGCGGGAACAAACCAGCCGGAGGTCAGGTCGGCGATACCCTGTATCGGCGCCTTGCGGGCCTGGGCATCTTCGACGGTCCGGATGATCCTTGACAGCAGGGTCTGTCGGGCATCCCCGGTAACCCGTATTTTCAGGCGCCCGGTCACCGGGCAGGTCCCGGCGTAGAGCTCGCTCCCTTCGGCTTTCATGACGGGTGCGGACTCCCCGGTGAGCATTGATTCATCGACATCCGCCTCGCCATCGACCACCGTGCCATCGAGCGGCACGCGGTCGCCCGGGATCACTTCGATCAGGTCGCCCGGACGGACACGGTCGAGCGGTACCAGCGTGGCCCGGCCCGATGCATCGACCAAGAGGGCCTCCCTTGGCTGCAGTTCGGCCAGTGCCGCCAGGGCGCTGCCGGCCTTGAGGCGTGATCCGGCTTCAAGGAGTCGTCCGAGGAGGATGAAGGTGATGATCATGGCGGCGGAGTCGAAAAACACCTCGCCCCCGGTGAAGATCATGGCGATGCTGTAAAGGTAGGCCGACAGCGATCCGAGCGTGACCAGCACATCCATGTTCAGGGTGCGGTTCCTGACGGCGCGAATGGCGTTGGAGATGAAGGGAAATCCCGAATAGAAGACGACCGGTGTCGCCAGTGCCCAGGAGAGGAGCTGGAACGCCAGGCGGTAGGTCGAATCTATTCCCTGGAAGAATCCGGCATAGAGGGCCGCGATGATGAGCATGAGTTGCATCGAGAAGAACCCGGCCGTGCCGAACCGGAGCAGGAGGTCGCGTTTTTCCGAGGCGAAGGCCTCCATCAGGGCACGCTCTTTTCCGGGCCGGGGCAGATAGCCGACACCGGTCATGGCGTGCAGGATAGCCTCGAGCGTGATCGTTTCCGGGCGCCATTCGATGGTTGCCTTGTGGGTGGCGTAGTTGACCCTCGACGACACCACACCATCAAGCCGGCCGAGGACCTTTTCGATCAGCCAGACGCATGAAGAACAACGGATGCCCGAAAGGAGGAGTTCAATCCGGTTTGTCCGGCCGTCGGAAACGATGTCGCCGGCGAAGTCGCCCGCGTTGACGGTCGCGAAGGCCGGGCGTCCCGGTTGCCAGTCGCAGCGCTGGCTGTAGAAAGCCTCGAGCGACTCGAGGTGGATCAGTTCGTAGACGCCGAGGCAGCCGTGACAGCAGAAGCGCCTGGTCTCGGTGCCGATGGTTGCCGTGACGGCCGAAGCTGCAGAAACCTCCTGCAGGCAATGGTCACAGCGAAGCTGTCCGGCAGCTGTCTTGTCAGTCGCGGACATTGAAGGTGAACGAGGGGTTCGCGAGTTCCGGACTGAGGAGGGTCACCCGCCATCGGGTACGTCCGCTCATGCATTTGACAATGATTCCTTTGCCTTCCCAGGTACCGTAAGTATTCTGCTTTATGGCCAGCTGGTTCCTGCCCATGACCATGCCCGGCATGCTGAGGTCCAGCAGCAGGGTAGAGGGCAGGCCTTCACCGGGGGTGATGGTCACCCTGAAGGTCAGTTCAGCCATGTGCCTGACCGGTTTCGGGTCGATCTCGAGCGTCACCTTCCGGTTGCCGGCCTGTTTCGTGCATGGCCCGGTATGGATGGCCGTGCAGTCGGCGGGTTCAGCACTGGCTGCAGCCGTACTCGTCTGGAGCAGGAAGAGCAGGATCGCAACACGGTGCAACGTGATGCTCCATGTTTTCATTCGACGTCGTAGAACCATGATCTGCTGGTTTTAATCTGCTTGTCGCCCAGATCCAGCCGCACAAGCCATTTGCCTTTGGCGGGGAAGTGTGCTGTCGTTTCATACACACCTGGGGAGGTTTCGAGCAAACGGGTCGAAACGTCGTGTTCTTTTGTCGACACGCTGCCAAAAAACAGGCGGGCGTCCGCATTCCGGAGCGGTTTGCCGTGTTCTGTCAGCGTGAACCTGACGGTGTTGCTTCCGGTCTGGAGCCTCTCCGGAGCGGCCACTTCGAAACCGAGCCGTTTTTCGGCGTCCTTCGTCCTGAACCAGGCGTTGCCTTTTTCAAAGTAGTCGTTTTCAACCAGACCTTCGGAATTCCGGTAGGCGACGGTGATGCCACAGGCCATGGCGAAAAGAAAGAGGGCGTAAAGCCCGACGATAAAAGGCTTCATAGAAATCCGGTGGTCTTGCTGATCGAGATGCCGTTGCCTTCAAGGGTAAGGGTGACCTGATCACGCTTTGAAGCAGCCTTCAGCAGCAGTTTGCCACGGGCGACTCCGTACGGAACTATCCTGAGCGAATGATCCCCGATGACCGTAACGCCTTCAGAAGTAGAGAGCTCAAGGTCAAGCACCTTGCCGCTATTGTTGTATATGGTGTAGCTGTATCGGTTCAGGCCGGCCGGCAGGGGTTCCTGGATCCTGTTGACCATGAAGTCCACCCCGGGACGCATGGCGATCAGGAGTGCGAGCAGGAGCGCGGAAGCCACCGTGATGCCGCCAAGAAGGTAGAATTTGGGTCGAAGGATTTTTCCCCTGAAGTTCGGGAAGGGCGGAAGCCCTCGCTTGCTGCTTTTCTTCCAGCAGGCATCGATACACTCGGTGCAGGCGATGCAGCGATTGCTGAGCCCCTGCTTGATGTCGATGCCGACCGGGCAGGCACGCACGCAGTCGTCACATTTCATGCAGGTGGCGTCGCGTGACTTGTCGTATTCGATCACGAGCGTCTCGCTGTCGAACAGGGAGTTCTGCATCATGGCATAGGGGCAGATCGAGGTGCAGAAGTGCCTGCCGAGTGTGGCGAGTTCAAGCCAGACCGTTGCCCAGAGGACGAAGAAGAATCCTGCTATCAGCGGCGACGAGAAGAGTTGCCGTATTGCGTCGAAGGGCGGCACGAAATACCAGATCATGGTCATCGCGACAAGCGCCGAAACCGGGACAAGGATCAGTTTCTGTATGGAGTTCCGGTGTTTGCGCCCGAAGACTGAGGCCAGGCTTTCGGTGAGGTCGAGCAGCACGGTCTGGGGGCAGAGCCATCCGCACCAGATGCGTCCGAAGATCACGGTGACCATGGCGATGAAGAGCAGCAGGAAGAGGGTAGCCGCCAGAATGAGGTAGAATTCGCCGATCCGGATGACCGTTCCGAAAAAGTAGAGGTTCAGTTCGCCGACATCGAACCGGAGTGCACTCTGACCGTTGATCCTGAGGAAGGGAAGAGCGGTCAGGAGCAGGGCCTGGAGGATTTCGACCGTTCTTCTGTAGCGTTTCCAGATGATCTGCTTCATGGTACTGCCTTGGGCAATGGTGGAGGTCTTTACAGTTATTCATATAGCCCCGGTGTTCAACCAGGGGGTTCAAGCGGCTCGAGCATACAAGATGCGCACATGTCCGGGGACCGAGTCCCTCTCGAATGCACGCCGGTGATTTCCCTGCCGGGTTCTCATGAGACGCCGTCGCCCCGGTATGTTTCCCGGGGCGACGGCGGTGGCGGTTATTTCCTCAGGCTCTGGAGGAATGCGATGAGCTTGTAGGCCTTTTCGTTACCCAACTGTTGCTGGAAGGGCGGCATGCCGTTCGGGCGTCCCAGCGAGATCGATTCGAACATCTTGTCAGGTGTCGAACCGTATTTGAGGTTGCCCTTGAGGTTCGGGCCGATTCCGCCGCTGGCATCGGCCATATGACAGGCAGCGCATGATGCGGCGTACTCGGCCTTGCCTTCGGCAATCGCGCCGGCGTTGCCGATGTACTTGCCCGGGTCGGCGGTTGCTGAAGCGGTGGCTTTCTCGCCGGCTTTCATCTCCTGTTCGAACTCCCTGTAGAATGACCAGCCGGAGATCGCCGGGGTATAAGATACGATATACCAGACCAGAAAGACGATCATGCCGAAAAAGAACGCCAGCCATCCTTTCGGGATTTTGTTGTGGCCTTCCTGCGGTATTCCGGAATCGTTCATGTGAGTCTCCTCCTGATGTTACTTGAACTGTTACAGTTGTCCTGCATACCCCATCAATCGTCGTCGCGGAGCATTCTGAGCTTGGGTTCTTCGACCTCCTGCCTCCGGGCGGGGTTGTAGTAGTAGATGATGATGCCCGCCATCACGACGGCCAGGGAGATGGTGAAGACGGTATATGCGATCGCCTGGAAACTCATTGCCTTGCCTCCATGGATTTGACGTCGCGCCCGAGCTTCTGCATGTAGGCCACGATGGCGTCCATTTCGGTCAGTTCACCTCTCAGTCCGGCCGGTGTCACCAGGTCACGCGTCTCCCTGGAATCGTACTCGGGAGCGGTGACTTTCGCTTTGTACTCGGCGATCTGCTGCTTCACCTGCTCCTCCGTATACCCGTAACCGAGGGTCGAGGTCTTTTTGAACGAGATGGAGGTGTCGAGCCGGTTGGCGGCGAGCCATCCATAGGGAGGCATGTTCGACAGGGCGAACATGCTCTGCGGACTCTGCATGTGCTTGTAGTGCCAGGAATCGGGATATTTCCCGCCGACACGGTTCAGGTCCGGACCGGTACGACGTGATCCCCAGAGGAACGGACGGTCCCATGCGAACTCTTCGGCCTTGGAATACTCGCCAAACCTGAGTACCTCGGTCCTGAGCGGGCGGACCGTCTGGGTGTGACAGTTGTTGCACCCTTCGCGCATGTAGATGTCGCGCCCCTCCTGCTCGATGGCCGTATAGGGCTTCACAAAAGCGCTGACCGGCTGGGTCGAAGGCAGGAACATCGGCACGAACACCGTGACCACCGTGCCGATGAGGATGACCAGCGCCGACACGACCGCAAAGACAACCGGTTTTGAATAGATCCCCATGATTCAAGCTCCTTGTTGAGATTTGATGGTTTACGCTTCTGCGGTTTCAGGCTGCTTCCTTGCTGTCTGGAGCACATTCCATGCAAAGATGAGGATGCCGATGAAGTAGACGATCCCGGCGCCGAAGCGCATGCGGTAATAGGGATAGAGCGATGTCAGGCCGTCGAGGAAATTGTACATGAGCGAACCGTCAGGGTTGGTGGCCTTCCACATCGCCCCCTGCTGGATGCCGCCGATCCACATGGTGATGGTCCAGGTGAGCTGGCCGATAAGTATGAGCCAGAAGTGGATATTGGCAAGCTTGATGCTGTACAGATCGCGGCCGCTGATTTTGGGAATCATGTAGTAGAACGAAGCCGAAATGATCATGGTCACCCAGCCCATGGTGCCCATATGGACATGGCCGACCACCCAGTCGGTGTAATGGAAGAAGGCGTTCAGCGTCCTGAGGCCCTGCAACGGACCCTGGAGGGTCTGGAGGCCGTAGAAGGTGATGCCGATGATGAAGAACTTGGTCAGGTAGTTCGACCGCATCTGGTCCCAGTTGCCCTGGAGGGTGTAATAGCCGTTCACGACCGAGCCCCACGATGGGGCGATCAGGAAGATGCTGAAGGCGATCGCCACGGTCTGGATCCACTCCGGCAGAGGGGTCAGCATGAGATGGTGTGCGCCGGTCCAGAGGTAGGCGAAGATCAGCGACCAGAACGAGACGATCGAGAGGCGGTGGCTGTAGATCGGCAGGCCGGTGGCCTTGGGAAGGAAGTAGTAGAACATGGCCAGCACCGGCACGGTGAAGATGAACCCCACGATATTGTGCCCGTACCACCACTCGACGTTGGCGTCGTTGGCTCCTGCATAGAGGCTGTAGGACTTCGTGAGGGAGACCGGGATTGCGAGGTTGTTCACGATATAGAGCACGGCGACGGTCACAGTCATGGCGACCAGGTACCAGAGGGAGATGTACATCTGCTTCTCCTGGCGCTTGACGAGGATGGCGAACACGTTGATGGCGAACATCACCCACATGATCACCACACCGATGTCGAGTGGCCATTCAAGCTCGGCGTACTCCTTGGTGGTGTTCATGCCGGCCATGAGGCTGACGGCGGCTGCAGCTATGGCGAGGTTGAAGACGTAGAGGTGTGCCTTGGCGAGTTTCGGGAAAGGGAGCGGAGTGCGGGTGAGGCGTTGCAGCATGTAGTACGCCGTCGCGAAGATGCCCGACATGCCGAAGCCGACGCCAAGGCCGTTGGTGTGCACGACGCGCAGTCGGCCGAAGCTCAGCCATGGCGTGATGTTCAGCGAGGGATTGAACATCTCGAAGGCTATCCAGAGGCCGATGAGGAGGCCGACAATGAGCCATAACAGTGCTGAATAGGCAAAACCCCGAACAATCGAATAATCGTAACCGGTGTCTTTCATGCCCTCCTCCTGGGATATGGTTGAGAAAAATGGTAGAGACGGGTGTCTGGGCAGTTATGATAAGGAGCTACTACGAACTAAGCAATAGTGGCATCTGCTCACAATTTACGAAACAATTCGAGATACAACCAAGGTAAAAAAAGATATCAAGTCCTGATGAAAGAATGGGTTGGGGGATTGAACCGGGAGGAGGGGGGCGTTTCCAAAAAAAGAAACCCCGGCGAAGCCGGGGTTGTACAGGAGGGCCGAACGGTCGAGGTCACTCGTTGCAGATGCGGGCGAGCGATTCGTTGTAGTTTCCGACGACAGCCTCTTTTTCGGTGATGATGCCGCGGATGAGCGTGCCGGGGGTGACATCGAACGCGTAGTTCAGCACCGGAGTGGTCGGTGTTGCGACCTGGGTGCCGAAGATCGTGCGGAGTTCGTCGGCGCTCCGCTCCTCGATCGGGATCAGCGAACCGTCGGAGAGGGTGATGTCGATGGTCGACACCGGGGCCGCGATGTAGAACGGTATGCCGTGGTGGCGCGCGCTGACGGCGTGGGCATAGGTGCCGATCTTGTTTGCCGTGTCGCCGTTTGCCGTGATGCGGTCGGCACCCACGACGGCGAAGTCGATCTTGCCCTGATGCATGATGAATGCCGACGATGAATCCGAGATCGAGACGAACGGGATCCCGTCGTGCTCCAGTTCCCATGCGGTCAGGCGGAGACCCTGCAGGAGCGGGCGGCTCTCGGAAGAGATGACCCGTTCGATCAGGCCCTCCTGCCACGCGAGCCGGATCACGCCAAGTGCCGTGCCGGTGCCGCAACAGGCCAGGGTGCCGGTATTGCAGTGGGTCAGCACGTTGAGCTTACGGGTTTTCAGCACGTCGGCGAAGTCGCGCTTGAGCAGTTCGACGCCGTTGCGCGAGATGCGGTCGCAGTTGTCGATTTCGTCCTTGTGGATCTTGCAGGCCTCGGCGGTCATTTTAGCGAAAAGCTCCTCAAGGGTGTCCTGCGTGAAGTTGGCCTCATAGACGGACTTGATCTTTTTCGTGGCGAAAAAGAGGTTGACCGCCGTCGGGCGCGAGGCTTCGACGTCGGCGATGAGCTTTGCAAACCAGGCCGGAAACTCCTCTTTGGTTCCCTTGAATTCGTTGATGCCAAGGATGACCGTGTAGGCGGCGGAAGCCCCGATCAGCGGAGCGCCCCGGACGGCGAGGGTCTTGATGGCTTCGATGGCCTCCTGGTGGTCTCTGGTCTCGACATGGAGCTCCTGCAGCGGGAGGTAACGCTGGTCGAGGTAACGGAACTTGCCGTCAGAAAATGAGATGGCGTCGATCATGTGTTGTTGGTATCGTTCCGGTTTGAATTAAAGGTTTGCCACGACGTTCCTGAAGATGGTGGTCATCTTGGGCTCGGCATGGTTGGAGACCTCGATGATCTCTTCGATGCCAACCGGCACGAGGCAGTCAGGGAAGCACTCGTCGGTGACGATGGACATGCCGAAGACCTCGGTTCCCTGATGCACGGCCGCGATCACTTCGGGAACGGTCGACATGCCAACCACATCGGCGCCGAGCGCCCTGAGCATGCGGTATTCGGCGCGGGTCTCGAGGCAAGGACCCGTGACGGCGACGTAGACGCCGCGCTGCACCTTGATGCCGTTCTCAAGCGCAACCTTTTCGGCGATGTCGAGGATCCTGGGCGAGTAGGGTGCGCACATGTCGGGGAAGCGCGGCCCCAGTTCAGGGTCGTTGGGCCCGATGAGCGGGTTGGTGCCGAGCAGGTTGATATGGTCGTCGATCAGCATGATGTCGCCTTTGCGATATCCGGGGTTCATTCCTCCGCAAGCGTTGGTGATGCCGAGCGTCTTGACGCCGAGCTGTTTCATGACCCTGACCGGAAAGACGATCTGCGTCATCGAATAGCCTTCGTAAAAGTGGAATCGACCCTGCATGGCGACGACCTTCTTGCCGGCCAGAGTGCCGAAAATCAGCTTGCCGTGATGGGTCTCAACGGTCGAGATCGGGAAGTAGGGGATGTCGGCATAGTCGAGCGAGAACTCGACTTCAATCTCCTTGACCAGACCGCCAAGGCCGGTGCCGAGCACGATGCCGACCGGGTACTCCTCGCTGGTTTTTTTCCTGATGAACGCTACGGCTTCCCTGATTTTCTGCCTTTGTTCGGTCATGATATGCCCTGTTGTTTGTTGGTTTGATAAATCGGCCCGGAAAAAGACTTTTAATATAAGCTCTGGTGGGGAGAGATGGAAACGGGTGGCAGAGGAGTTGCTAATGGATAATGGATACTGTCAGGAGGGGATCTCCCGATATTTTTCATCGATCAACGGTTTATCTCCAGCCGAAGATGGCGGTGCCGATACGGATCATGGTCGTCCCCTCCATGATCGCCTCTTCGAAGTCCTGGCTCATGCCCATGGAGAGTTCGGTGAGCAGGTGGGGATCCGGCGCCGCGTGTTTCAGCTGCTCAAGGCATTCGCGAAGTTCTGCGAACTCCCGGCGGGCCTGGCTTGGGTCGGGCGATGCGATCGTCATGAGGCCGCGGAGCCTGATGTTGGGAAGGGTGAAGCACGCCTCGGCAGCAGTCGTGAGCGTCACGGGGTCGATGCCATACTTGGAGCTCTCCCTGGAAACGTTCACTTCGAGGAGGAAGTCGATGTCGATGCCGTGCTGAACGGCGCGCTTCGAGAGCTCTTCGGCCGTGGAAACCTTGTCGATGCCGTGGATCATCGCTACCTTTCCGGCGACCTGACGAATCTTGTTGGACTGCAGGTGACCGATGAAGTGCCATGAGAGCGGTAGTTCCGCAAGTTGCGGGTCGTCCAGTTTTTCGAGGAACTCCTGGACATAGCTCTCCCCGAACTCCTTCTGGCCGGCCTCCCAGGCGGCTCTGACCGCGGTTGCGCTCTTGGTCTTGGAGACAGCGATCAGGCGGACCTCTTCAGGCCGCCTGCCTGCCGTGCGGCAGGCAGTTTCGATCTGTTCCCGGACAGCGGCGAGGTTCTCGGCGATGCTCTCCATCGTCTCAAGCGTTCTCGGTGACAGGCTTGATGGTTTCGATGGTAACCGGTTTGAGGGGGTTGTCCCGCATGTCGGTGTCGACCACGGCGATACTGTCCACCACCTCGATGCCCGACTCCACGACGCCGAACACGGTGTACTCCCCATCGAGGAAGGCGTTGTCCGCCTGGTTGATGTAAAACTGGCTGCCGGAGGAGGCTTTCTGTGGGTTGTTGTCCCGTGCGGCTGCGAGCGTTCCCTTTTTGTTCGGGTGCTTGATCTCGGCCGGAATACGTTGCTCGGGGCCGCCGGTGCCGTGCAGGGCTCGCTTGTCGTCATGGCGTGACAGCGGGTCTCCGGTCTGGATCATGAACCCTTCGATGACCCTGTGGAATCGTATGCCGTCGTAGTAGCCTTCACCGACGAGCTTCGTGAAGTTGTCGCGGTGCTTCGGGGTGTCGTCATACAGTGCAATGGCGATGTCGCCCATGCTGGTCTTGATGATGAACTTTTGTGGCATGTCTGGTTATTGAGGAGTGGTTGTTGGAGTTGCCCGTTACGGTGCTGGTACCTGGACGCCCTGGCCTGACAGCTTCCACAGGGAGCGCTGGGCTACAGCAGCCGACGAGGTGCCCGGCCAGCTCTTGATGATCTTGTCGAACAGCTTGACCGCCTCATCAGGCTTGCCTGCGGCGATGAGGCTTTCGGCCGCCCGGTTCAGGTACATCGATTTCAGCGCTTCGTTCTCGGCGGTATCCGAGGCCTTTTGATAGCTGTCGGCTGCGGCGGAGAATGTTTTCTTCTGCACGTGGCAGGCGGCGGTGCCGGCGAGTGCGGAAGCCTGGAGGTCCTTGTTCGGGCTGCTGAACTCCTTGTAAAGGGGGAGCGCCTCGTCAGGCTTGTTCATGGTGTAGTAAATCGTGGCGAGGTAGAGTCTGGCCATGTTGCCGCTCGGGGTACCGCCATAACCGGCGATGATCTCCCTGAGGCCTTTGGTCGCGTGATCGGCGTCGCCCGTCTGGATCCACGGCACGACCTTCGAAAGCGCGAGGGAGGCCTGTTCCTCATCGGCTTTGGTTTTCTGCATCCAGAAGAATGCGCCTCCAGCCACTACGGCAAGCAGCACAATGACCGAAATGATGATCTTTTTCTTTTCGAGGACAAGGTCGATGATGGTCGGCTTCGGGAGCGCCTGAGGTGTGTGTGCAGTGTGTATCTCGTTCATTGATAGCGGTCGTTGTCGTTGAAATTTTTCTGTATCCTCTCTTGACGGTGAAAGCACCCGCCGTTCCTGGCCGGTCATCGGCATCCGTTCGTCGCGGTTTTCAACCTACGCAAGTTGCAATGAATTTCAAAATGAGTTCCCTTCCGCCCGAGCTGGAGCGTGGAGAAGGGGGCGATTGAAATTCGTGGTTTCCGAAGTTGTACCGGATTTTAACCTGGGGTTCAGGGGAGAACCGGGTTGTCATGCAAGATTGAATGTCCGGGGTCTCAGCGGCCTGCTGCATGCGGGAGGGGGATCCCGAAAAGCCTGCAGGCGTTGCCGACCAGCGAATTGGCCACCGTTTCGAGCGGTTCCTGGCGTGCGTCCGCGATTGCCCGCACCGTGTGGGTCACATTGGCAGGCTCGTTACGTTTGCCGCGCATGGGTACGGGGGAGAGGTATGGTGCGTCCGTTTCCGACAGAAGCGCCTCAAGCGGCATCGAGGCCACGATCTCAGGCAGGTTCGATCGCTTGTAGGTAATGGTGCCCGGCACCGAGATTTTCATGCCGAGTCCGATGCATTGGCGGGCGATATCGAGATCGCCGGAAAAGCAGTGCATCGCACCCCTCAGGGTCGATGACCGCTCTTCTGAGAGCACCCTGAGCATGTCCGGCCAGGCATCACGGCAGTGGATGACCACCGGCAGGTCGAGTGAAACGGCCAGTCGCAGCATTTCGCGGAACGCCCCGATCTGCAGGTCGCGGTCATAGCCGGGCCAGTAGTAGTCGAGTCCTATCTCTCCGATACCCACGACCTTGTCGGCCCGGGCGAGCCCTGCCAGTTCGTCCAGCAGCTCCGGCCCGTAGGGCGCGCGGACTTCCCCCGGGTGAAGTCCGACATTGGCGTAGATGAAGTCGTACCTGCCAGCCAGTTCGACCGACCTCCTGCTCGTCACGGGATCGGTTCCGGGATCGATGAGCAGTCCACCGCCTGCAGCCCGAAAGCGTGCGATCGCCTCGTCGCGGTCGGCGTCGAATTCGGGAAACGACAGATGGCAATGGACGTCTGCGTACCTCATCAGCCCTTATGCTCTTCTGGAGTGAAGATCCGGTCGTACAGGAATACAAGCATGCATGCGCCGATGGTGATGCAGGAGTCGGCCACGTTGAAGATGGGCCAGAGCGACAGGTACCTGCCGAACAGCACGCCTTCGTAGAGGTCGAAATGGATGAAGTCGACCACATGGCCGAGCATCACCCGATCGATGAGGTTCCCGACACCACCGCTCAGGATGAGCGCAAAGGCCGTGATGAAGAGCGGGTTGCGGTTTTTCGATCTCGAAACGTAGACGATGACGCCAGCCGATATCGCGAAGGTGAGCAGCAGCAGGCTCTGGGGAGGCAGGAACCTGACCCCGAAGGCGATGCCCAGGTTCTCCGCATAGGTGAGCTTGAGCCAGTCATGTACAAGGATCATGCTCTGGTTCATGTCGCGAAGATAATTGATCGCGAGGATTTTGGTTACCCGGTCTATAAGCGCGAAGAGCACGGCGAGAAGGTAGAAAAGCGCCATGGATGGTGTGTGTTGTTTGTCGTTCATCTGCAGGTATGTGTTGGGAATGGGAATGTATCATGCGATCCGGCATTTTTCAAGCAGGACCGTTCACTTTACCTGCAGTTGTGGCCGTCGGCCTCTCCGATTTCGTGCATGAGTACGTTCCTCACGGTGTCGACGGGCATCTGGCAGCCAGTCCAGATGAAAAAGGCGCTGGCCGCCTGGGCGAGGAGCATTTCGATGCCTGATACCGTTTCCGCTCCGGCCGAGCGTGCTTCGGCAAGCAGTGGGGTTTCCAGCGGATTGTAAACCATGTCGTAGACGATCTGGCCCGGATGGAACAGCTCCCTGCCGGACGGTACGGCGCTCTTGCCGGCGTCCGTGCGTCCAGCGGTACCGACGGGTGTGGCGTTCACGATCACGCTGCACTCCTGGAGCTGCTGGCCGCCGAGCGGAAGTTCGAGGTCGCTGGTCAGGCAGGGGGTGACCAGCGACCGGTGCAGGTACCCATCGAGCATCTCGTCGGCCTTATGCAGCTCCCTGACGAAGAGCAGGATCGAGGAGGGTCTGAAGTGCAGCCGAAAGGCCTCGATAGCAGCGAGGGCGGCACCGCCGTTTCCGAAGATGCAGACCCTTTTGCCACGGATGCGTTCGGCCCATGGCAAAAGAGGGGCGGCAAACCCCGAGATGTCGGTGTTGTGTCCGGAGAGATGGCCGTTGTCGTTGACGATGGTGTTCACCGCGCGGATGGTCTGCGCTTCCGGCGAGAGCTCGTCGAGGAAAGGCACGACGGTTTTCTTGTACGGTATGGTCACGCTGAAACCCTGGATGCCGAGCGCCCGGCTTCCCCGCAGGGCGTCAGCGACCAGTTCAGGGCTGGCGATGTTGAAGATCGTGTAGACACACGGCATTCCCAGCGTTTCAAACGCCGTGTTATGGATAAGCGGGGACCAGGAGTAATCGACGTTTTTTCCGATGAGCCCGAATATCCTCTTTGCCCGGTTGGCGGAGACGACGGTCATGGCCAGGAGGTCAGGAGATCCCGAGCAGCATGCGGACGGCATCCTGCTGATAGAGCTCGGGGAAGGTGCTCTGGAAGAGCTGCTTCTTGTCCGGATCGATCTTGAACGCCTTGCTGAGGGCCTTGAGGGTGCTCTGCTTGTCGCCCAGGGCAAAATAGGCGGCGGCTATCTCGAAATGTGCGTCCGCCGAAAGCGGCTGCAGCGTGATCGACTCCTCCAGGGCACGGATCGACTCGTTCATGTCTCCGGATTCGCGCAACACCATGGCGTAATCGAGCCAGATCTGCGGGCTTTCCGGATCGAGATTGATCACCGAGCGATAGGTCAGGAGCGACGCTTCGATCAAACCGATATTGTACTCGATCTCAGCCTTCAGCAGGAGGTACTCGACGCAGTCAGGCATCTCTTCGAGGGCGTGGGCGATGGCTTCGAGCGACGCCGGGAAATCCTCGATGGCTTCATGGCAGCAGGAGAGGGCGAACCAGGCGTCTGCGAACTCCGGATTCAGCTCGATACAGCGCCGGTAGCAGGTGATGGCAAGGTCGTACTCTTCCAGCTCCTCCCTGGCGATCCCGAGATTATAGAGAGCGTTGATGTCGTCAGGTTCGAACTCAAGGGTCTTCAGGTAACTCTTGGCCGCCTCCTCGATTTTTCCCGTGATGGCCAGAACGTTTGCCCGGTTGTACCATGCCGAGCTGAACTCATCCGAGATGGCAAGCGCCATGTCGTAGGCCGAAAGGGCCTCGTCGTAGTGCTTGAGCTTGCTCATCACCAGTCCGCTGTTGTACCAGGCGTTGATGTTGTAAGGGTCCAGGTCGATCGCTTTACGATAGGACTCGAGGCTCTCCTCGAGCCGTCCGAGGATGTCCTGGGAATAGGCTAGCTCGTACCACCCTTCAGGAAACTCAGGTTCAAGGTCGATACAGCGCAGGAAGTTCTGCTCCGCCTCCTCGAAACGATCGAGGCGCTGCAGGACGAGTCCCCGGTAGAAGTGTGTCTCCTTTTCGGTCGACGAGTCAGTGACGACCCGGTCGATCTCTTCGAGGGCCTGCTCGAGATGTCCCGTGTTGAACCAGGCCAGGGCGAGGTTCAGGGTCATTTCACTGTCCGCAGGACTGAGGACCACAGCATGCCTGAAGGCGTCGAGGGCCTCGTCGAACATGCCGTTAAGGGTGAGGCAATTGCCGAGGTGGAACCAGCTTTCCGCATTGAACGTATTGACCTCTTCAAGCCTTCTGGCTGCCTTGAGGGCAGCTTCGTGTTCGCCCTCTTCGTTCAGCTGGTTGATGATATCGATAAGCTCTTCGGGGTCGTTCAACGACTCGGGATCGGTCAGGCCATCCGGTTGATCCTCGAAGGAACCATCCGGTCGGGTATGTTCATCGTCGAAAAAGTCAAGGAGACTCATACACTCTTGTTCATGGCATTTGACACGATCACAAAGAAGATCATTACGAGAATATAGCAGTTTTTTTTCAAATCCAGCGACCAGCAAGGCCCGACACTCAAGGCTTTGCGTCGCGTTCCGGGTGGAAATGACGGTAAATGCTTTCGGCGGTTTTCTTTCCCGTCACCAAAGAAATTTCTTCGGGTGTCAGCAGAGCGACGGCTTCCACAGATCCGAATCGACTGAGCAGCCGTTCAGCAGTTCCGTTGCCGACGCCGTGGATTTCCGTCAGCTCGGTGCGGATCGTCCGGTCTGTCCTGACCTTGCGGTGGTAGGTTACGGCAAACCGGTGCGCCTCGTCGCGAAGCTGTTGCAGGAGCTTGAGCGCAGGAGAGGTTTTCGGCAGGTTATGCGGATCTCGTTCGTGGGGCAGCCATATCTCCTCGAGCCGCTTCGACAGGCCGGCCACCGGGAGGGTGACGCCTGCTTCCTGCAAGGCTTTCAGCGCGACGTTCGCCTGTCCCTTGCCGCCATCGACAATGAGCAGGTCAGGCATGGGCAGCGTTTCGGAGAGCGAGCCTCCATAACGGCGGGTAATCGCTTCATGCATGGCGGCATAGTCGTCGGAACCCTCGAAGCTCCTGAGCCTGAATTTCCGGTAATCCGATTTTTTCGGCCTGCCGGACACGAAGGTGACCATGGCGCTGACGTAGTCCGAACCCTGGATGTGCGAATTGTCGAAGCACTCGATCCGTTCGGGAACCCGCTCGAGACGCAGCACCTGCTTCAGGGCTTCAAGTGATGGGGGGATGCGGGCGATCTCGCCCCGTTTCTGTTTCTGCACCATGAACTCATGCAGATGGTGCTCGGCATTTTTCAGGCACATGTCGAGGAGCTGGGCTTTTTCACCGATTTTCGGCACGATGAAGCGTACCTGCCGTCGGTCAGGCTGACGTGAAAAAATCAGCTGGCGCAGTGCATCGGACTCATCTTCCGCCAGTGCCTCCTGCAGGAGGATCTCTTCCGGCATCAGATCGGGAGTCTCCAGGTAGTAGTGCTCCAGGAGCGCCGACAGAAGCCCGGGGGTGTCGGCGTGCCCCGTGTTCGACAGGTAGAGGTGCTGCGATCCGATCAGTTTGCCCTCGCGGATCTTGAACACCACGCCGCAAGCGTCGTCGTTGCCAGCGGCTACGGCGAAGAGGTCGCGGTCGACCGGGTCGGCGCTCACCACCTTCTGGCGTTCCGCATAGCGTTTCAGGCCGTCGATCTGAGCCTTCAGGGAGGCAGCCTCCTCGAACTGCAGGTTCGTCGCATGCCGCTGCATCTCGGCGGTGAGCGAGCGGATGAGGGCGGCGGTCTTTCCCTTCAGGAGCTGCACGATTTCGCGGATGATCTCCTGGTACTCCCCTTCCTCCTGGAGCCCTTCGCACGGTCCTTTGCACTTGTGGATGTGGTAGTCGAGGCAGACCTTGAACTTTCGTGATGCTACCGCCTCTTCGGTCAACCGGTACTTGCAGCTCCGGACCGGGAAGATTGAGCCGATCAGGTCGAGGATCAGCCGGAGTTGGTGGGCCTCGGTATAGGGCCCGAAATAGAGCGAGCCGTCGCGCCTGACCTGACGGGTCAGGAAAATCCTCGGAAACCGTTCGTTGGTGATGACCAGGTAGGGGTAGCTTTTATCATCCTTCAGGCTGACATTGTAGCGGGGGCGCAACTCCTTGATCAGGTTGTTTTCAAGGATGAGCGCTTCGACTTCGGAGGAGGTGATGATCACGTCGAGCCCGGCGATGTGACTCACCATGACGGCGGTCTTGCCGGTTATCTGCGAAGCGTCACGGAAATATGATCGGACCCGGTTTCGCAGATTCTTGGCCTTGCCGACGTAAATCACCGTGCCCTTCGCGTTGCTGAAGCGGTAGACACCGGGGTTGGTCGGCAGGGAAGCAAGCTTTTCCTGCAGTTCCGTGGAGCGTTTCTGGGCCTTGCCCGGAGCGGTCATGACAAATCGATTGGTTCCTTCTTGCCGATATCGCAATGTAGGGATTCCCTGATAGAAAAAAAGAGGGGCGCCGTGTTGATGCGGCGCCCCTCTTCGGTTTGTTCTGTCGGGACAGCGTCACTCGATGGACTCATATTCACCCTTGAGGGCGAACACGCCGAAGGTGATCAGGCTGAACGAGATGATCGGCATGAGCACGACGAGCACGATGGACCAGAAGATCCAGTTCTCTTCACTCGGCTTTTTTGCGATCTCCGACATCGCCTGCCTGATGGCGAGCGGAATGATGCCTACTCCCAGGGCGGCCCAGACGATACCCATTAATTTCTGAATTGCTGACATAGTGTAATTTTTTAAATAGTTGCCTGTTTATTCGACATCCAGGTGGTTCGCCTTGTTCGACATGTAGAGCGTACCGATCAGGAAGCTGACCGCCGCGATGATGATCGGATACCAGAGACCTGCGAGCGGGTCGGCGGGCGGCAGGTCCGGACCGGGACGGGTGGCTTCGACAAGCCTGGTCGAGATGAGCGGCACGAGTCCGCCGAACACGCCGTTACCGATGTGGTAAGGCAGCGACATGGAGGTGTAGCGGATCCTGGTCGGGAAGAGCTCGACGAGGAACGCGGCGATCGGGCCGTAGACCATGGTCACGAAGATCACCTGGATCAGGACAAAGCCGATCATCTTGTAGAAGATGTTCTGCGGAAGCGTGGTCTCTTTCTTGGTTTCAGGCTTCAGTTTGCCCGCTGCGGCAAGCTCGGCCTTCTTGGCCTCGTCGAGCGGGACGGTCAGCTTTTTGGTTTCCTTGTACTTGGTACCGTCGGTGAAATTCTTTTTGGTCACCGTGGTGGTCACCGTATTTTCACCCTTGACCGCTTCCTTGGTTTCGACGGTGGTCTGTTCGACAATTTCGGTCTTGGTCTTCAGGTTGGCATCGTCATACATCAAGGTGTAGATCGGCCGGTAGGAGACGAAGGCGACCAGCATGCCGGCCATCATGATCCACTTCCTTCCGATCTTGTCGGAGAGTGCGCCGAACACCACGAAGAACGGGGTGCCGATGATCAGGGCTGCGGAGATGATGATGTTGCTCTGGACGAACTCGATGTTACAGGCGTTCTGCAGGAAGGAGAGTGCATAGAACTGGCCGGTGTACCACACGACGCCCTGTCCTGCGGTGGCGCCGAGGAGGGCCAGCAGCACCATCTTCAGGTTGTCCTTCTTCTGGAAGCTTTCAGCCAGCGGATTGGCAGAGGTCTTGCCCTCCTTTTTCAGCTTGGCGAAAAGCGGCGACTCGGACATCTTCATGCGGATGTAAACCGATATCGCGACGAGGAAGATCGAAAGCAGGAACGGCACGCGCCAGCCCCAGTCGGTGAATGCTTCGATACCGAGCGTCTGACGGACCACGAGGATCACGCCGAGCGAAACGAACAGGCCGAAGGTAGCGGTGGTCTGGATGAAGCTCGTCCAGAATCCGCGCTTGTCGGTCGGAGAGTGTTCGGCGACGTAGGTGGCCGCACCGCCGTATTCGCCACCGAGCGCAAGGCCCTGCAGCAATCTCAGGACAAAGACGATGGCCGGGGCCCAGAAACCGATGGTGGCATAACCGGGGACCAGACCGATCACGAAGGTCGAACCGCCCATGATGACGAGTGTTACGAGGAAGGTGTACTTACGGCCGATGAGGTCGCCGAGGCGGCCGAAAAAGAGTGCACCGAAAGGACGGACCACGAAGCCTGCCGCGAAGGTGGCGAGAGTCGCCAGCAACGCTGCGGTCGGGTTGTCTTTCGGGAAGAACTGTTCGGAAATGATCTTCGCGAGCGAACCGAAGATATAAAAGTCGTACCACTCGATGAGGGTTCCGACGGAAGAGGCCGCAATGACCCTCCGCGTGCTGGATACCTCTTCGGTGTGTGGTGCAGAGACATTTTGTGCCATACAAGTGCTCCTAGGTTGTTGAACGGTAATTCAGTTTGAAAAAAAAGTGCCTGCTGCCGCGGCAGCCCGCCGGTTTACTGGATGAACTCGTGTTCGTTCTCCTTGACGACAAGTACCGGGCAGGGGGCGCGGCGCACCACATGCTCGGCGACGCTGCCGAGGATCATGCGCTTCAGGCCGCGGCGGCCATGGGAGCCCATGATGATGATGTCGGCTTCCTGACGATTGGCGTAATCGAGGATGCACTCTTCGGCGAAGCCTTCGTAGATCGCGAAATCGGCCACGATGCCAGCCATCTGCTCTTCGTCGATCAGGGCGGCGAGCTTCTGCTCCTCGTCGGCGCGCTCCTTTTCAAGGCCATGTGAGTAGTTGATGGTCGGGTCGTTCTCCACGACGCCTACCAGGAAGACTTTGGCGTCCGAAAGGCGTGCAAACTCATTCGCATACTGCATTGCCTTGCGGGACAGTCCGGAAAAGTCAACCGGGCAGATGATCTTTTTGATTTTAATCATAGCCAGTCTATGGGTTTTGGTTTATTGAACTTCAGGATCGTCAAAAAAAATGATAAGCCCCCAGTGCCTGCAGCAATGGAGTGAGAACTTCCTTTCCGGAGGTGTGAAAACCGGGTGTGGAATGTTCAGTGGAACGGTTATGTCCTGGTAATAAAAAAAACTCGCCAGCGAGACTGATGTGGCGAAAAGAACAAGGGTTTTTCGCGGGGGGCGGAATCAATGGCCCCTGACTCACCGGCGGTTGTTGTCGAGCTTCTTGCCAGTGTGACTTTTCAGGTGATGGTCCGCATATCTCGAACGATATGCTACACGAGTAATATAATTATATGGAACATAAGCACCAAGCGTTGCCTCAAATTATTTGGTCTGAAAGTCAACGGGAGGGAGGGGTAAAAAAAAAGCCGCAGTTTCCTGCGGCTTTCGTAGCTGCGGAAGCGGCTTAGAAGGTAACCGTTGCAACAAGTTCCGTGCGGAGCCTGCTGTAGTCGGACTCGACAGCGCCCTGCTCTGCACCAGCTGCCCAGTAACGGACAGTCGGGATCAGGCTGAACGTTCCGGCTGCGGACTCGTGCACCTTGAGGTTGTACTGCGCCCAGACGAACAGGTTGTCGTAGTTGCCGTTGTAGATTGAACCGGCGGTGTTGTCGTCGGTCTGGTTGTAGTCGACCCAGGCCATGAACGGACCCACTTCACCTTTCAGGCGGACGAGGTAGCCGCTGTAGTCAACGTCGGCTGCGGTAGCCAGCGAGTTGGTGCGGCCGTCCTTGTCGTCGCAGACGGTGTAGAAGCCGCTGATACCGATCTTGGCGGAGCCGGCAGGGATGGTGATATTGGCACCGAAGGTGTTCGGTGACACGTTCTGGTACTCACCACCGTTGGCGTCGGTCAGGGCGATAACAGCCTGAGGATCGACGGTCACGTCACCAAGGTTGAACTTGTAGGAGAGGTGGAGCACATAGCCGTCGTTGAAGATACCGTTGCCTTTGATGCCATCGTAGCCGTCGGCATTGTCACCCGTGAAGTTGTCAAACACGACAAGGGTCGCGTTGGCTTCACCGGGGCCGAACTTGCCGCCGTAGTTGAGGCCGTACACGCGGTCCATGTTGAAGGTGGCAACGGGGATGTCAACCGGAGCGAACGGATAGAGCGCCAGGTCGAAGATCGGGTTGTTGGCAGAGTTCAGCGGTACGCGGCCAACCATCCAGTGGCAGCCTTCGAGCGCGCGGCCGAGGTAGAGCTGCGAGATGCTGATCTGGGGGTTTTCCGAGGTGCCAACCGTGTTCCAGCCGCCGGCAGCGTTGTCGGTGGTCAGGACGCTCTTGACGAAGTAACCGTTACCGAGGTCGGCTGCGGCTTTCAGGCGGAGGCGATAGGCGAAGTTGATGTCGTCTTCGTCATTGGTCTCGGTGCCGTTGGTTTCCGTGTCGACGAACTGGCCTCTCAGGCGCATGGAGGCGTCTCCACCGATCTTGAGTTCAGCTGACGCAGGAGCTGCGTATGACAGTACTGCGAACATCGCAGCAAGTGACAGCATTTTTTTCATTGTGTGTTCTCCGTTAGGTTGTGTGATGCGTAATGCTAAGACAAATGGTGACCGCTGGGGCGGTCTGTCGCCTCGAACTGCATGGCAACGGAATGAAAGGAAAGAACGAGTGTGGTTATGGTAAACGTTAAAATAAGTGATTATTATCCATTAGTCCAAATAAAAGATGTTTTATCTGTTCTATGGTCATTAATATAGATGGTCATACAGTAATTCATATGCATGATCATTGGAAGATTCTGGTTCGTCAGGACCCGGTTCTGCTGTTCAACGCCGTGTCGAGACCGTAACGTTTTGCCAACACCTGGACATGTTCCGGTACGAGCAGGTCGAACTTTTCAGGGTTGTTGAGCCTGACGAAGCAGTAGTTCCTCAAAGCGTGGATATGGACCGAGTATCGGGCGAACTCCGTGCCGAACGGACCGAGCACCTGGCCGACGAGGCACAGCGCGTTTCCTGCCAGTCGCGGCATCGGTTTGCGTTTGAGCATCGATTGCGGATAGAGGAGCGGTTCAAGGGTAGTCTCCAGTCCGGCTTTCACTGAACGTTCCGCATCGCCGCGCTTCTGCTCGGGAGCGGTCTCCACCTCTTTTGAAATCAGCTCGAAAAGGCGCTCCCCCCTGTCTGTCCGGATCGTCATCCACTGCAGTTTCCAGTCGCGGCTGAATGGTGCGCCGAAATAGCCGACGGTAAGGTCGGCCAGGCCGTTGGTGTAATCGAAACAGCTCATGCAGCTGTTGGCGAAGACGCCCGGCCTGACCACATCCGGCGGCAGGCAGAAGAACGGTATCTTTTCCGTATCGCCTCCGGCATGCCGGAGGTGCACCCGGTAGTCCTGCATGAACTCCATGCTCGTGATGCTCTCCGGGCTCCTGCTGATCAGGCTGAGCACCCAGCGGAGGTGGTCCGCTTCGAGGTTGTCGGTGCAGGGGATGCCGACCACGAAGAGCTCCATACCCTCAAGATGCGGGTTTCGGGCGTGGAAGTCCCTGATTGCGTGCACATGGCAGGGCGCACCGATGACGAGCACCTTCTTGAGGCCTTTTCTCCACGCATCATGCAGTGCGGTGAGGGTGGGCGAGAGGACCGGTTTGTTTCCGCGGCCCTCGAGTACCGCCGATGGGGTCGTGGCCAGGGCTGCTTTCGGATGCATCATGCTGCCGTGCAGGGTGAGCACCCCTTCGACCAATCCGGTTTCGATGGCGCCGAGGGCGATCCGGGTGATGATGCCGCCCCATTGCGCCCCGTCGACCGGCCGCTTCATTCTTGCGTTGAAACGGCGCAAGGAGATGCCGAAGGCGAGTTCGTCATCGTCGTGCGGATCCCTTTTCCGCCCGAAGAGCCGCTCTTCGTGTTTTCCGAGCCAGCCGGTATTGAAGACGCAGCTCTGCAGGCTCTCCTGTACCGGCCAGGCGTCGCCCATGCAGAGACCGCAATGGCTGCAGAGTTTTTCGTTCAGGCGGGGGGTGGCTATTTTCGGCGGAAGTTCCATGTGCTGACGGCATCATATGGTTGACGATACGAGCGTAACAATATAAAATAAATAGATGCGCCCCAAATGGGGGTAAACCCGTCCGGCCGTTCACGGGGAGCGAATTATTTCGTTCATTGAGTGGAGGCCTGCCTTGTTCTGCCGGAATTGCCCGTTCGAAAGAATTGCCTGGATGGTACGGGGCGAAGCGACGGGATTCAGCTCTCTTTATCACTACTCCCGGCACGCTTGCCGGGGAAACCGAACCATGTCTTATGTCATCATACCCGAGAAGTATCGTCGATCTGAGGGTCTGCGCCCTTTGTGTACAGGAGGGGCATGTCCTCCTGGTCGAGCATCGCAGCTTCGCTGCCGGAGACCCCGGTTTGCCGGACAGCTACTGGATCCTCCCCGGAGGTGTGGTGGAGCGAGGAGAGACCCTCGAGGAGGCGGTGAGGCGGGAGATGGTCGAGGAGACCGGGCTTGAGTGCCGTGTCGGCGGGATGATCTTCGTCAAGGAGCTGCTCTATCCCCATCCTGGCCTGTCGGGAGCGGTGCCCGGAAGCAGGCATCACTCGGTCTCGCTGGGATTCCACTGCGAAGTCACCGGCGGCAGGCTCATGACCGGCCGGGATCCGGAGTTCCCCGACGACCGGCAGGTGATTCTCGAGACGAAATGGCTGCCGCTTGCCAGTCTGGATGGTTACCATCTCTATCCCCCGTTTCTTCCAGGGTTCATCGAAACCGGACTCCGGAAGGGTTTCGAGACCCTCTGCCCCGAATTTTTCGACTCCCGGCTCTGAAAAGAAAATCCGGGCTGCAGCCCGGAGATACACGCTTCAACCGCCCCTGGACCCCCGGCTCCAGGCCGGGGGTCCAGGCCCGTTTCACAAATCGATGATCATGCCGAGCGAGGTAAAGCTTTCGGACTTGTTGAAATACATGCCCTGCCGGCTCATGCCGCTGAAGTAGTTGCAAGCCACCCTGACGTTGTCGATGCCAAGAGCCGTAAGCCGCATTCCTGCCTGCAGGTTCCAGGTGCCCCTGAATGCGTCGCTTTTTTCTTTGGCGCTGTCCCATACCGGGAGCAGCTTGAAATCCGCCGCCAGGTAGGCGTTGTAGGGAAGCCCCACTTCGGCGCCGGCCTGGAAGGCGTGCGGGCTGACGTCGCCGGGCAGGGTATGGAACATGTACTGGTAGCCGAGGTAGACTTTGCGGCCGGGGGCGCTCAACGCGGTCGTGAGGTTGATGAACTCGCGGCTGAAGGTGAACGGGATGGTGCCGAGCGGGGTCAGTTCAGGGTGCAGCCATGCACCGGTCGCATCGGTGTGGCCATCCTCGAAATGGGCCGAGATGTGGCTGAGGCGGAGTTTGGTGGTGGCGGTGTCAAATGGCAGGGAGCTGTCGCCGAGCTTGTGCTGCCAGGTGGCGTTGACACCGAACAGGTAGTCGATGGCGTCGACCGGGAACTTGAAGTTATTGGTGCGTTTCAGGAGTGACCAGGTGGCGAAATCGACACCGGCAGCGAAGGTTTTGCTCTCGTTCTGGTACAGGTCGGCCGACGTGCCGATGTCGAGCTGGAGCTCTTTTTTATCAAGCTTCGGCATGACGGCGATGTGGGGTTGCATCGGATCGGCCAGAAGTGGCTCGAACAGGGTGTTGAACGGGCGGACCGATGATTCGGCCATGGCTGCCGACAACGGGGTGAACGCGGTCACTGCGGCAAGCAGCGCGCTCGTGATCAGGGGAAGGCGGCGATGGTTCATGGTGTTGGGTGGTTCTCTGGTTGATGTGAGGTGAAACTGTTCATATCGACAGAAGCCGGTGCAGTACCGCCATGCGGACAGCCACGCCGTTGGTGACCTGCTCCATGAGCATGCTGCTTGAATAGCCTGGTGGCTGGATTCGGTCGGCAACGTGGTTGGAAATTTCAATCTCGCGATTTATGGGTCCCGGATGGAGGACGGGAAGGTGCTTGCGCAACCGGTCGAGTTTTTCGTCGGTCAGGCCGTACGTGGCCGAGTACTCCTGGAGGGAGGGGATATAACCTCCTGTCGCACGTTCGAGCTGCAGGCGCAGCACGATGGCCGCATCTGCCCAGGCGATCGCCTCGTCGATGCCGGTGAAAACGCGGATGCCAAGCTGCGAGATTCCTCCGGGGAGCAGGGTCGCCGGCCCGCAGACGGCGATTTCAGCGCCAAGGGAGCTGAGCCCGAAGATGTTTGACCGTGCCACGCGGCTGTGGAGAATATCGCCGAGGATCATGATCTTGAGACCGGCGATCCTGCCAAAGTACTCCCTGAGGGTCAGGATGTCGAGCAGGGCCTGGGTCGGGTGTTCGTGAGTACCATCGCCGGCGTTGACTACCGGCCGGTCGGTGATTGATGCCACGAAGTCTGCCGCGCCTGACGAGGGGTGACGCAGCACGAAAGCGTCCACCTGCATGGCTTCGAGGTTCCGGATGGTGTCCGAAAGGGTCTCCCCCTTGCTGACACTGCTCGAGGCTGCCGCGAAGCTCAGGGTGCTGGCCCCGAGGTGTCGGGCTGCGAGTTCGAATGAAAACCTGGTGCGTGTCGAATTTTCGAAAAAGACGAGCGCGATCCGCCGGTTCCCGAGGCGCGGAGGGAATGAGGGGTTCCCTTTTTTCAGGTCTGACCGGTAGCCTGCCGCCAGGTCAAGCAGGTCGTTGAGTGCGTTGGGCGACAGACCGTAGAGTCCTGTAAGATGTTTCAAAACTGAGTATTGATTTCTGATGGACGGCGCGTATATGCCGCTAAATTACAAAAAATTTGCGGATCATGCATTTGTGTCGGTCCGTACCGGTTTCGGGAGCACTGCAGCGTTATATCGTTGAGGCCTGTCGTGATTGCGCGCTTTTTTTGCTTTCTTTTCTTAACATGCTAACGAACTAACTTTCTGACATGCACGAAATGTCCATAGCGATCTCGATCGTCGATGCCGTAGCCGACAGGGTCTGCCAGGAAGGGTGCACTACGGTCAGCAGCATCGAACTCGTTGTCGGCCGTCTCTCTGGGGTCGAGGTCGAATCGCTTCGATTCTGTTTTGCTGCTGCAGCAGCCGACACTTCCGCCGCCGGAGCCGAACTGCTCATCGTGGAGCGTGAGGCGGCAGGCGCGTGCGAGGATTGCGGCGCAGAATTCCCCATCGCGAGCTATCATGCATGCTGTCCCTCCTGCGGCAGGTTCAGGGTCAGGGTGACCTCGGGCGAGGAGCTGGCCGTTAAGTCAATAACCATCGAGTGAAGGCGTCCGGAAGGATTTCCGGCCGATCATTCGAAACCCTTGAAATTCAACAGAGGATACTGTCATGTGCGATACCTGCGGCTGTTCTTCCGGAGAGGGTGCGGTACTCCGCAAACCCGGTTCGGAAGGTTACCACGTTCATATCGGCGAAGACGCCGCTCACCAGCATCACCATCATGAACACGATGGTGGGCATGGTCACAGCCACGGCCACGAACACGAGCACCGGGAGGCGCGAAAGGTCGAGGTCGAGCAGGATGTCCTGCTGAAGAACAACCTGCTTGCCGAACGCAACCGCGGATGGTTCGAGGCCCGTCGGGTGCTGGCGCTGAACTTCCTGAGCTCTCCGGGTTCCGGCAAGACCACCCTCCTCGAAAAAACGATCCCCATGCTTGCGGGCGAGTGGCCGGTGGCCGTCGTCGAGGGGGACCAGCAGACCACCAACGACGCAGAGCGTATTCACGCCCTCGGCGTTCCGGTCATCCAGGTCAATACGGGCACCGGTTGTCATCTCGATGCCCTGATGGTGCAGCGCGCCATCCGCGAGCTCGACCTGAAGGGGCGATCCCTGCTCTGCATCGAGAACGTGGGCAACCTGGTCTGCCCGGCCATGTTCGATCTCGGCGAAGCCGCCAGGGTGGTCGTCATCAGCGTGACCGAAGGGGAGGACAAGCCCCTGAAGTATCCGACCATGTTCCATAGTGCCGATCTCTGCATCCTGAACAAGACCGATCTGCTGCCCTACGTCGATTTCGATGTGGAGCGGTGCCGCGAGTACGCCATGCAGGTCAACCATCACCTCGAATGGCTCGAGGTCTCGGCCAGGAGCGGAGAGGGGCTCGACCGCTGGAAGGCATGGCTGACCTCCAGGCTGGAGAAGATCTGAGCGGGTCTGCCCAGCAGGCTCCCGTAGATCCTTGCCGACGCCGGATCGAGGTCGGGGGCATCGTGCAGGGGGTCGGGTTCCGCCCCTTCGTCTGGCGGCTTGCCACCCGCTACGGGCTCGGGGGGTTCATCCGGAATACCGCATCAGGGGTGCTTGTCGAGGTCGAGGGGGTTTCAGGACTGCTCGACCGGTTCACGAAAGCGCTGAGGTCCGAAGCCCCACCGCTTGCCCGGATCACCTCTTTCGCATCGCTTGAGATCGAGCCGCTCGGCCTCTCCACCGGGTTCGAGATTGCCGGTTCAGCTGGTGGCGAAGCGATCGACACGATGATTTCGCCGGACATCGCGACCTGTGACGAGTGCCTTGCCGACCTGAAGGATCCCGCCGGTCGGCGTTACCGCTACCCCTTCACCAACTGCACGAACTGCGGGCCCCGCTATACCATCGTCGAGGGAATTCCTTACGACCGTCCCTTCACCACCATGAAAGCCTTCACGCTCTGCCCCGACTGCGAGCGCGAGTACCGGGATCCCGGAGACCGCAGGTTCCATGCCCAGCCCAACGCCTGCAAGATCTGCGGTCCGCAGGCTGAAATCGTGGCGGCCTCCGGTGTGCGGTGCTCAGTTCAGGATCCGGTGGCCTTCGCGGCCAGCCGGCTCGCCGCGGGCAAGATCCTGGCCGTCAAGGGTATCGGAGGTTTTCATCTCGCCGTCGATGCCTCCAACGACGAGGCCGTCCTGCGGCTGCGCCTGCGGAAGGGGCGGGAGGAGAAACCCTTTGCCGTCATGGTGCGTGACCTCGAGACGGCGCGTGCCCTCTGCATGGTTTCCGGCGAGGAGGAGGCGAGCCTCGTCTCGCCCGAAGCGCCCATCGCATTGCTCCTCAAAAAAGAGGCGTGCCATGTCGCCCCCTCGGTGGCCCCCGGCAACGACCGGCTGGGAGTGATGCTTCCCTACTCACCGCTGCACCACCTGCTCCTCGCATCGGCTCCCCCCGTTCTGGTCATGACGAGCGCCAACCTCAGCGAGGAGCCCCTGGCCGGCGACAACGGCGAAGCGATCGAGCGACTCCGCGCGATCGCCGACCTGTTCCTCATGCATGACCGCCCCATAGCCCAGCGTTGCGACGATTCGGTCGTGGCGCGCATGGCCGGCCGGATGCGCATGATCAGAAGAAGCCGTGGCTACGTTCCGGCGCCGCTCTTTCTTCTGGAGGGTGGGCCGTCGGTGCTCGGCACTGGAGGCGAACTGAAGAGCGCGCTTTGCCTCTTGAAAGGCGCGGAGGCCGTCATGAGCCAGCATATCGGAGACATGAAGAACTACGAGGCGTACCGACACTTCGATATTGTCGCGGAGAATCTACTCCGGATTTTCAGGACGGAGCCCGAACTGGTGGTGCACGATCTCCATCCGGCCTACATGACGACACAGTGGGCCCGTTCAGGAACCCGGCCGGTGCTCGGCGTTCAGCACCACCATGCCCACCTGGCATCCTGCCTGGCTGAACAGCGGTACGATGGGCCGGCCATCGGGATCATGCTCGACGGTTCGGGTTACGGAACCGACGGCACGGTCTGGGGTGGCGAGGTGCTGGTCGGCGACGCGGCAGGGGCGGTCCGGTTCGCCTCGCTCGAACCGATGCCGCTGCCTGGCGGTGACGCGGCCGTGCGGCAGGTATGGAGAACAGCGCTCGGTTACCTCTACCGCAGCGGGGTGGATGCTGCAGGGTTTCACTGCGGCTCGGTCTCCGGAGCCGTGATGGTTCGGGAACTGCTGGAAAAAGGGATCGGATGTGCCGAGAGCTCAAGTTGCGGTCGCCTGTTCGACGCGGTTGCCTCGATCTGCGGCCTACGGCACGACGCGAGCTACGAGGGGCAGGCCGCGGTCGAGCTGATGCAGGCTGCCGGCGGCAGGATCTCAGCGGAGGGATTCAGCTTCGGCGTCGAACGTCGCAACGGCCGGTGGTCGCTGCTGGTCTCGACGATCGTCCGCGAAGCGGCTGGCGCGGTCCGCGCAGGCATGGATGCCGGAGAGGTCAGCCGGCGATTCCACCGGACGCTTTGCGGCATGTTTTCAGAAGTGGCCCGGATGGCCTATCTTGAGACGGGCCTGAAAACCGTGGCCCTCGGCGGCGGGGTGTTCCAGAACGCCCTCCTGCTCGAAACCCTGGTGCACGACCTCGAAGCCGGAGGGTTCAGGGTCCTCCTGCACGAAGCGGTGCCGGCCAACGATGGGGGCCTGTCGCTCGGCCAGGCGGCAATCGGCAGGGAGTATCTCAAGGGCAGTTACTGCGGCGTGACGTAGGGACTGGTTCCCGTGCCAGTCCGATCCGTCTGATCGGACTGATCGTTGAAAGAAGAAAACCATTGAAAACCATGTGCTTAGCCATACCAGGGAAACTCATCGAAATCCGAGACGAGAACGGGCTGAAGATGGGCACTATCGACGTCAGCGGAACCCTGACCAAAGCATGTCTCGAGTATGTGCCCGACATTGCGATAGGCCAGTACACCATCGTGCACGCCGGCTTCGCACTCAAGGTGATCGATGAGGACGAGGCCGCCGAGAGCCTCAAGCTCTGGGACGAACTGATCAGGAGCGGTGCGTTCGACCTGGACAACGACCTGCCGTCATCCTCCATCTGACGTCGCTGCCCCATGAGATTCATTGACGAATACCGCGATCCTGAGCGAGCCAGGGCCCTGCTCGAAGAGATACGGCGCGTGGCGTCGAGGGAGTGGACCATCATGGAGATCTGCGGCGGCCAGACCCATTCGATCATGCGCAACGGCATCGACCAGCTCCTGCCGTCGAACATCCGGCTCGTGCACGGTCCCGGTTGCCCGGTCTGCGTCACGCCGCTCGAGACCATCGAGCGCGTCCTTGCCATTGCATCGCGACCGGGCGTCATCATCACGAGCTTCGGCGATATGCTTCGCGTACCCGGCAGCACGAAGGACCTGTTCATGGCAAGAAGCGAGGGAGCAGACGTCCGCATCGTCTTCTCGCCGCTCGAAGCACTGCAGATCGCGCGTGACCATCCGGATCGTGAAGTCGTCTTCCTGGCGGTAGGTTTCGAGACCACTGCGCCAGCAAACGCTATGGCCATCCGGCAGGCGGCTCGCGAAGGGATCGGTAACTTCAGTGAACTGGTCAGCCAGGTGACGGTGCCTCCGGCCATGCGGGCCATCCTGTCGTCGCCCGGCAACAGGGTGCAGGGATTCCTGGCCGCAGGGCACGTCTGCGCCATCATGGGTTGGGAGGAGTACGAGCCGGTTTCCGCCGAATTCGGGGTACCGGTCGTGCCGGCAGGTTTTGAGCCGGTGGATCTGCTCGCCGGTATCCTGACGGTTGTCGAAATGCTCGAGGCCGGAGCGTCGGGCGTGAAAAACGCTTACGGCCGGATCGTCACGCGCGAAGGGAACCCTGAAGCCATGCGCGTCATGAACGAGGTGTTCGAAGTTGCCGACCGCCCCTGGCGCGGCATCGGCGTCATCGCCAAGAGCGGCCTCGTGCTGCGTGATGCCTTCCACCGGTTCGATGCCGAAAAGCGTTTCGACGTGGGGCACATCGCCCCCCAGGAGTCGCCGCTCTGCCGGAGCGGCGAGGTGCTGCAGGGGCATCTGAAGCCATCGGATTGTCCGGCCTTCGGCCGCGAATGCACGCCATTGACCCCGTTGGGCGCCACCATGGTCTCGTCGGAGGGAGCTTGCTCCGCCTATTTCAAGTATCACCGCAACGCAACCCTTTAGCCATGCAACTCAGCTGTCCCGCCCCGATCCTCAGGCACGAAACCGTCCAGATGGCCCATGGAGCCGGAGGGCGGCTGTCTCAGGAACTCACGGCACGGGTCTTCATGCCGCACCTGCGGAACCGCTTTCTCGACCAGCTCGACGACCAGGCGAAGTTCGATGTCGCCCCCGGCCGGATGGCCTTCTCCACCGATACCTACGTGGTCTCGCCCCTGTTCTTTCCCGGTGGCAATATCGGGGAGCTTGCCGTGAACGGCACGGTCAACGATCTGGCGGTCGGCGGCGCCGTTCCGCAGTACCTCAGCGTCGGTTTCGTGCTCGAGGAGGGGTTGCCGCTCGCCGAACTTGACACCATCGTGAAAAGCATGGCCGAGTCGGCACGAAAGGCCGGGGTAATGATCGTCGCAGGTGACACCAAGGTGGTGCAGAAGGGGCAGTGCGACAAAATATTCATCAACACCTCCGGGGTGGGTTATGTCCGGGAGGGGGTCGACATTTCCTGCCGCAACCTCTGTCCTGGGGATGCAGTCATCGTATCGGGAACGATCGGTGACCATGGCATGGCGGTCATGACCACCCGAGAGGGGCTCTCGTTCCAGAGCAGGATCGCAAGTGACACTGCCGCCCTGAACGGCCTCATCCATGCCGTGCTCGACGTAGTGCCCGGCGTGCATGCCATGCGCGATCCCACCCGGGGTGGCGTCGCGGCGACGCTCAACGAACTGGCATCGTCGTCGTCCGTCGGCATCGAACTCGACGAAACTTCCATTCCGGTTCAGGATGCGGTGCGGGGCGCGGCTGAACTGCTCGGCATCGACCCGCTCACCGTCGCCAACGAAGGAAAGCTGCTGCTCATCCTGCCGGATGGCGTCGCCGCAACAGCGCTCTCCATCATGCATGCCCATGAATTTGGACATGACGCCGCGATCATCGGGCGGGTCGTGGAGGAGCATCCCGGCATGGTGGTCATGCGCACCCCCTTCGGCAGCCGTCGCATCGTTGAGATGCCGCTCGGCGAGCAGCTTCCGAGGATCTGCTGAAAACTGGGGTCAGGCCTTGCAAAATTTGCATTTTTTAATGCAAATTTTGCAAGGCCTGACCCCAGGTGTTCACGTGCTGCTGTCGGCCTTTTATTTCAGTTCATATCCCCACTTTTTCAGGACGGCCTTCGCTTCGGCGCTGTTCAGATACTCGAAGAATCCGGTAACCTCCGGGTTGGAAGCGGCACGACTGGTGACACCCATGGTATAGGGCACCCTTGCGTAGAGCTCCTGCGGCACACGGAAGAGGATTTGCGCCTTTTTTGCCGTCATCGCCTCGGTCCTGTGGACGAACGATGCGTCGACCGTACCCGTTTCCGCGTACATAAGGCTTTCGAGGACGTCTTTGGCCAGCACAATCTTGCCTTCAAGAGCCTTTTCCATTCCGGCTTTACGAATCGCTTCCATGGCCATCTCTCCCGCAGGTGCGCTGCGCGGGTTTCCCATGGCGATCTTGCTGGCCTTGGCCAGGGTGTCCATGGAATTGATGCCCGAAGCAGGGTCGCCGATGACGACGATGGAGTTCCAGGCGAACGGCGCGATCCTCGTGTTGTCGAGCAGGGTTTTGTCCCTCAGGTAGTAGGCCCATTTCTGATTCGCGGAGATGAAGAGGTCTGTCGGCGCACCGTTTTCGATCTGGGCAGCGAGCGCACCCGATGGTCCCCAGTTCCTGATGATGGTGATGCCCGGGTGCTTTTTTGCATAGGTGTCGGCCAGTTCATTGAGGACATCCTTCATGCCAGCCCCGGCTGACAGTCGGATCTCTCCGGCCATCGCACTTGTCGATATCACGGCCGCAAGAATGGCGGAGAGCAGCGTTTGCAAGGTTCGGTGCTTCATGGTCGATAGATTACGTTATAGTTATAAAGATATAGCGATTGGCGTGAAAATCAACAGATTCAAGGGACAAGGAGTCCGGGGAGCGAAAGGTCGAAGCCGGAGGGGCGGGCCACCCTTCAGGTATCATTTCCGGCTCAGTTCACCCCGATAATCACGCTCGAGGCTTTGAAAAGCGCGCAGGCGAAGTCCCCCTCTTTCAGGTCAAGCCGTTCCCGGCTGGTGTGGGTAATGATGGCAGAGATGATGTTTCCGCCGCCGATCTCGAGATCAACTTCGCTGCTGACCGGCCCGTCGATGACCCGCTGTACGTTGCCGCACATGATGTTGCGGGCGCTGAGGCTGGATCCTTGAAGATCCTTGCCGACCATGACCGAATTCGACTTGATGATAGCGTAGGCGCTCATGCCCGTTTTGAGTCCGAGGTTGTCCACGGCGCCGTTGGTGATGATCGAGGCGATATGCTGGCCTCCGGTCAGGGAGAGAATCACTTCGGCGTTGACCGCACCTTTTTTCACCGCTTCGATTTTCCCCCCAAAAACATTGCGGGCGCTGATCCTCATGGAGATCCTTCGCAGGAAGCGGTAGAGGTCGCCGGTGTCCCCGAGACGCTCCTCGAGGTTTTCGAGGAACTTGCGGTGCTCCTCCTGCACGACCCGGTACTGTTCGATCACCTGCCGTCCCTCGCGGGTCAGCACAGTGCCGCCGCCGCCCTTGCCTCCGGTCATTCGATCGACGAGGGGTTTTTCCGAGAGGTTGTTCATCATGTTCACCAGGTGCCAGGCGGTCTTGTAGCTGATTCCAATCTCCTTGGCGGCGCTGTTGATCGAACCCATCTCGTCGATTTTTTCAAGCAGGGCGATCCGGTCGCCTCCGAGAAACCGGTTCTGCGATTTCTGGAACCAGATGGAACCCTCCAGTTCGATAGCGTCTTTTGTCCTGTTCACGATGTGGCGTTGATTATTGTAAGGTCTTCTTCCATGCAATATAGGTCCCATGGAGATAAAATCCCGACGGCGGAGAACCGCCGGGAAGGTGTAACGGAGAAAGAACAGGTACGTCAGGAGAACAATGGGTCGGAGAGGATGCGATTCGTAGCGTTGGCAACATGATGACGATACGTGCAATCACGACACGGTCGTTCATGAGGGATTGGCGTACAACGGTTTTCGATATGTAAATCAGGTTATAGCGAATCGTCAGAAAAAAGTGCTGTCCTCCGTCTCCAGTTACGGAGGACAGCACTGTCGGAGAGGCGGGTCAGTTGATCAGATGATCCTCACAGGCCTCGCCCTCCTCAAGGGCATCGAGAATCTCGTCAACCTTCTCCTCGCTGTCGATTTCGCCATACCAGAAATTTTCGGGGTAGACGACCACGATCGGGCCCTTTTCACAGAGGTTCAGGCAGGCGGTCGCCGAGACGGCGACGTCGCTCATGCCCCGGTCGGAAAGCTCGCTTTCGAGGTAGGGGATCAGGCCGAGCGCCTCTTTTTTGTGGCAGATGCCCTGGGGAGCACCCTGCGCCCTGAAGCTGGCGCAGACAAAGATGTGGTGTTTCGGTTTGTCCATGATGATGTCGTGTTGTTGTTTATGGTTAGTTTTGTAGTCCCATGTTCAGCAGGGTTTCAACCCTGCGGACATTGAAATAGTTACATTTTCCTGTGTTGCCCCGGGCTCCAGCCCCGGGGGGATCAGGCCGACCTCGATTTTTTATCCGCACCCATTTCCTGTTCCACTGCACCCCGACTTGCAGGCGTGGATCTGGCTGCTCTTCATCAGATGCTTCAGGTTCTGGCCGGTGAAGACCCCGTAGACCGCCTCCTCGATCACCCCTTCAAGCGACATGACGTCGATACCCCTTGCGGTGAGCACGTTTTTCGGTGAGTCGCCAGCGCTGTTGACGAGCAGGGCCCGGCAGTCAGAGAGCCGTTCAGCCAGCGCTTCCCAGCGATCCTTTCCTCCACCCGGAGGCGGTGCCTGGCGGGAATCGACCAGTTTGCAACTTTTGTTCACTTCGTCGAGCGCGTACACCAGGAAGCGGTCGGCTTCTCCAAGATGCTGGTTGATAAGCACCCCTTCGATGCTTCCGACAGCGATGAAGGGCCGGTACTCATCCGGATTTTTCGGCAGGCGCGACGCTTCGGCCATTTTTTCCATGATCTCTTCGCTGTTGATCTCACCGATGATGCCGACCGCGTCGGCGCGGCAGCGGGCGCAATGCTTCATCTGGGGCAGCAGCTTGCCGGCCTCCTCCTGGATCTCCTGCACCATGGCCGGTTCCGGTTCGGGGATGTTCTCGAACACGGTTTCGGTCGTGTTGTAGTAGGGCAGGGCGTTCAGGATGTCCGCACCCATAGCGGCGACCTGACGGGCCACCTCGATTACGTGCGAGTCGTTGACGCCGGGGATGATGATCGAGTTGACCTTGGCGGTCACACCGAGCCTCTTGAGCTTCTGCAGCGCCGCGAGCTGGTTTTCAAGCAACAGCTGTGCGCCCTGAAGGTCGCGGTACATGCGCTTCTGGTAACGCACCCATGCATAGATCTCGGCACCGATCTGGGGGTCGATGGCGTTGATGGTCAGCGTCACATGGCTCACCTGGAGATCGGCCAGTTCGTCGATGTAGGGCAGTACGTCGAGGCCGTTGGTCGCGACGCAGAGCAGCATCTCCGGGTAGTGTTCCCTGACGAGGCGCAGGGTCTCCATCGTCTCCTCCGGGTTGGCGAAGGGGTCGCCTGGGCCCGCGATGCCTACGACCGAGATGTTCGGGGAAAGCTTCAGGGCGCTGTCGAGGTAGTGCAGTGCCTGCTTCGGAGAGAGTACCTTGCTGGTCACGCCAGGGCGGTTCTCGTTCATGCAGTCGAACTTGCGATTGCAGTAGTTGCACTGGATGTTGCATTTCGGCGCCACCGGCAGATGGATTCGTCCGAACTTGTGCCTCGACGTGTCGTTGAAACAGGGATGGTTTGCGATGTTCAGTGTCATGATGATGTTCTCCCTTACATATAGGTGTAGCCGATGTGCGATGAGTTCTGACGTTGTTCGATGACCGTGTTGACAATGCGGTCGAACAGCTCCTGGGTCCCGCGATAGCCGAGATGGTGCAGGCGCTGGCCTCCGAAACGGTCGTGGATCGGAAAGCCTATCCTGACGAGCGGGAGTTCGTGTTTTTTCGACATGGTGAATCCCTTGCTGTTGCCGATCAGGAAGTCGGGTTTCAGCGTTTCGGCTTCGTTTTCTATGTCCACGAAGTCCACGCCCTCTCGAGTCGTGATGCCCAGTTCATCCATCCCGGGAATGCGTTCAAGCAGGCGTTTTTTCATCTGTCCGCTCTTGCCTCCCGAAGCGCACAGGACCGGCACGACGCCGATTTCGTGCAGGAACGCAGCCATGGAGATGACCAGGTCCTCTTCGCCATACACGATCACCCTTCTGCCGAATACGTACTTGTGGCCGTCGGAATAGGCGTCAACCAGGCGGCGGCGTTCGTCCAGGTGCTTTTCAGGCATTGGCGTGCCGCTCAGCCGTTCGAGCGTGGCGAAGAACTCGTCGGTGGCCTTGATGCCGATGGGCAGGGCCATGCTGTGGCGAGGCACGCCGAATTTCTCTTCGAGGTATCCGGCTGCGGACTTCGCAGCTTCAAGGGTCGAGCCGAACTCGATGCTGGCTGTGGCGCTTCCGGTGCTCGAAATGGCACTGGTCGTGGTGCCTCCGGGCGGAATCGTGTGGTACTCGGCCCATGGTCCGCCGTCGAGCGTCTGGGAGTAGTCGGGAAGGAGCACGAAGGGAATCCCGAAGTCGCCCATGATCTCTTTCATATACCGGATGTCCGACGGGGAGATCATGCCGGGGAACAGGTTCACGACATCGCTCTTCGGACCCTTTTCGGCCAGCGTTTTCACGGTCGCCCTCACGGCTGCGTGGAAGCCCTCCATATGGCTGCCCTGATAGCTCGGCGTGGAAGCGAAGATCATGATCGGCAGGGGAGCGTCGCCCATGATTGCCCGGTACTCTTTCAGGATCATCGGAACGTCGTCGCCGATGGTCTCGGACAGGCAGGTCGTGGCGATGCCGATCACCGCCGGCTTGTACTGCTGCGTCACGTTTTTCAGGCCGAGCTTCAGGTTGTGGCTGCCGCCGAACACGGCGGTCTCTTCATTGAAGTTCGACGAGGCGATGTCGATTGGCTCCTTGTAGTGGCTGATCAGGTAGCGGCGGATGTAGGTCGCACACCCCTGTGAACCATGCAGGAAGGGCACGGAGTTCTCGATGCCCCTGAAGGCCAGGCATGCGCCCAGCGGATTGCAGAGCTTGCAGGCGTTCTGTGTCGCCGTTTTGGCTGTCGTCTTCATGGTCGTCATTTCAAGCCTCCTTTTCTTGGAGCGAACTGCCACACGGGGCTCATCACCGATTCATAAACCTCTTTTGCGAAATTGTACATGCCGACAAATCCAGCCAGGGGAATCTTGCGCTCATGGTTGTGGTCGCAGAATCCGACGCCGAGCTTGAAGGCGATCGGACGTTCCTTGACGCCTCCGATGAGCAGGTCGGCCTCCTTTTCGAGGATGAACTTCGAGAGTTCGACCGGATTCGAGTCGTCGACGATCACCGTGCCTTCGTCGCACATCTCCTTCAGGCGGCTGTAGTCATCCTTGTTTCCCGTCTGCGAACCTGCGAGCACCACCGACATGCCGATCGTGCGAAGGGCCTTGATGAGCGAGAAGGTCTTGAAGGCGCCACCCACGTAAATCGCGGCTTTCTTGCCGGTGAGTGCGGCCTTGAACTTCTGCATCTCCGGATAGTATTGCCGGATCTCGTCGCGTACGATCTCCTTGGCCTTCTCCATGATCTCCGGTCGGTCGGGGAAGAGCTGTGCCACGTCGTAGAGCGACTTGGACATATCCTCGAAGCCGAAGTAGGAGACGCGGATGAACGGGATACCGTATTTCTCCTCCATATCCTTGGCCAGGGAGGTCATCGAACCGGAGCACTGCACCACGTTCAGGCTCGCGCCGTGCGAGCGCCTGATGGCGTCAATCCTGCCGTCGCCGGTCATGGTCGCCACCACCTCGATGCCCATTCTTTCGTAATATTCCCGGATGATCCAGGCTTCCCCTGCGAGGTTGAACTCGCCGAGGATGTTGATACTGTATTTGCTGATCCCCTCGGTCGAACCGGTGCCGATCAGCGTCATGAGGGCCGAGCAGGCGGCCTTGTAGCCATCCTTTTTGGTACCCTTGAATCCTTCGGAATGCACCGGCATGACCGGGATCCCTTTTTCTTTGGCAACTTTTTTACATACTGCGTCGATATCGTCGCCGATCAGGCCGATGATGCAGGTCGAGTAGATGAACGCTGCGTTTGGCTGGTACTGGTCGATCAGCTCGATGAGCGAGCGGTAGAGCTTCTTCTCCCCGCCGTAGATCACGTCCATCTCCTGGAGGTCGGTCGAAAAGCTGAGCCGGTGGAGTTCCGGTCCTGACGACACGGCTCCGCGGATGTCCCAGGTGTAGGCGGCGCAGCCGATAGGGCCATGGACGATATGGATGGCGTCGGCAACCGGATAGAGCACCACACGGGAACCGCAGAAGACGCAGGCCCGCTGGCTGACCGAACCCGACAGGCTCGTCGTGTCGCAGGCGATGTCTACCTCTGCGCCACCCTGCCGCTTTTCGTAGACCTGTTTTTCCCTTCCCTCGAGAAGGCTGATGTTCTGCGTATCCATTATTGCCGTCCGTTATCGGATTCCCCCGGCATGACCGGGGGGTCCGGTTGATCAATACTGCTGTTTCGTGTACGGTTTTACATGACGAGTTCGAACTTCTCCTCAAGGCACGTGCGGTCCTGACGGTCCATGAGTGCGCTGAGGATCTTCTCGACCAGCCTCAGGCTGCCACTGTACCCGACGTTCGGGAAGTAGCTGTGGCCGATGCGGTCCAGGATCGGGAAGCCGAACCTGATGAACGGAATGTCTTCGTCACGGGCAATATACTTGCCGTAGGTGTTTCCGATGAGCAGGTCGACCGGCTCGTTCTTGATCCACTGGTGGAGCAGGAACATGTCGGCGTTGAGCCCGTTCTTGAAGTTCGCGTACGGAGCCCTTTCCAGGATCTCCTGCATGCGCTTGTCGAACCGCTGGCCCGGCGTGCCGCTGACGATGTGCACCGGTTTCATGTTCAGATCGAGCAGGAACTCGGTCAAGGGGATCAGATGGTCGGGGTCGCCGAACAGCGCCACCTTCTTGCCGTGGAAGTACTGCTCCATGTCGGCCATCACGTCCACGAGGCGTCCTCGTTCGGCAGTGATCTCCGCAGGGACAGCCACGCCCGCCGCCTTGCTGAGCGACATGACGAATCGGTCGGTTGCCGACAGGCCGATAGGCATGTCGAGTGTTTCGAACGGCACCTTGTGCTTCTTTTCGAGCGCGATGGCTGCCGGTTCGGCGCTGATGCAGCCGAGGGCAAGCGAACAGATGCTGTCACCCGAGCTCTGCAGTTCGCTGACCGTGACGCCGCCTTTCGGGTAGAGCTCGTGCTTGCCGGTCTGGGGAGCGTCGAGCACGTCGGAGGTGTCAGGGAAAAGGACGATCTTCACCCCCATCTCTTTCGACAGGCGCTTGATTTCGCGCATGTCGGAGGGCTCCATCCAGCCAGCGATGATGTTGATCTGCTCCTTCTTTTCACCGGTTGAAACAGAAAACTGCTCGGCCATTCCGGTCACCATGTTGGCGTAGCCGGTGATGTGCGAACCCACGAAGCTCGGGGTGCTCGCATAGATCACGTACTTGCCTTCAGGGATCTTGCCGTCGTCTTTTGCCTTCTTGGTGATCTGCTGCAAGTCGTCGCCGATCGTCTCTGACAGGCAGGTCGAGTGGACGGCGATGATGTCGGGATCATAGACCGTGAAGATGGTCTCGATCGCCTGGAGCAGGTTGGCCTGGCCGCCGAATACCGAAGCGCCTTCGGTGAACGAACTGGTGGCGGCCATCACCGGCTCCTTGTAGTGGCGGGTAAGGGTGCTGCGGTGGTAGGAGCAGCATCCCTGCGAACCATGGCTGTGGGGCAGGCAGCCATGGATGCCGAGCGCGGCGTACATGGCTCCGATCGGCTGGCAGGTCTTTGCCGGATTGATCGTCAGCCCTTCGCGCGCCATGACCTCTGTTGGTGTGTGTCTTAATAACATGATGCAATAGTCTCCTTATCGTTACTGTGTGACATAGCTGGCTTCCAGGGACCCGGCTTCCTTTTCCCAGGGGGCCTTGATGAGCTTCCATACCGGATTGTTGACCATACGGTCGATATCCTTGTAGAAGTTCACCGCACCTTCGAAGCCCGTGTAGGGGCCGCCGTAGTCGTAGCTGTGCAGCTGCTTGAGCGGCACGCCCATCTTCTGGACCACATACTTCTCCTTGATGCCGGCGCAGAAGATGTCGGGCTTGTAAAGCTCGATGAGCTTCTCGGACTCATAGTGGCTGACGTCATCGATGACGAGCGACCGCTTTTCCATCTGCTTCATCATTCCCTGATAGCCGTTGATCTCGAGTCCCTTGCTTTTCAGCTCCTCAAGTTCCGCTTCCGTTTTCCTCGGGTTGTAGAGCTCGGGGTCCGGGGTCACCTTCAGCTCCTCGATGTTCTTGCTGTCGGCATCGATCTTGATGTTCGGCAGCACTTCGCGGCCTTCGTAGTCGTCGCGGTGCGCGAATTCGTAACCTGCAGCCACCGTCGTCATGCCAAGCTCCGAGAAGAGGTCCTGGTAGTGGTGGGCGCGTGAGCCACCGACGAAGAGCATCGCGGTTTTGCCTTCGGTCCTCGGGCGGATCTCGTCGATGATCGCCTTCACCTTCGGCATCTCCTCGGCGATCACCTCTTCGACCCTCGCCTTGAGCCCGGCATCGCCAAAGTACTCGGCGATCTTGCGCAGCGATTTGGCGCTCGATTCGGCACCGACGAAGTTGACCTTCATCCACGGGATACCGTATTTGGTCTCCATCATGTCGCCCATGTAGTTGATCGAGCGGTGGCACAGGATGACGTTCAGGTCAGCCATGTGCGAGTTTTCGATCGCTCCGACCGTCGAGTTGCCGCTGAACGAGGCGACCAGCGTGATGCCGCATTTTTCGAAGATGCGCTCGATTTCGAATGCGTCGCCGCCGATGTTGTACTCACCCAGCAGGTTGAGCTTGAACTTGCCCTCCACGGGTGCGTTGTTGCGTCCGACCATGTGCTTGAACACGCCGTTGTTGGCGATATGGTGGCCGGCCGACTGGCTGACGCCGCGGTAGCCTTCGCAGCTGAAACCGAACACGTTGCAGTCTCCCAGTTTCTCTTTCATCTCGCGGGAAGCGGCATGCACGTCGTCGCCGATCAGGCCGACCGGACAGGTCGAAAAGATCGCGATCGATTTCGGGTGGAACAGGTCATAGGCCTCCTGAATAGCCACCTTCAGCTTTTTCTCGCCACCGAACACCACGTTTTCCTCCTGCATGTCGGTCGAGAAGCAGTAGGTGATGTAGTTTTCATCGGTCGGGGTCTCGGGTCTGGTCTGGTTCCGCCTGGTCAGCCAGGCATAGAAACTGCACCCGATCGGCCCGTGAACGATGTTTACGATATCGCGGGTAGGTCCGAGGACCACACCCTTGCACCCGGCGTAGGAACAGCCGCGCTGCGTGATGATGCCCGGCACCGTACGGACGTTTGCCTGCACTTCAGGGACCGTCTCCGGGTCGTTGATCACGATCGACTTTCCCCGCTTCTTGGCGACCTTGGCCGGGTATTTGTTGATCAGCTCCTCCTTGATGACAGAAGGATCTGGAAAATGAAATTTCGCCTCCATTGTAGTGTTCTCCGTTTACACCTTGATTGTTATCCTCAGTTCAGCGCCTCGTCGCCCTCTTCGCCGGTCCTGACCCTGATGGTGTCGAGGATCGGTGTCACAAAAATCTTGCCGTCTCCAGGTTTGCCGGTCTGGTTGGTCCTGATGATCGTGTCGATGGCCATCTGGCACTGATCGTCCGGGACGACCACGGTCAGAATCCGCTTGGCCACGAGCCTCGGGGCGTTGCCGAGCTGTGCGATGGCTTCGGGATGCCCCTCTTCGGCACCATGCAGGATGTCGAAGTGAACCTGGCCCTTGCCGCGTCCCATCACCCTGCCGGTTGCCGTGAAGGCGGGTATACCAGCGTCGATCAGCGCCTTCTTGGTCTCGTTCACCTTGTTGATCCGTATGACTGAAATAATCTCTTTCATCAGGCCTCCTTTGCTGCCAGCAGCGCTTCGCTTTCTTTGGTTCCGGAGCTGATGGTGTAGACCTCCTCGACTGCCGAAACGAAGATCTTGCCGTCGCCGAACTTGCCTTCACCAGTCTTCGCGTTGTCCAGAATGGCGCGGATCACGAAGTCCTTGTCGGTATCGGGAACCACGACGAAGAGCATCTCTTTCGGAAGTTCGTCGTAGACCACGTCACCCACGCGCAGGCCGCGCTGCTTGCCGCGACCGACGACCGAAATCTTGGTGACGGCCGGGTATCCGGCATCGAGCAGCCCCTGCATGACTTCGTGGGCCTTCTCCGGCCTGACGATTGTTCTGATCATTAACATGTGTGAGTTCTCCGTTGTTTTTAGTTGGCGATACCGAATTCGATGAGCAGCTGCTCGAGCTCTTCGATCTCCAGCGGCTTGGGAATTACGAACATCTTGTTCTCATTGATCTTGTTGGCCAGGGCCCTGTACTCGTCAGCCTGCGGATGGGTCGGATCGTAGTCGATCACGGTTTTCCTGTTGATCTCCGCACGCTGGACGAAGTTGTCGCGGGGTACGAAGTGGATCATCTGGGTGCCGATCCTCCTGGCCAGCTCTTCGATCATCTCGCGCTCGTTGTCGACCTTCCTGCTGTTGCAGATCAGGCCGCCGAGGCGCACGCCGCCTGCATCGGCATACTTCAGGATGCCCTTGCAGATGTTGTTGGCGGCATACATGGCCATCATCTCACCCGAGCAGACGATATAGATCTCTTCGGCTTTGCCGTCACGGATCGGCATGGCGAATCCGCCGCACACAACGTCACCGAGCACGTCGTAGAAGACATAATCGAGATCCCATTCGTCATCGAAAGCGCCAAGCTGTTCAAGCAGGTTGACCGAGGTGATGATGCCGCGGCCTGCGCAGCCGACACCGGGTTCGGGGCCGCCGGATTCGGTGCAGCGCGTCAATTTGTAACCCTGTTTGATGATGTCTTCGAGTTCAACCTCTTCACCTTCCTCGCGAAGGGTGTCGAGCACGGTTTTCTGCTGAAGACCTCCGAGAAGGAGTCGGGTGGAGTCGGCTTTCGGGTCGCAGCCGATAACCATCACTTTTTTGCCCATTTCGGCCAGGCCGGCCACAGTGTTCTGAGTGGTCGTCGATTTGCCGATGCCGCCTTTGCCATAAATCGCAACTTTTCTCATGGTTGTTTCTTGTTTTAGGTTTACTGCCTGGTTATTAGAAAATATTCAGGTTGTTGTAATGGAGTTCCTGAATAATTAAGCATAGTTATGCAAATGTCATGCCAGAGTCAGGGCGGATGCCGCGATTATATTCCAGGAGGGGCAGGGGATCTTATAAGTATTTATTTTATAAACACTTCGATCTTGCCAGAGCTCCGGGTCGGCCGGCGTGATGGCGATGGATTGGCGGTTGGGCGGGTAGTTGTGGCGATTTTATGCTACAGGAATGTAGGAATGGTCCCGATTCTACATTCCTGTAGCACATCCTCAGGGGGCCTGTCCTGTCTGCTGCTTTATTATTACTGCAGTGTGCCGGACGATCGGCTGGAGGCGACGACCAATTGCAACCGCCGGCGGTGTGTCGATGGACTCATGCCGGTATCCGGAGCAATAAAAGCTACCTATATGTAGAATATTGGGGGTCGGAGATTATCTGGCAGAGTTATTTCAGCCGTTTCGGACTGCCTGGTGCGTCAGGGGGTTCAATCCTCAGCAACCTGCCGTTGTCATGGTCGGTCAGCAGGTAAAGAAAGCCGTCAGGGCCCTGACGTACATCCCGGATGCGTTCATGCAGGTCCCGCAGGAACTCCTGCTGTCCGGTCACCTTGTTGCCGTTGAGTATCAGGCGCCTGAGGTGCATTTGGACCAGGGAGCCGATGAAGAGATTCCCTTTCCATTCCGGATAACGGTCGCCGGTGTAGAAGGCCATGCCGGATGGGGCGATGCAGGGGCTCCAATGCAGGATTGGTGCGGTTATGCCAGGTGCTTCGGTTTTGTCCGAAATGACACTTCCTGAATAGTCGATGCCGTAGGTGACGATGGGCCAGCCGTAGTTAGCCCCCTTTTTCAGGATGTTCAGTTCATCGCCTCCCAGGGGCCCATGTTCGTGAAACCATATTTCTCCCGAGACGGGGTGTATGGCAATGCCCTGGACGTTGCGGTTCCCGTAGGTGAAGATTTCCGGGCGGGCACCAGGCTTGTGCCTGAATGGATTGTCTTCAGGAACCGTCCCGTCGGGATTGATTCGAATGATGCTTCCGAGATGATTCTGCAGGTTCTGGGCCTGGTGCATCTCGGTCTTTTCTCCGAGAGTAATGAGGAGCTTGCCGTCGGGAGCGATCAGGAGGCGTGAACCGAAATGCTTGTTGACCGGCGTTTTCGGCTGTGCCCTGAATATGATCCGCAACTCGGAGAGCCTCGTGCCGGTCAGCTTCGCACGGGCCACTTCCGTTCCGGTGCCTCCCGGTCCCTGGGCTGTATAGGAAAAGAAGATCGTTCTGTTTGAACGGAATGACGGATCGGTAATGACATCGAGGAGTCCCCCCTGTTCTTCTGCCACGATGGGGGGCAGGCCAGTGATCTTTTCCCGATTCCTTCCGTCGCCGCTGATCTTGAGGAGACGGCCGCTTCGCTCGGTCACCAGGAAGGAGCCGTCGGGAAGGAAGGCGATCGCCCAGGGGTGGTCAAGGTTTGCTGCAATGGTCACGGTGCCGTATCGCCTGCCTTCAGCATAAATGGGAGGCGGCGGCGGAGCCGGATGTATCTCACAGGCAGTTATGGTAAGGGGGAGCAGCAAAAGGAAGCGAAGGATCGTCCTGTGCTTCGACTGAACTGCAGTTGTTTTCATTGCGGCAGTGATTGAGTGTCTTCATCGTGTCTGGATCCGGATGGCCGCCGTGCTCAACGCGTACCTGATGACGGCTGCCTCAGGCTCTGAAGGAACATTTAGGAGATGCTTTTTCTTTAATATGATGATCGAACGGAACAGGGGCGCGGAATCCGAGGTCTGTGACCTGAATCCGCCAGCGCATCAATAATCGAAGATACGAAATCATGCAGACCCGACAATTGGGCAACACGTCCATGCAGGTAACGGCGATCGGTCTCGGTACCTGGGCGATCGGCGGCGCCGGATGGGCTTACGGATGGGGAGCCCAGGACGACAGTGAGTCGATAACGGCCATCCGGCGTGCCGTTGAGCTGGGTGTCAACTGGATCGACACGGCGGCCGTGTACGGCCTTGGGCATGCCGAGGAGCTTGTCGGCAGGGCGCTGGTCGGCATCGGCCAGCGGCCATATATTTTCACCAAATGCGGGCTGGTCTGGGGCCGCGAACGGAAGATCGGGAACAGCCTGACAGCCGCCTCGGTCAGGCGGGAGTGCCAGGAGAGCCTGAAGCGGCTCGGTGTCGACACCATCGACCTGTACCAGATCCACTGGCCGAATCCCGAAGAGGAGATCGAAGAGGGGTGGTCGGAAATGGCCAGGCTGAAAGAGGATGGGCTGGTCAGGCATATCGGTGTGTCGAACTTTACGTCAGCACAGATGAAGCGTGCTGCGGCCATTGCGCCGGTAGAGACGCTCCAGCCGCCCTATTCGATGCTTCGCCGTGCAATTGAGGTGGAGCTCCTGCCCTGGTGCCGGGATGAGGGGATCGGCGTGATCGTCTACTCCCCGATGCTTTCGGGGATGCTGACTGGCACGATGACCAAAGAGCGCGCTGAAAACCTGCCCGCAGACGACTGGAGAAGGAACAACATGGAGTTTCAGGAGCCGCGCCTGTCACGCAACCTCAGGCTGGTCGAGCTGTTGCGCGACATCGGCAAGCGCCACGGGCGATCTCCGGGAGAAGTGGCCATCGCCTGGACGCTCAGGGACCCCGTCGTGTCAGGAGCGATCGTCGGCGGACGGAACGCCGCGCAGGTCGAGGGGGTTGTCGGAGCGGCCGATTTCAGGCTCGACGCCGTCGAAATCGGAGAGATCACGGCCTTCATCTCCGGCATGTCCTCCTGAATTATCAGTCAAGCATCAACAGTTGCGTATATGGGAAACGGTCTGAGCAATCAACTTCCGGTCGGTGCGGAGCTGCGGGGCTCGGCTGCCGGTAAACGAGGTATACGCCGAATCGGGTCATCGCCGGAAAGAAGCTTTCCGGTGCTCTCGGCAGGAGCCATGGCGTTTGGTGCTTTTGCCGTTGGAGCCCTTTCGATAGGGGTTTTCGCCATTGGACGGTTGCTGGTCCGTCGGGCCTGGATTGACCAGAAGGAGATCGGGGTGCTCAGCGTTGGCAAGAATCAGCTTGCCGGCCAGGCAAGCGTCACCGGCTCTCCGTAGACGGCGCGCCGATCAACCGGTGGGCGTGACTGGCGCCCAGCGTTGCACCAGTTCGGCTATCGTCCTGAGGGTGATGGGCTTTGACGTGTAGTCGTTCATGCCGGCGGCGAGGCAGCGTTGACGGTCCTCTTCCATGGCGTTTGCCGTCATGGCGATGATGGGGACCTCCGGGTTGACCAGCATCTCTGGATATTTTCTGATGTTTCTCGTCGCTTCCAGACCGTCCATGACCGGCATCTGCAGGTCCATGAAGACCATCTCATACGCGTTTGTCTTCAGCCGTTCGATTGCGACAGCGCCGTTTCCGGCAATATCGACCAGGAACCCGAGCTTCCTGATCATGGCGGAAGCCACGCTTTGGCTGGTCAGATTGTCCTCGACGAGCAGAATCCTGACTGCTGGCAGGCAGCAGGACGGTCCGGCCGGCTCCTGGATGCTCTCCTGAGGAGTGTCAGGCTGCACGTCTGGCGCGATGGCTCCCTCAGCGGGTGAGCCTTCAAGGAGTTGGACGCTTGCCGGGCCGTCACGTTTCGCTGTGGCCAGATCGATGGTGAAAAAGAATTCAGAACCGGCGTTCTCCCTGCTCCTCAGTTCTATCCTCCCACCCATGAACCGGACCAGCTTCGAGGCGATGGCCAGTCCGAGGCCGGTTCCGCTGGTCTGCCGGACTTCGGTGGAATCGATGCGGGTGAAGCGCTGGAACACCTGCTCCTGCATCTCATCAGGAATGCCGATGCCGGTGTCGCGGACCCCGATCCTGACTCTCGCGGTTTCGGGGGTCACGGAGATCGCCGAAGCCGTGACCGATATTACGCCCGAATCGGTGAACTTTACCGCGTTCTGCAAGAGATTGATCAATATCTGGCGAAGGTAGACCGGATAGCCTTCGAACAGCTCCGGCAGTTCCGGCGCAACCGTGCTGATCAGCTCCAGCCCTTTTTTTGCTGTGCTGGTGATCATCATGGCCTGCAGTTCACGGATGAGGCTCCGCAGATCGAATACGGTCGGTTTTTCGTCCAGATGTCCCGATTCTATCCTGCTGAAGTCGAGAATGTCGTTGATGAGCTGCATCAGCAGTTTGGCGCTGTTGTGCGCTGTTTCAGCGAAAAACCTCGCCTCCCTGTCCAGATTCGACGCCAGCAGCAGTTCGCACATGCCAATCACGGCGTTCAGCGGGGTTCTGATCTCGTGCGACATGTTCGCCACGAACTCGGATTTGGCCCTGTTTGCAGCTTCAGCCTGATTTCGCGCGGCTTTCAGCTCCAGAACCACCGTCTTGAGTTCCCGTTCCTTCTCCTCAACCAGACGTTTTTCATTACCCAGTTTTTCGTTGAGTTGCCGAGCCTGTTCGAGGGCCTGTTCGATATGCTCTTTATGCATTTTTTCCTTCTGGAGCAGCTCTCGCAGGTCAGCGTTGAGTACGGCGATGATCTTGTACAGTTCGTCGATGGGTCGGTTCCCTATTGCGGGAAGCATGACGGGCATCGGCGTATCCTGTTCATAGATGAGCTTGCCGCATCGCGCCGCGAACTCCTCGACCTCCCGGATCGAAAGGTCCATGCTTCCCGAAGCATAGGTCTCGGAGGGGAGTTTACGGGTGTTGTTCAGGGCATCGAACGCCTTGTCGATGGTGTCGATAAAATAGAAGCGTTGCTTCACATACAGGGCGAACAGCCGGAGCGTGGTCTTCAGGAGGGGAGACGCTCCGCAGACGTACGTGGTTTCCGGCCAGGAGTTGTGGCTTTTGTTCAGTCGGTTGAGCGCGTTGGCGTACTGGATCCTGGTCTGTACCGGAGGCTGGATGACTTTGGTGTAGTCTGCGATCCTGATGTAGCGACAGTCGGTGAACTGTCCATCGGAGAAAATCGCCGTGAGCGTTCTGATGACCTGTTCCATATCTTCAGGGCTCGCCAGGCCTCCCATGGAGGTATAGAACAGTTTGCCTGGAATGACGCCGCTGGAGTAGTGGAATCCGGTTTCAGGATTGTCGACGCACCATTCAGGGCGGAATTCAATCTGACTGAAATGATATGGCTCGAGAGCGCTCCTTGTCCAGAGATTCATAATGATCCGGGGTTATCTGGCATAACGAGTCGACGAACGATCCTGGCCCGGTTGGGACGGGGATAGGCATACTTCGAAAGGGGGCTGTAGTGGTCATGCCCGTTTCAAACAATAAGGTAACAAAATTGATGGTTCATACACAACGTTTCTATATACATGCCGGGTATTCACGATGAACTTCGCGGCACGTTTTGAACGGCGTGATTCACTTCCGGGGCGATGAGCGCATACCGGCAGGATAGGGGTGGCACAGACCGGTCAGGTCCTGAATTTGCGGTAATCGATGTCGAACTTCTTCATCCGCAGTCCCATGATCCTGTCGGACAGTCCAAGCTGTGCAGCAGCTCGTGACATATTGCCCTTGGTACGTTTGAGCGCTTCGATGATCATTTCGTTTTCGATGGCGTCGAGTTTCTGCTGGAGGGAACCGGTGTAGGGGGTTCCGCTCGACTCGGCCGTCTGGAGCGATGGCGGCAGATGGTAGCCGTGGATGACGTTGTCCTCGCTCAGGATGACCGCCCGTTCGATGCAGTTCTGAAGCTCCCTTACGTTGCCAGGCCAGTGGTAGCGAACGAGCATGTCGATGGCGGTTGTGGAGATGCGCCGTATTCCCTTGTGGTTCAGCGTGTTGAACTTTTCCACAAAGTAGTCGGCCAACAGCATGATGTCGGTTTTCCGCTCCCGGAGGGATGGCACGGTGATCGGGAAGATGTTCAGCCGGTAGTAGAGGTCTTCGCGGAACGCCCCCTCCCGTATCTGCTCCTCAAGGCTCCGGTTCGTGGCCGCAATGATTCGGACATCGGTTTTGATCGTTTTTGTGCCTCCCAGCCGCTCGAACTCCTTTTCCTGGATGATCCTCAACAGTTTCGCCTGGACCGTCAGGCTCAGTTCACCTACCTCGTCCAGGAAGATCGAGCCTCCGTCGGCGAGCTCGAAGCGTCCCTGACGTTGGGATGCGGCTCCCGTGAAGGCTCCTCGTTCATGGCCGAACAGCTCGCTCTCGACAATGCTTTCAGGGAGGGCCGCGCAGTTGAACTTGATGAATGGCTTGCCGACCCTGAGGCTTTTGAAGTGTATGGCATTGGCCACGAGCTCCTTGCCGACCCCGCTTTCACCAAGGACGAGGGCCGTGGCGCTGGTGCGGGCAATCTTGTCGATCATCTTGAAAAGCGAGAGCATCGGCTTTGAATTGCCGATGATGTTTGCCGGCCGTTCGGTCTCGTCGATCTCCTCGTCGATCTCGTCTTCGCCAGCGCTCTGGGCCGGAATGTGGATGGTCGGAGCTGACGGACGCGGTGAGATCGACTTCTCTTCTGCGGCGAGCTGCTTGAGCCTTACCGCCTGCGAGATCATGGCCCCGATGATGGAGAGCAGGTCGACGTAGTACTGGAGCGTATCTTTGCGGAGCTCCTCGGCTTTGCTTTTCCTGCCCGATCCGTTGTCGGCAGGCGCCGAGAGCCGCCGGTCGGCGCTCAGCGTGCCGATCACCTCGACTCCGGCCTTGATCGGCACGCAGATGAAGCAGAGTTCCTCCTTCTTTTCCTTCGATCTTGAACCGGTCCGGTCAAGGAATAGCGGCTCCTCGTTGATTCGTGGCACGATCGCCGGCTTGCCGCTTTTGACCACTTTGCCGATGATGCCTTCGCCGATCTTGTACCGGCCTCTCTGGCTCTCCGTTTCGGTCAGTCCGAATGATTCGTTGATGACGATTTCGCTGGTGTCCCTGTTCAGAATGGTAACCATGCCCCGAAGCATATTCATATGCTCCGACAGGATGAACAGCACGAGCCGGAGGACCTTGCTTATGTCCTCTTCGTTGTTGACCGTCCTGCTCACTTCCGCGAGAAGGCTGATGCTGCTTTGTTCCTGCTGATGTGATATGAGCATGACTACAGGGGTAGGTTGATGCGTGTATTACGGTATCGCTGGTGTATCGCGTCGAGTTCTTCCGCGCGAAGCGCCCTCTTGTGCTGCTCTGCGGCGCTCCTGACCAGTTCGAGCACCTCGAGTGACTCTTCGCGTGAAAGGTCGATACCCTTTTTCTGGAAATGGTCCCTGATGGCCGCCGTACCTGAATGCTTGCCGATGACCATCTCGAAGTTTTTCCGGCCAACCCGGGAAGGGAGGAAGGGTTGATAGGAGAGCGGCTCGCGGAGCAGCGCGGCACAATGGATTCCCGACTCGTGCTGGAAAACGGCCCGCCCGACCACGGGCTTCTGTTCCTGGATCGGCCGTCCGGATGCAGCCGATACCACGTCGCAGAGCTCGGCAAGTTTCGACGTGTCGATGCGGCAGCCGTGTTTGCCCGACATCGCGAGAGCGACGGCAAGCTCTTCCAGGGAGGCGTTGCCGGCCCGTTCTCCGAGTCCCGTCACGGAGACGCTCACCGCCTGGAATCCGGATTCAAGCGCCGTAAATGCGTTCGCCGTTCCCATGCCGAGGTCATTGTGGGCATGGAACTCCAGCGTTATCGCGGTCCGGGCCAGCAGTCTGTTCGCCATTTCCATGATCGAAAGCGGGGTCGAAATGCCTACGGTGTCGGCGATCCTGACCCTGTCGGCTCCGGCGGCAACCGCATCGTCGACGAACTGTTCAAGGTGTTCCAATCCGGCTCTGGTGGCGTCCTGTCCGCCGACGCTGACGTAACTGAACATCCCCCTGGCATGATTCACCAGATGGTGGAGCTGCTCCTGAACCCAGGCGTACTCCCTGTTCATGAGGTCAAGGTAGAGCGGTGAGAGTGGAAAGCTGATATGAACGGCCTCAGTGCCGCATTTTGCGGCAAAATCGATGTCGTTCCGGTTGGCCCGTGACCAGGAGGTGAGCCTGACGGGGAGGTTCATGGCGGAGATCTCGCTGATGACACTCCGTTCTGCGCTTCCTATGGCGGGGTATCCGACTTCGATCTCATCGACACCAGCGTCAGCGAGCAGCCGGGCGATATGTTTTTTTTCCGGTGGCCTGAATACCACGCCGGGGGCCTGCTCCCCATCCCGGAGGGTTGTGTCGATGATCCATGGCACCGGTATCGCCCCGGGCGTAGCGGTCACTCCTTCAGGCATGCGCAAACTGCGGTTTAAACCCCTTACACTACTTTTAATTAAGGTGAATATAAAAAAGTTCCTAAAAATATTAGGATAAAAAAGGAGTGCGTTTGAGTAAATCAGACGAAAATGTAGCATGTCAGGCGGGAGTGCGGGATCAGGAGAGGGGCCCCGCTCCTGTTTCGCAGTGATGAAGTGCCGATCCCATGGCGCTTTCAGGTTTCAGGTATGCCGATGAATGGCAGCTCCCGGAACCTTCCGGCCATGTCCAATCCGTAGCCGACGACAAAGAGGTCGGGAATGGTGAATGCGGTGTAATCTGGCCTGACCGCTTTCTTTCTGGCCGAGGGCTTGTCAAGCAGGCAACAGCTTTTCAATGAGGCGGGATTGAGTTTCCGCAGCTCTTCGGTGATGCAGGCCAGCGTCAGGCCGGTGTCCACGATATCTTCCACCAGCAGTACGTTACGGCCTTCGATCGTGAGATCGTGGGTGAGCAGCACCGTGCCGGAAGAGGTGCAGTGGGAGCCGTAGCTCGATGCCCGGATGAACTCGATGCGGCAGGGAAGTCCGATATGACGAACCAGGTCGGCCGTGAAGATGAACGCTCCCTTCAGTACGCAAACGACCAGGAGTTCTCCATAGTCTGCAAGCTCTTCGGTGATGGTTCTGCCGAGTTCGCGGACCCGGTCGGCAATTTGCTCTGTCGAGATGAACTCCCTGAACTGTTCTTCGGGCATGTTGCTTTTCTCTGAAACGGTGTCTCATTTCGGCGTTCATCTTCAAGGTACCTATTTTTTTCTGTATCCGAAATGCCATATACGACAATAAGTTAGCTGCCTGTTCCTTGTGGGTGCGGTTGATCGCTGCCGAAGCGCCGGTGGAGCGTACCGCAGATCGTACGATCACGGCTGAGCGATTGCAGGAACGTAACCGGTGGCGGCTGGGGTTAGTGTTCAATGTTGGGTACGTTTACCTGGCATGGACGGTTCACCACTTCTCCACTGGGTGCCATTTGTCGATTTCATGACCGAGGAACTTTCATGAGGCCTGTGATCACTATTCTTGCCGTCAATACCGGCTCTTCGAGCATCAAGTTCTCCTTATACGAGAGCGGCGCTGCGGATGAACTGCTTCTTTCAGGTTCGCTGACCAGGATCGGCCTCAAGGACGGCCGCTTTTCGGTCAAGGATGCCGAAGGGCGTTTTATCGATTGCCGGCGCATGGAGATCCCTGACCATGAGGCGGCGTGCAAGCAGGTTTTTTCGTGGTTTCTTGCCCACGGGCCAGGTTTGCCCGATGCCGTAGGCCACCGGATTGTCCATGGCGGCCCCCGCTACACCGCTGCCGAAAAGATATGCCCGGAACTCATCTCGTCGATTGCCGAACTCATTCCCTACGCCCCTGAGCATCTCCCCCAGGCGCTGAATGCCATCAGGCATGCGGGCTGGGTCTATCCAGGCGTTTACCAGGTAGCCTGTTTCGATACCGCCTTTCATGCCACCATGCCTGCTCCGGCCCGTATCTATCCACTTCCCGAGCCCTTCCGGCGCGAAGGTGTCCGTCGTTACGGTTTCCACGGACTTTCCTACGAATATCTGCTCGCAGAGCTGGCTGCCGGTCGCGACCAGTTCGCCCGCAAGGGAAGGCTCATCCTTGCACACCTCGGCCACGGGGCCAGCATGGCGGCCGTGCGGGACGGCAGGAGCATCGATACCACCATGGGGTTTTCTCCGGCGGGCGGGCTGGTTATGGGCACCCGGACCGGTGATCTTGATCCGGGTGTGATCCTCTATCTGATGCAGAACCGGGGTATGACCCCTGACGCCATCAGGGATCTGGTGAACCGGAAGTCCGGGATGCTTGGCGTGTCGGGGCTGAGCAACGACATGAAGGATCTTCTCGAAGCCGAAAAATCCAGTGAACCGGCCCACGCCGCAGTTGAGCTTTTCTGTTACCACGTACGCAAGCAGATCGGAGCCCTGGCGGCGGTGCTTGGCGGACTCGACCTGCTCGTCTTTACCGGAGGCATCGGAGAGCAGGCGTTCGACGTGCGTCGCCGAATCTGCTCGGGACTGGAGTTTCTCGGCATACGGATCGACGCCCTGAAAAACCGGGATAATCTTATGGTCATCTCGCAGGAGGGTTCCCCGGTGAGCGTCAAAGTCATGAAGAGCAACGAGGAACTGACGATCGTGCGCCAGACCAGGAAGGTTCTCGAAACGAGGTGAACCTCACCGCGCGCTGCACGAAGTGTGCCCATCAAACGAAACAAACGATGCGATGAAGAACATGCCAGAAGAGAATCTTCCACTCCTGCCACAGGAGCTCGAACTCATGCATGCATGGTGGCGTGCGGCCAATTACCTGTCGGTCGGCCAGATCTACCTGCTCGACAATCCCCTGCTCAAGGATCCGTTGACCGCAGAACAGGTCAAGCCCCGCCTGCTGGGCCACTGGGGTACGACGCCGGGACTGAACTTCATCTACGTGCACCTGAACCGCATCATCCGGAAGCGGGACCTCGATATCGTCTATATCGCAGGACCTGGTCACGGAGGACCGGCGCTGGTCGCCAATGTCTGGCTCGAAGGGACCTACAGCGAGTTCTACCCCGACGTGTCGTTCGACGAAGCGGGCATCAGAAAGCTGTTCCGGCAATTCTCTTTCCCCGGAGGTATCCCGAGCCATGTCGCCCCCGAAACTCCAGGCTCGATCCACGAGGGCGGTGAACTCGGCTATGCGCTGTCGCATGCCTACGGTGCGGTGTTCGACAACCCCGGGCTGGTCACTGCGTGCGTGGTCGGAGACGGGGAGGCGGAGACCGGTCCCCTGGCGACGGCCTGGCACAGCAACAAGTTTCTCAATCCGAAGCGCGACGGTGCGGTGCTGCCGATTCTGCATCTGAACGGCTACAAGATCGCCAACCCGGCCGTGCTGGCCCGGATTCCGCGTGAGGAGCTGGAAAGCCTCATGACCGGTTACGGTTACCGGCCACACTTCGTCGAAGGGGATGAACCGGTCGCCATGCATCAGGCGATGGCCGCGACGCTTGATCGCTGCTTCGACGAGATTGCACAGATCCAGCAGCGTGCCCGCCAGCATGGAGTGGTTGAGCGGCCTCGCTGGCCGATGATCGTCTTGCGCTCGCCGAAGGGTTGGACCGGCCCGAAGGTGGTTGACGGCAAGCCGGCCGAGGGCACCTGGCGCTCGCACCAGGTGCCTTTCAGCGAGGTACGGCAGAATCCGGAGCACCTGAAGCTTCTGGAGTCCTGGATGAAGAGTTACCGGCCGGAGGAGCTCTTTTCAGCCGAAGGGGTGCTGCGGCCTGAGCTGCAGGAGCTGGCCCCGGAGGGGACGCGCCGAATGGGCGCCAACCCGCACGCCAACGGCGGGTTGCTGCTCAGGGAGCTTCGCCTGCCCGATTTCAGGGACTATGCGCTTGATGTGCCTTCGCCCGGAGCGGTTGAGGCGGAAGCTCCGAAGCCGATGGCCCGGTTTCTTCGCGACATCATGAAACTGAACGAAACGAGCGCCAACTTCAGGGTGTTCGGTCCTGATGAAACCGCCTCCAACCGGCTCGGCGAGCTGTTCGAGGAGACCGACCGGTGCTGGATGGCCAGTGGCCTGCCTGGCGACGAACATCTCTCTCCGGACGGCCGGGTGATGGAGATCCTGTCGGAACACACCTGCCAGGGGTGGCTCGAAGGATACCTGCTGACCGGTCGGCACGGCTTTTTCTCCTGCTATGAAGCCTTCATCCACATCGTGGACTCGATGTTCAACCAGCATGCGAAGTGGTTGAAGGTCACCGACAGCGAAATCCCCTGGCGGCGTCCGATCGCCTCGCTGAACTACTTCCTGACCTCGCACGTCTGGCGTCAGGATCATAATGGATTCTCCCATCAGGATCCAGGGTTCATCGACCATGTCGTCAACAAGAAGGCCGAGGTGATCAGGGTTTACCTGCCACCGGATGCCAATACGCTGCTGACGGTCACGGACCACTGTCTGCGGTCGCGCAACTACATCAACGTGATCGTGGCAGGCAAGCAACCTGCGTGGCAGTGGCTGGACATGGAGTCGGCCGTTCGGCACTGCACGACCGGCATCGGGATCTGGGAATGGGCATCGAACGACCGGGGGCATGGCGCTCCCGACGTGGTCATGGCCTGTGCCGGCGACGTGCCGACGCTGGAGACGCTTGCCGCGGTCAGCATCCTGCGTCGCATGGCGCCCGATATCAGGATCAGGGTGGTGAACGTGGTGGATCTCATGACCCTGCAACCGAAGGAGGAGCATCCGCACGGCCTGGCCGACCGCGAATTTGACGATCTGTTCACCACCGACAGGCCGGTCATTTTCGCCTATCACGGGTACCCCTGGCTCATCCATCGGCTGACCTACCGGCGGACAAACCATCGTAACCTGCATGTGCGGGGCTACAAGGAGGAGGGCACGACGACGACGCCCTTCGACATGGTCGTGATGAACGACCTGGACCGGTTTCATCTGGTGGCCGATGTGGCTGACCGGGTACCGAAACTCACCGAGCGGGCGGCATATCTGAAACAGTTCGTCCGGGACCGGCTCATCGAGCACAAGGAGTATATCAGGAGGTACGGCGAGGACATGCCGGAGATTCGCGACTGGCAATGGGAGTCGTGAAAACTCTGATCCGGATTTTTCAGTGACTGTCGACCGGTTTCAGGGCGAAATCGGCCTCGAACGTTATTTTTGAAGTATCGCATTGCGTATGTTGCATGAACACAGCGACCTGTTACCCTCAAGAGCACCCCATGGCCATTCCTGCCGCCACCCCGACTGCTACCTCGAAAGACGGGGGTGCGTTCGTTCCGGACGAGGTCATCGACCTGCTGTCGGTTCATGGGGCCTCCGCGGAGCGTTATCGGCTGATGTCAACAGCTTCGAGCATCTCCAGGGAGTTCCACGGCAACGCGGCGGTGGCACATGCCCGGCCAGCGCTGACCATTGCGGTGTGCAGCGGTAACTGTGTTTTCTGCTTGTTTGCCGAAGTTATCCCATGAAAAAGAAGAGACAGAAAATCGAGGGCCGGAAGCCTGTGGATGTTGCGCTGAAGAGCAGCGAAAAGGTTCTCAAAAGCCGCAACAAAACCGTCGGTCAGCAGGCAGGGTCGCTGATTCATATCGGCGAAAAGCTCATCGAGCGCCCGTTGATCACCGTGTATCTCTATGATGGGATGGGCGTCGAATCACGCACGCTCAAGGATCTTGGCGAGTGCCGCTCATTACGCCAGAGCGGCCGCGTGCTCTGGCTCAACATCGACGGCCTGCACGACACGTCGCTCATCGAGAAGGCCGGTGATATTTTCGGAATCGAGCCCCTCACGCTTGAGGATATCCTGCATACAGGGCAGCGACCCAAGGTCGAGGATTTCGATCGCTATCTCTATCTGGTGCTGCAGATGCTTGAGTTCAGCGGTGAGCCAGGGGGTATGTCACGAGAACAGCTGAGCATCGTCGTCGGGGAGGGGTTCGTGCTCACGTTCCAGGAAAAGAGCGGCGACATGTTCGACCCGTTGCGGCAGAGAATCGGTTCCGTACTCAGCAAGCCAAGGAAGCACGGCGCGGACTATCTCGTGTATGCACTCTGTGATGCCGTGGTTGACCACTACCTGTCGACTCTCGAAGAGATCGAGAACACCATCGACCGGCTCGAAGGTGAGCTCATGGATAATTACAACAGTACGGTGTTCGGATCGATCTATACGCTCAAGCGTGAGCTGATCATCCTGCGCAAGTCGGTATGGCCGTTGCGGGAGGCCATTGGTCGCATCACCCGGGACGATTTTGCCGTGATCGGCGATGAAGTCGAACTGTACTTCCGGGATGTCTATGACCATGTCATCATGGTTATCGACACCATTGAGGTGTTCAGGGACATTGTCACCGGCATGCATGAAACATGGCTGGCGGCGGTCAACAACCGGATGAATGAAGTGATGAAATTCCTGACCATGATCGCGACCATATTCATGCCACTCTCGTTCATCGCCGGCGTGTATGGGATGAACTTCCGCTATATGCCTGAACTTGCATGGCGATGGGGTTACTTCGCCGTGCTGGGCGTGATGGCGATAACCTTCACCGGGATCATCTGGTTTTACCGGTCGCGGAAGTGGTACTGAATGAGGCCAGGTGCGCTTCTGCACGCGCAGCCACGCGCAACCCCTTCACTTCTTGCCTGAGGAGAGGAACCAGGTCAGGGCGGAAACGACCAGCGAGATGGCTGCGCCGATCCATATGATCTCCTGCTCACCGTGCCAGTTGACGACATGTCCAAGAAATACTACGGCCATGACGACGACGATGACGCCGATGAGTTTCTTTTTCAGGTCGTCGAGAGTATGGATGACGAGCCAGTCGGGAACCGGGATCTTGTCGTCGATGAAGAGCTCGTAGAGGCCAAGCGCGATGATCTGGAAGACGGTGCCGAGCAGGAAAAGGTCGATGGTCTCGATAAAGCCGAGGGCAAGCATTTTAGCCGCTTTGCCGCTGAAATCTCCGGTCAGCAGGAGGTCGTTGATGAGGCGGAATACCGAGTAGCCGCCGAAAACCAGCATGCTTGTGCCGGCGATGAACGAGCCCGCTACGGCCAGGAGCAGGAGCCAGCGGGTGGAGGAGAAGAACGTATGCATGATGATGGGTCAAACGTGGGTGAAGCGCCGAACACGGCTGAAGCCGCAGGTGAAGTTTTTCCTTAATGTAGCCAACGCGCAGAGATAACGGAAACGCTCCCTGCTGTGCCCGGGTCGAGGCGAACCCTTACGGTTACGGGCGGGGGATGGATGTTTAAAATCTACAACAGGATGAAGATGGGTGTTATGACGCGAAGCAGATTGATTTCCGTGGCCAAGGTGCTCCTTCTCGTTTCAGTGGGCTTCATCATGTACGAGGCGGTGGTGAGCCATCCGATCAACCCCCATGTGGAGGGTGGCGACAAGATTCTTCATTTTCTTGCCTTTTACGTGCTTGCAATGCTTGCCGATTTCTCTTTTCCCGATTCGCGATTCGGTATCACCAAGATGGCGATGCTTATGGGATTCGGGATGCTGATCGAGTACGAACAGTCCTTTATTCCCTGGCGGCGTTCTGATCTGATGGATCTTGTCGCGGACGCGGCGGGCATGTTCGCGTATCTGCTGACCATACCGATCCTGCTGCACATTCCCCTGCTGAAGCTCCGCTGGAACCGCTGAAAACCACGGATGCGATGACTCCCGGTGACCGGCGTTCGTGGCCCGGATGGCGCGGTTTTCGCGACGAGGTCACGAGCGGGGCCCACCCGTCACTGCTCAAAGCCTGACGGCGATGCCCCTGTCCCGCAGATACTCCTTGGCTTCGCGGATAGAATACTGGCGGAAATGGAAAATCGACGCAGCCAGGGCCGCATCGGCCTGGCCCTTGGTGAAGCCCTCGTAGAGATGTTCGAGGTTTCCGGCTCCTCCCGAAGCGATGACCGGGATGTGCACCGAGGTCGAGATCCTGGCCAGGATCTCGTTGTCATACCCCTCCTTGGTGCCATCGCGATCCATGCTGGTGAGCAGGATCTCGCCGGCTCCCAGACTCTGTACCCGGTGGGCCCACTCCACAGCCTCGATGCCCGTCGAGTTCTTCCCGGAGTGGGTATGGACGATGTACTCGCCACCGACCTTCTTGACGTCGATGGCTACGACCACCGCCTGTGAACCGAACTTTTCGGCAATCCGCGAAATCAGCTCGGGCTCATTGACGGCTGCCGTGTTCACCGAAACCTTGTCGGCGCCGTGAAGGAATGCGTCACGGGCCCGGTCAACCGAACTGATGCCACCACCGACCGTCAGGGGGATGAAGACCTCGCCGGAAACTTTGAGCACCTCTTCCAACGTTGTCCTTCGGGATTCGAGCGATGCCGAAATATCGAGGAATACGAGCTCGTCGGCCCGTTCCTCGTTGTAGAACCTGGCCTGTTCCAGAATGGATCCGGCGTCTCTGAGTCCTTCGAAATTTATGCCCTTGACGACACGCCCGTCGCGGACGTCGAGGCAGGGTATGATCCTTTTGGCTAACATCGTGTGGAGGTCTGTTATAAAATCAAAAATGTCGATGCTGACAGAATAGCAACGCTCTTAAGAAATCACAAAACTTTGAATCTGCAACAATATATTAAAGGTGTTATATTTGGGCCGCATTCACCAGGCGCTGCCTGCCAGTTCGTTTCAGGACCCGTCCTGCATGCCTTGCAGCTCCTGCAAGCACCGGTTTTGGCCAGAACGCCCGTTACGGAGACCAGGCTCCGCCGGAACTGGCCGGAGCTTCTTCAGGCTTTCAGCGGTGCAGCCCTCACAAGCAGCTACGAGATAAAAGGAGAAAAGCAATATGAAATTCCCTATTTGCGACTATGCCGAATCGGAAGAGGGGTTTTACTCACAGTGCGCCAGCTGTCCGATCAAAACCGCCACTCCCGGTTGCGCCCTCGACGAGCTTGAGGACGGTACCTACCGGTTCGAAGGGCCGACACCCCATGGAGGTGTCATGGCCACATTCTATTTCAAGAACGACGCCGGCGATCAGGTTATCAAACAGGATGCCGTCCATGTCGAGATCCACGAGCTTGATGAAAGCGGCCATCTGATCGCCATCCTCTATGGCATGGTCGATCCGGAAGGGATGATCTACCTGAAAAAGTCGGATCGCAACTGACTCCCGGGCGTTTCGGCTAACACTTTCAAGGTACACACTACGATGTTCGATATCCACAACGACATGACCGACCATCTGGACATGAGGGACCTGACCATTATCGGTGGCGGGCCTACCGGCATTTTCGCGGCGTTCCAGTGCGGCATGAACAATATCAGCTGCCGGATCATCGAGAGCATGCCGCAACTCGGCGGCCAGCTTGCAGCCCTTTATCCGGAAAAACATATCTACGATGTTGCCGGTTTTCCGGAAGTTCCGGCCATCACGCTTGTGGAGAGCCTCTGGAAACAGGCTGAACGTTACAATCCCGATGTCGTGCTCGGCGAAACCGTCACGAAGTACACCAAGCTCGGGGATGGCACCTTCGAAACCGAAACAAATACCGGCGGAGTCTACCGTTCACGTGCGCTGCTGATTGCTGCCGGACTCGGCGCTTTCGAGCCAAGGACACTCCCGCAGCTTGGCGACATCAGCCACCTTGTCGGTTCTTCGGTGTTCTACTCCGTCAGGTCGGTGAACGATTTCAGGGATCGCAAGGTCGTCATCGTCGGAGGTGGAGACTCGGCTCTCGACTGGGCCGTCGGGCTCATGAATGTCGCCAGGACGGTAACGCTCGCACATCGCGGTCACGAGTTCCAGGGCCATGGCAAAACAGCCCATGAGGTGCTCGAGGCAAAGGCGGCAGGCAGGATCGCGGTATATCTCGACACCGAGGTCAGAACCCTTGATGTCGAAAACGGCGAACTCAGGGGCCTGAAACTCAGATCTCGCACCGGCAACGAGATGACCGTCGACACCGATCGCCTGCTGATCCTGATCGGCTTCAAATCCAACCTCGGGCCGCTGGCCGGATGGGATCTCGAACTTCACGAGAATGCGCTCGTGGTCGATACCCATATGAAAACTTCGGTCGATGGCCTGTACGCGGCCGGTGACATCGCCTATTATCCCGGCAAGCTCAAGATCATCCAGACCGGCCTCAGCGAAGCCACCATGGCGGTGCGGCACAGCCTCTCCTACATCAAACCGGGAGAGAAGATCCGGACGGTGTTCAGCAGCGTCAGGAAATCCAGAGAGAACAACCCGCAGTAACCGGCATGCCAACCACTGTTATCACAACTCCTTCGGCCCTACAGGCATGGATGCTGGCCATCAGGCCCAGGACCCTCCCCGCAGGCGCCATTCCGGTCGTGCTTGCATCGGCGCTTGCTGCCGCCGACCAATCGTTCAGCCCCGTTCCGGCGCTGGTCGCGCTCGTCTGCGCGCTCGGTATCCAGGTCGCGACCAATTTCATCAACGAGATCTATGATTTCCGAAAGGGAGCGGACACCAGCGAACGGCTTGGTCCCACCAGGACCGTTGCTGCGGGTATCATCAGTGAAAAAACCATGATCCGCGTATCGGCGGTGCTCCTGATCTCCGTATTCCTCCTGGGGCTCTCCCTGGTCTGGATCGGCGGCTGGCCGATACTGCTCATCGGGCTGCTCTCCATGCTCTTCGCCTGGGCTTACACCGGTGGGCCTTTTCCCATCGCCTATTCGGGACTCGGGGATGTGTTCGTCTTCATCTTTTTTGGACTTGTTGCCGTGGGTGGCGCCTATTACGTCCAGGCGCTCGCCCTGCCGATGCCGGTGCTTGTGGCCGCTGCGGCGCCAGGGGCCTTTTCGGTCAACATTCTCCTGGTCAACAACATCCGGGACATCGACACGGATCGGAGGGTAGGCAAAATGACGCTGCCGGCGCGCATCGGTGCTGCCCGGGCCCGGATGCTCTACGTCCTGCTCGCCGTCGTCGCTTACGCCGTCCCCTTTTTCATGGTCCACGCAGGCTACTCCGTCTGGTGCCTTCTTTCGCTCCTCAGCCTGCCTCTCGCCGTCGGCATGGTGCGCAAGCTCTACCGGTCGGAGGGAAGAGAGCTCAATATGGTACTCGCCGGCACGGGCAAGGTGCTGACTCTGCATGGCCTGCTTTTCTCCGCCGGGCTGATTATCCACTCAATCACTCCATAGTCATGCATTCCCACCCCGTCCGTCTCGCGCTCGTTCAGATGTCATGCCGGCAGAGCCCGGCCGAAAACCTTGAAAAAGCTGTCGGCCGCATCAGGGAGGCCGCAGCTGGCGGGGCACGCATCGTTTGCCTTCAGGAGCTGTTCACAACGCCCTACTTCTGTCAGACCGAGGCGTATGAGCCTTTCGGATATGCCGAGACGATACCCGGCCCATCGACCGCCATCCTGCAGGAGCTCGCCAGGGAACTCGAGGTGGTCATTGTGGCGTCGTTGTTCGAAGCGAGGGCAAAAGGGCTTTACCACAATACCGCCGCGGTCATCGATGCCGACGGCAGCTATCTGGGCAAGTACCGCAAAATGCACATCCCGGACGACCCCGGTTTCTACGAGAAATTCTATTTCACTCCCGGCGACCTGGGTTACCGGATGTTCAGGACCCGCTATGCGAATATCGGCGTGCTGATCTGCTGGGACCAGTGGTACCCGGAAGCGGCGAGGCTGACCGCCCTGCATGGCGCGGATATCATCTTCTACCCCACGGCCATCGGCTGGGCGGCATCAGAGGGTTCGGCCGCCGTCAGGGCGTCACAGCGACAGGCGTGGAAGAGTGTTCAGATCGGCCATGCCGTCGCCAACGGAGTCTTCATTGCGGCGGCCAATCGTGCCGGCATCGAAGGGGAGCTCGAATTCTGGGGCAACAGTTTCGTCTCCGACCCGTTTGGACAGGTGATCTCCGAAGCCGGCCATGCAGGGGAGGAGATTCTCTACGCCGACTGCGACCTGTCGCGCATCTCGTTTTACCGTTCGCACTGGCCGTTCATGCGTGACCGCAGGGTGGACTCGTTCGGCGACCTTACCCGCCGCTGGATCGACGAATAATCCTGATACGCATGAATATTTTCGGCCTTCTCATTTTACTGACCCTCGTCGGCACCTACATGGTCAGGTTCGTCGCAGACCTCCTGAACCTCAGGGCCGCTTCGCCGGAGATTCCCGAAGCGTTTCGAGGCGTTTACGAGGATGACGCCTATCGCCGCTCACAGGAGTATCTCCGGGCCACGACGCGCTTTTCGCTCGCTGAGGCTTCTGCCGACCTTCTGCTGCTCCTCCTCTTCTGGTTCTCCGGCGGCTTCGATCATCTCGACCGGTTCGTCAGGGGATTCGGTTTCGATACGGTGCCCACCGGCGTCCTCTATACCGGTGCGCTCCTTATGCTCCAGTCGCTTACCGCGCTGCCCTTCAGGGTGTACAAAACCTTCATCCTCGAAGAGCGTTTCGGTTTCAACAAGACCACGCCTCGCGTTTTCGTCACCGATATGCTGAAAGCCATGATGCTCGGCATGTTGCTCGGTACGCCGCTACTCGCACTCATCATCTGGTTTTTCGAGCACGGCGGGCCGTATGCCTGGCTCTGGGTCTGGTCCGGCGTGACGCTGTTCAGCCTCCTGCTGCAGTATGTGGCGCCGAGCCTCATCATGCCGATGTTCAACAAGTTCACCCCGCTTCAGGATGGCTCGCTCAGGGAGTCCATCATGCACTATGCCGCGAGTGTCCGCTTTCCCCTCGCCGGCATCTACGTCATCGACGGATCGAAGCGCTCGTCGAAGGCCAACGCCTTTTTTACCGGATTCGGCCGGCACAAGCGCATCGCGCTGTTTGACACCCTTATTTCGAACCACACCGAAGATGAGCTGGTAGCCGTGCTTGCCCATGAGATCGGTCATTTCCGCAAGCGACACATCCTGGTCTCCATGCTCCTCAGCACGCTCAATCTCGGCATGGTTTTTTTCCTGCTCTCCCAGTTCATGAACAACAGGATGCTGTTCGACGCCTTTTTCATGCAGGAGACATCGGTATATGCCAGCCTGCTTTTTTTCATGCTCCTGTACACTCCGGTCGAGTTTGTGCTTTCCGTGCTCCTGCAGATGCTGTCGAGACGGCACGAGTTTCAGGCAGACCGGTTTGCCGTGACCACCTTCGCCGGGGGCAGGGCGCTTGCCACAGCCCTCAAAAAGCTTTCACGTTCGAACCTTTCGAACCTGACCCCTCATCCTTTCTACGTATTTCTGAACTATTCGCATCCGCCCGTGCTTCAGCGCATTTTGCGTATTGAAGCGGAGTCGGCAAGTCATACCACATAACCGTCATTGTTCACGAGGAGTCCCGATGACCGAAGCCCGATACTGCATGCCGCCCGAATGGGCCCACCACACCTCCACATGGCTTTCGTGGCCGCACAAGCTTGAGTCGTGGCCGGGTAAATTCGAGCCGGTTCCTGCCGTGTTCGCTGAGCTCGCGTTCCAGCTCAGCCGCTCCGAGCAAGTCAACATCAATGTGCTCGACGAAGCGATGGAGTCTCAGGCCCGACGGCATATGGAACTTCGGGATCCCGAAGGCCACTTTGCGAAACGGATACATTATCATCGTATTCCGACCAATGACGCCTGGTGCCGCGACCATGGCCCAAACTATGTATTCCGGGATCAGGATGGGCGGCGCGACAAGGTGATCCTTGACTGGGACTACAACGCATGGGGAGGTAAATACGAGCCCTACGACGACGATGACGCCGTGCCGTCGAGGGTGGCCGAGATCCAGCACCTGCCTCGAGTGTCGCCCGGTATGGTGCTCGAGGGCGGCGCGATCGATGTGAACGGCCAAGGGTTGCTCCTGACCACCGAGGCGTGCCTTCTCAACCCGAACAGGAACCCCTCGTTGGGTCGTGAGGAGATCGAGGAGCGCCTTTGCCGGTACCTCGGCATCCGCAAGGTGCTGTGGCTTGGCGATGGCATTGCGGGGGACGATACCGACGGGCATGTCGACGATATGACGCGTTTTGTCGGGGCATCGACGGTGGTCACCGCTGTCGAGGATGATCCGTCCGACGAGAACTATGCGCCGCTGCAAGATAACCTTCGCCGGTTGCAGGGCTTTACCGGCCTCGACGGTCGCCCTCTCGAGATAGTCAGGCTGCCCATGCCGGACCCGCTCTATTATGACGGCGAGCGCCTTCCGGCAAGCTACGCCAACTTCTATATCGCCAATACCGCGGTCCTGGTGCCGACCTATCGTTGCGCTCACGACAGCCGTGCAATCGAGACGCTCCAGAGCTGTTTTCCCGGCCGCGAAGTCGTCGGTATCGACTGTCGTGACCTGATCTGGGGGCTGGGCGCCATCCACTGTGTCACTCACGAAGAGCCTGCCCTCTGAATGTCAGTCAGGCCTTCTGATGTCCCGGTTGTCTCATATTGCGATAATTGTCTCATAATAAAACAAATATTCTCACATTGAGATTATTTGTTGCACTCAGGGATACATTGACATTTATATACATTTCCTATAAGTACATGTAATTGTTATACATAACTGCGTTGGTGTTTTATTCTGTGTTCTGGCATACATATTGCACAATTATTATTGGTCTGCACAGTAACGTCTTGCGCAAGTAAGGCGGAACAGGTGAAATGGGGGACACCTGTTCACTAAAAAGCGGTCTCAAGCCGCTTTTTCATGCAGACCAAATTTTATGATAGGTTGTTGTTCAGCAACGTTGACAGGGTTTTATCGTTCCAGGCAAGGGCCGGAACGGGTATCTTGAGTCATAGCTACCTATAGATGAGCTGTCTCGTGCAAGCGAGACTGGGCAGGTGAAATGGGGGACACCTGTCCACAAAAGAAGCGGCTTTGCCGCTTTTTTTGTTGTATACCACGCTTCTTTTCCGACTTCAGTACCGTTCAGATGAGCAGTAGCTCCATGAAGCGGACCCATCATTCCACGGTTTCATTTTTTGCTGGTTGTATTTCTTTATGAGACACCTTTGCGTCGAATTGAGACATGCCGAAACAGCCATGCGTGCGGGCCTTCGGGTGGTTGTGTCTGAAAAGCGTTGCTGGGTAAAGGTTTACAGCAGTTCCAGGAAAGCGTCTGCCAACTGGCAGGCTTCTTGCACCACTACTGTTGAATTGTCAAGAAATGTCTCGCGCCAGTGAGGCTCGGCAGGTGAATGGGGGTCACCTGCCAACAAAAAAAGCGGCTTTTGCCGCTTTTTTTGTTGGATCGGTCAATGTCCGCCGGTCGG
>JAAXXR010000090.1 GCA_013334335.1 Chlorobiaceae bacterium
GGGGCTCTGGTCACCTATGGTGTTGTTGGTGTCGAAGGCGATGAGGCGGACCGGATCGTCAGGGAGTTCTACGACGACACGGTGGAGCCATATTGGCCGCCTGAGCGCCGCCATGTGGAGAATGGCTATCGGGACCTTTACTTTCCGTTTCAGGAAGTTGCCGCCCCAGAACTGGCGATAAAGCGAACCTGGAGCCTGCCGGAACTGCCGGGGTTTATCTGCACCTGGTCTGCCGTCAACGCGTTGGAAAAAGCACGGGGCCGTCAAGCCATCGCCGATTTCCATGCGCAACTTCACGCCGAATGGGGTGATCCCGCTTCAACCCGCCAGATCACCTGGCCGCTGTCGCTTCGCGTAGGCAACGTCTGAACTACCAGAAAGGGAGGCGTCGCGCGAAATAAGTTGTGGCGGGTGGACGAGCGTTGTACCGCTCCTCTGGACAACAAGGATACGACGCCACGGAGGAAAGCGGTTGCCGGGAAGCATGAAAAGCCTTTTGCAGGTGAGGCTGGAAGCTTCCAGGAATTATAGAACGATGCTTGACGCAGCGACCATTTTCGCGCGGGAACGGCGGGATCAGCGTTTGTTCTTTGGGGTTTCCCTGGCCGGATCGTAACGCCACATCTCCCAGGTCAGATAGGTGCCGCCGATACAGAAAAGCCAGGTCCAGGCGTTATTGATAAACTCCCTCATCCGACCTGCCCGTCCTTGACGCCGTCCCGCTGGCGCAGAGATCGTCCGGGCGATTGGAAAAGACAAGGAATCGGGCACCGATTGCCCATACCGATGCCTGGATTTTCAGCGCATCTCCTGAGAGATCCACGGTCAATCGAGTGTCCGGAAGAGAGTCGCGCCATGCCATACCCGGTTGAGCACGGGTCAACAGCACCAACTCCTTCGGAGCCGCACCTATTGGTGACTGAGCGCCACGCAATCGGGATGGTGAACTCGAAATCTGTTCGAGGCAGGATATACGGCATGGTTATCGGGGGTCAAAATGCGAGCCGGAATCGTGGCGAGCGGTCAGGTTACCCGTTGCACCACACGTCCGTGAAAATATAGGAAAAGACTATTACAATACCATACATCACGGATCCTTACATTGCGCTGACGCCAGAACGAGCGGCACCCCAGTCGAATCGCCATAAAATCGCGCCGCAAAAGCCTGGCGCCATGAGCAAGTATCGATTTCGTAAATACTTGCAGATAGCTCGAAGAATATCTATCATAGAACAACAGCCGCCCCATTATTTCCGGGGGGAAAATGCACGGAACCAAACTGACCGTGTTTCATGAAAGACGGATCCACCGGAAAACCCATGTCACGCAAGGCACCCATCATCGCAGGTACCGTCGTCGTTCTCGCTGTCCTCGCCCTGTGGCTCTACAACACCCATGAAGTCCTGAAGGTCCGGCCCCCGGAGCCCCTCAAAGAGGACATTTCTCTGGAACGGCCACCATCAACCTTCAACCTGCCAATCAACATCGAGCTTTCGGTGCTCGAGTCATACCTCAACGGCAAAACTCAAGGTGAATTCCTCAAGACGACGATTTGGCTTCAAGAGAAAAAAAAGGAGTCGGTCGCATTGTCACTGAGCAGAACAGAGCCTATCGTCATCCGTTCAACCGGCCGGGAACTCATCTGCACCTTCCCCCTGACGGCCGAGGCCCGATTGATCGACAGCAGGGTCGGAAAAACGCTTGCAAAGCTGCTGGTCAAGCCGGTCCGCGCACGGGCATTGATCACCCTCTCGACACCGGTAGACATCGACAGGCAATGGAAACTCGTAACCAGGTTCAGAATTCGCAAGGTCGAATGGATGGAGGAGCCTGTCGTCAAAATCGGTTTCATTCGGAAAAATCTTACCGCAAAGATGGATACCCTGCTCAATCACAAGAGCCAAGGTCTCACGGCGATGCTCGACCGTGAACTACACAAGGCTGCTGATCTCAAACCCACCATTTCCGATATCTGGATGGACCTCCAGGACCCCATCCTCGTGAGCAGAAAACCCTCCTTGATATGGCTTCGCTTCCGTTGCAGCGAGATTGACGGGAAAGTCTCCCTGCGCAGGGAGAAAATTGTCTGCGCGACCCGCATCAAAGCGACCATGCGTATGCTGACCGACACGACCTCCATGAAACCGCCGAACCCCCTGCCCCAGTTCAGCAGGATAGAGCGGGAGAAAACCCAATCCCTCTCCGACATCAACTTTTTTGCATTCATCCCTTTCGAGGAGATCAACGCCCATCTGAACCGGTATCTGAAAGGAAAAACGTTCAGCAAGCAAGGCTATAGTATCGCCGTCCGGGGTGTCAGGGCGTACGGCTCGTCCAAGGGGCTCTCCATCGCCGTCATGACCGACCGGGATCTGAAAGGCAATGTGGTCATCAGCGGCCGGTTGCACTACGACATGATCGGCAATTCGCTCAGGATCGATCACTTCGACTACGCTGTCGACACCGGAAACCCGGTCATCAGCACCGGTGACCTGGTCATGCACGGCGTCGTCCGTGACAGCATCGCGTCCAAGCTCAACGTCGAGGTCGGCAGGTACATCGACCAGTTGCCCGGCATCATCACCAAAGCTGTCGCAAAAGCCGATGCCGGCAAAACCATTGACCTTGACGTCGACAGCCTCACCGTTCGCGACTGCCAGATCACGATGGGCAAGAATCACATCTACCTCCTTGTCAACGCCAGCACCAAAGCCGCCATCCGCATCAAACGGATAAAATCCGGCAAGGCTATCCGAATACGCTAAGGATATCACCGCTAAACAACCCAGAACAACAACCAATAGCGCATCATGAAAAACGAGACATTCCAGACGATCCTGAAGCGCCGTAGCGTGCGCTCCTTTCTGCCTGAACCGCCTAAGCAGGAAGAGCTTGAGCTGATTCTCGAAGCCGGCCGCAACGCACCGAGCGCCATGAACCAGCAGGCATGGCACTTCACGGTCATCCGTGACCAGGCGCTTCTCCGGAAGCTTGAAACTGCCTGCAAAAGCGCCTTCCTTGAATCAACCATCGAATACCTGAGGGAGATCGCAGCCCAGGAAAGCTTCAGTGTCTTTTACCATGCCCCGATGATCGTCATCGTCACGGCTGACCGGACTGCAATAGCCCCGCAATACGACAGCACCCTGGCAATGGAGAACATGCTGCTCGCCGCCACCTCGCTTGGCATCGGAAGCTGCTGGACCCACGCAGTCATGATGTTCCACGCATCCGAAAGGGGAAAGGAGATCTTCCGGGAACTCGGCATCGACTTCCCGGAAAACCACGAACCTTATGCCGCCGCTGTGTTCGGCTACCCGGCTGGCCCATGGCCCGAAACGCCACCGAGGAACCCCGACTGCGTCACCATCATCGGGTGAGGATCATTCCTGGCCCTGTTTGGTTTTGCCCCACTCCCCTTGCTGGCCGAGGGGGAGTCTCCGGGCTACGCCCGATCGAAAATTGGCTGATCCCGAAGTCCAAACTTCGCTCGGGTGCGTCCCATCGCTTTCGCGTTTCCCCCCTTATATCCGGAAGTCGGCTCGTATCTGTCTGAAAACAGTACTATCGGAGTTTCTTACCTCAGTCACTTACGTCCCCCTCCTTTTTGGTCGAAGGGGGAGTGGTCGCGCTTGTTTTTTATCCTTCGGGCGTCAATACCTGTATGAGTCTCCGACAATGATGTTCAACGGACAGATACGATGAAAAAAAATTTCAGTTGGCGAATGCTGACAAGCTTCGGGTTGTTCCTCTCCCTGTTCACGCTGCTCGCCTCGGGCGTGATCCTCTATCTATTTCCGGCCGGCACAACGTCTGGACGCGTGTCGGAGTTCGCCGGGCTGACCAAGCCTGCATGGCTTGGTCAGCACATCATCTTCGGATACGCTTTTGCGCTGCTTTCGCTGTTCCACCTCTTCTCCATCAATCGGGAAGCCTTTTTCTCGTACCTGAAAAAACGCTCCACCGAAAGGGGGTTGCGTCACAAGGAGCTGCTGGTCACCATCCTGCTGACCAGTTTCATCGCGATAGGCACCCACGCTCGCATCCAGCCGTTTTCCGGTATCCTGGGCATCGGGAAGCAGACTTCGGGCTCACGTGAAGGGATTGAATTCCCGGAGCCGGCGACGACGGCCGATCATGCGCGTCACCATCGGCACCATTTCGAAAGCGACGGGGAGAGCCGGGAAGCGTTGCCGTTCATCGCGTCCCGCCAGGCAGAGCCTGAGGAGCCCGACGCAACAGCGCAGGATTCCGGCCGGGGCTGGAGCGGCGGCGACATGATGAGCAGCCAGGCGCCGGATGACGAACTCCACCGCAACACAAAGGCGAGCTGCGCGTCATGCCACTGAACGCTTCGCATGCTCCGGCGTGCGCTACCCTCCTGGCTCCCGGGGGAAAAGCACTGCGGCGGTCGCCGGCGGAGCGTTGATGGCCCGGGGGGGCAAAACAAGC
>JAAXXR010000091.1 GCA_013334335.1 Chlorobiaceae bacterium
TGCTCGACGAGATCGAGAAGGCGCACCCCGATGTGTTCAACGTCCTCCTGCAGATCCTCGATGACGGCCGCCTGACCGACAGCAAGGGCCGCACGGTGAACTTCAAGAACACCATCATCATCATGACCAGCAACATCGGCGCGCAACTGATCCAGGCAGAGATGGAGAGCGTCGACGGCGCACCGTCGGAAGCCTTGCTGGCCGGACTGCAGGAGAAGCTCTTCCTGCTGCTCAAGCAGCAGGTGCGGCCTGAGTTCCTGAACCGCATCGACGAAATCATCCTCTTCACGCCGTTGACGCGGGAGAACCTGAAGGAGATCGTCACCATTCAGTTCAACCGCATCAGGGAACTCGCCATGCGCCAGAGGATCACGCTCACCATCACCGAAGAGGCGGTCCTGTGGCTGGCCAGAACCGGCTTCGACCCGGCCTTCGGCGCACGGCCGCTGAAACGGGTCATGCAGCGCCAGATCACCAACCGCCTGTCGGAGATGATCCTGGCCGGAGTGGTCGATGAAGGCGATACCGTCGAAATCGGTTTCCAGGGCGAAAGCATCGTCATGACGAAAAAGGCGGCCTGAAGCGCCCCCCGCGAACGGCCTGATGCGCTCCGGCCGCTCGCGGGACCCGGGATTACATCATTACTTTTTACCCTCGATGAAAAGGTTAGTCCTCCTCCTGACGTTCATCCTGCTGTGTGGCGTTCCCGCAGAGGGGGCCCCGAATCGGCCGGACAGCCTTTCGCTCAAGATCGGCCAGATGCTGATGATCGGGTTCAGGGGGCTCGACGCGAAAAGCGAGCCCCGCCTTGAAGCCGATATCCGCATGCGCGGCATCGGTGGCGTGGTGCTGTTCGATTACGACGTGCCGTCGGCCAGTCCGGTTCGCAACATCGAGTCCCCGGAACAGCTCGCGAAACTGACCTCGGCACTGCAGGCAATGGCCCCTATCCCGCTCTTCATCGCCGTTGACCAGGAGGGTGGCCGCGTCTGCCGCCTCAAGCCCGTCCGGGGATTTCCTCCGGGCGTGTCGGCAGCCCACCTCGGAGAGCTCGACGACCGGGACAGCACGAGACTGGCTGCCGGCCATACGGCAGACGCGCTCAGGGGAGTGAAGATCAACATGAACCTTGCTCCCGTCGTCGACCTGAACAGCAACCCCGACAACCCGGTCATCGGACGCCTGGGACGAAGCTTTTCGAAGCATCCGAACGAGGTGGCCCGCAACGCCCGGATCTTTGCCGACACCTTCCGCGGCTTCGGCATCGTGCCTGTCCTGAAGCATTTCCCCGGCCACGGCAGTTCGACGACCGACACGCACACGGGTTTCACCGACATTACCGCCACCTGGTCGAACAATGAGCTGGACCCTTACCGTCGACTCATCCGCGAAGGCTATGACGATCCGGTGATGACGGCGCACGTGTTCAACGCGGGTTTGGACAGCCTGTATCCGGCAACCCTCTCCAAGGCCGTCATCAGCGGGGTGTTGCGCGAAAAGCTCGGATTCAGGGGCGTGGTGATCAGCGACGACATGCAGATGCGGGCGATCTCCGGGCTCTACGGCCTGGAGACAGCGATCCGGCTGGCCATCGACGCCGGCGTGGACGTGATGATCTTCGGCAACAACGTCTCCGCCTACGACCCGGAAATCGCAGAGAAAGCGGCAGGTGTCGTCAGGAGACTCGTCGAACAGGGTACCGTCACCCCGGAAAGGATCGAGGCATCGTTCCGACGCATCATGGCATTAAAACAACGCACCATTATCACCCCCCGATGAAAACCCTCATCCTGGTACGCCATGCCAACGCTGGCTGGAACAGCAACGGCTCCGATTTCGAACGGACGCTCAGCGACCGGGGAAACCTTGAGGCCGAAGAGATGGCCGGACGGTTTCTCGAACAGGGGATCCAGCCGGATCTCCTGATATCCAGCCCCGCCAGGCGGGCATTCGAAACGGCAGGCATATTCGCCGACCGGATGGGATCGGCGCATGAGCTGATCCGGCTGGAAGCGGGAATCTACAGTGGAGACGTCGATACGCTGGATGGAATCGTCCGGGGGCTGCCCCGTAATATCACGACCGCGATGATCTTCGGCCACAACCCGACGATCAGTATTTACGCCTCATGGCTGTCCGGAAGAAAGATCGGGCAGATGGAGACCGGCAGCGTCCTGCGGCTTGATCTGCCGGGAAAACACTGGAGTGATGCCAAACAGGGTGGAGGAAGGGCGGTCTGGTACCTGCAGCCGAAACGCCGTCAGTAGTTTTCGGACTTCGGCTCCCTGGTCATGAGGTCCAGGGTCGCCTGCTGGGCCGGCTTGTTTTCGAAGAGCATTTCGTAGACGGCCCGGGTGATGGGCATCTCGACGCCAAGCCGCGACGAGAGCTCGGCCACGGCCCTCGACGTGAGCACCCCTTCGGCGATCATGTTCATCTCGCTGATCACCTCGTCAAGCTTCCGCCCCTTGCCGATCTGCTCGCCGACATAACGGTTGCGGCTGTGCCTGGAAAGGCAGGTCACGACCAGGTCGCCAATGCCTGAAAGCCCGGACATGGTCACCGGATCGGCGCCGAGACGGGCGCTGAGCCTTGATATTTCGGCAAGTCCCCTGGTGATGATGGCCGCCTTGGCGTTGTCGCCGAACCCCAGGCCGTCCGAGATGCCTGCGGCGATGGCAATGATGTTCTTGACCGAACCCGCAATCTCGACGCCCACCAGATCGGTGTTGATGTAGACGCGGAAAAAGCGGTTGTGGAATGCCTCCTGCACCGCTCTTGCTGTCGCTTCCGATGTGGAACAGGCCACGACGGTCGTCGGCTGTTCATGCGCCACCTCCTCCGCATGGCTCGGCCCGTAGAGCACGGCGACCTGCGAAAGGGCGAGGCCGGGAAGGGATTCGAGCAGCACTTCGGACATCCGCTTGCCGCTGCCGAGCTCGATGCCTTTGGCCACATTGACGATGATCTTCCCGTCGAGCGGGACGTCCGCAAACGCCGTGGCGGTCTGGCGAAGGGCCTGGGAGGGGACCGCCGTGACGATCATCGCCGCATCGCGGACGGTATCGTGCAGGCTTTCGAGGACATGAAGCGACGGGGGGAACCGCACGCCTTTCAGGTAACGCTTGTTTTCGCGCTCGAGCTCGAGCGCTCGCGCGAACTCAGGCCGGTGGGCCCAGAGACGCACGTCATGGCCCTTTGCGGCAAGCAATACGGCAAGTGTGGTACCCCAGCTACCGGCACCGAGAACGGCAATGGTCATGAGCAGGATTCCGTAATCAGGAGCGGCGCCCGAAGGTCACGCGGTTTTCGGTGCCCGAGAGCAACCTTTTGATGTTTGCCCGGTGCGTCCAGATGATGGCCGCCGCCACGATGAGCCCGAATATCAGCAGGTGGTAGTCGAGGCTGTCGTGCACGAACCACCGGGAGCCGAACACCTTCACGTAGTAGTCCAGGCCGCTGCCGAGCTCGAAAATGTACTTGCGGATGGCGATGATGAGCGGAAAGGCCAGTGCGGCAAGGATCGAACCGAGCGAGACGTAGCGGGAGACCCATACGGCGAGCAGGAAAATGCCGATCACCATCAGCATGCTCACCGGAGCAATGCCGATCAGCATACCGGCGGCCGTGCTGACCCCCTTGCCCCCCTTGAATCCGGCAAATACCGTGAATACGTGACCGATCACCGCCGCCATTCCTGCGACGAGGCTGAGGGCCACCTCGTTCATGTCGGGGAACGCACCTATGGGATGCGCCTTGAAAAATGCAACGACGTAGACCGCGGCCACCGTTCCCTTGAGAATGTCGATCAGCGTCACGGCAAGGCCGGCCTTCCAGCCGAGCACGCGGAACGCGTTGGTGCCTCCGGCGTTGCCACTGCCGAATTTGCGGACATCGATTCCCTTGAGCAGCTTTCCGGCAATGATGCTGCTTGGTATCGAACCGATGAGGTAAGACAGGATGATGATGGACAGCAGGGTTAGCATACTGGTCACGTTTGGGTAATAAACCGTTCCTCCCCGGAAGGAGCTCTCAGGCCTTGACGACCGATCCTATAATGTATGCATTTTCCTGCCTCGACTTCAAATAGGCCATCATGCCGTCGACCCGGTCTTTCGCCACGATCATCACCAGGCCAAGGCCGAGATTGAAGGTGCGGCGCATGTCCTCTTCAGGCACCTCCCCGCCGCGGCGGATCAGGTCGAAGATCAGCGGTTCGGGCCACGAGGTCCAGTCCACCGAAAGCGCCAACCCGTCGGGCACGATGCGCATGGTGTTCCCCATGAGTCCGCCACCGGTAATGTGCGACATCCCCCTGAGATCGGGCGATCCGAACAGGGGTTCGACCACCGGCAGGTAGGAGCGGTGCACCCTGAGCAGCTCCTCGCCGATAGTGCCGTCAAGCCCGGGGACCGTTTC
>JAAXXR010000003.1 GCA_013334335.1 Chlorobiaceae bacterium
GGGGGGGGATATACAGAGGGGAAATAAAACAAAAGAATGAGAACAAAGGGGGGAGGCAGCCGAGCAGCCATGAGCAACATCCCGGGGGAATCAGGTTGACGGTTGAGCGGGAGCTATCCTGCCAAGGGACTTTTCCAGTTCGACCGATGCCACCAGGTAGTCATAGACCGCCTGCAGGTAGTTGGTTTTCGCCGTGTTGAGCTGCAGTTCCGCATCCGTCAGTTCGAGTCTCGAACCGATCCCCTCACGCATACGCAAGGTGGTGATCCGGTAGCTTCGCTCGGCAACGCTGATGGTTCTCGATTGCACCTCGATGCGCTTCCGCGCTTCCAGCAGGTTCCAGAGCCGGATCTCGACATCGGCCCGCACCTTTTCCTTCAGCTCTTCAAGCCTTGTTCTGGTCTGCATTCTGTTGATCTTGGACTGCTCGATCTTCGCGCTCGTCCCGAAACCCGAAAAAATCGGCACCGAAAGCTGCAACCCGACCGATGAGGTGGTCGGCCACCCATTCACGTCAGGCGACTGGTCATCGTTAAACTGCGACTGCATCTGCATCTGGCCGAACGCGGACAGCGACGGCATGCCTTCGGAACGGACCGCGGTGACCTTTTCATCCTCTGCCTCCAGCTGCAAGGTGAGACTCCTGACATCCGGTCGGTTCTTGAGCGCTTCGGCATAGGCGGTCGGCAGGTCGGCCGGAACCGGTCGGTCCTGATAGAGTAACCGGTCGGTAAGCTCAAGCTCGGTCTCCTGTTCGATGCCCATGACGCTCTTGAGTCTCGTCGACGCGGTCATCACGGAACTCCTGGCCCTGATCAGGTCAGGCTTGAGGTTCTCGACGGAAAGGTAGGCCTTCAGGGTGTCGATGTCGGCCGCGACCCCCTGCCTGAACAGGGCGTTCGTATCCCTTCTCGACTCGTCCCATCGGGCGATGCTCTGCTCGACCAGCACAAGCTTTTCCCTGGCGATCAGGGCATCGAAATAGGCTTTGCGGATATTGGCCTCGACATCGGCGCTCGACTGCCGGAACGACTCCTTGCTGATCTTCTTCACCAGCGAAGAGGCCCTGATGCCAGCGATGGCTGAAAGCTTGAAGATGTTCTGGTCGACCCTGAGGGTTCCGACGACCGAGTTGTCGCTGCCGATCCTGATCGGTCCCGAAATACCCGGGAAGGTGTTCTCAGGAAGGAAGAGCAGCGACGGCTCGATCGTTCTGGTGTACGTGACACTCGACGTGACATGCGGCAGCACCTCGGCCCAAGACTCGCGGGCCTTCTGGCCGGCCATCCGCTGATCGAGCCTGGCGATCTCGAGTTCCCGGTTCCGCTTCATTCCTATGCCCACAGCATCCTCAATGCTGATAACGAGACGGGACGCCGGCTTGGGTGCAGGTTTATCCACCGCCCAAACCGTCCCGATGGACGTCATGAAAAGCAGCATGAAAGCGGTAAACCTCGAAATGATGACGGAGTTCATTTGAAAGACCTTGTTTAAGGGAGCAACCATTCTCCTGCAAATATAGCCCAACCGGCCCACTCGGCCAATCACTCTTCGTAACGCCCTTTCCAGAGGGCCTCGAGCCGCTCCTTCAGATACTTTTCCCTTCCCTCCGCACCAGGCCGGTAATAAGCCTTCGGATCGATCTCGGCCGGAAAGTAGCGCTCCTGCACGAAATGGCCGGGATAGCTGTGCGGATAGCGATAGCCGTCGCCATACCCGATCTGTTTCATGAAATCGGTCGGTGCGTTACGGAGGTAGAGCGGCACCACCAGTTGACCGGCGGCCTTTACGGCAGCCAATGCCTCGCCCAGCGCGGCGTAACTTGCGTTCGACTTCGGACAACAGGCCAGGTAGGTGGCCCCCTGGGCCAGGTTGATGCGCGCTTCGGGCATGCCGATCACTTCCACGGCATGGAACACCGACATGGCCAGCGTGATCGCATAGGGATCGGCGTTGCCGACATCCTCGCTGGCAAAAATCACCATGCGCCTGGCGATGAACTTCGGTTCCTCCCCACCTTCGATCATCTTCGACATCCAGATGAGCGCCGCATCGGGATCAGAGCCTCGAAGCGACTTGATGAAGGCCGACACTGTATCGTAATGCGCTTCTCCCCCCTTGTCGTACTCCGGGGCGCGATGCTGGAGCGCCTGCTCGAAAAGCCGGCGATCAAGCCGGGCGCTGACGGCACCTCGAGGAAGGAGCGAGAGCGCCGCTTCGATGGCGTTCAGCGCCTTTCGGGCGTCCCCCCCCGCGTACTGCAGCAGAAACTCCATGTCAGCCACCTCGACGCCTGCCGCGGAGAGCGTCTCGTCGCTTCCGATGGCTCGTTCGACGACCCGGCGGACATCTTCATTCCCGAGCGGCTGGAGGATATACACCTGCATCCTGGAGAGCAGGGCACGGTTCACCTCGAACGAGGGATTCTCGGTCGTGGCACCAATGAGCACGATCAGCCCCTGCTCTATGGCATGCAGGAGGGTGTCCTGCTGCGCCTTGTTGAAGCGGTGGATCTCGTCGATGAAAAGCAGCGTCTGGCGCCCTTCGATCCGGCGGGTCTTCTCGGCCGTCTCGAGCACCCGGCGGACATCCTTCACGCCGGCATCGGTGGCCGAGAGCTGCTCGAACCGGTAGTTCAACGACCGGGCGCACACCTCGGCGAGCGTGGTCTTTCCCGAACCCGGAGGTCCCCAGAAGATCATTGAGGGAACCCTTCCCTGCGCAAGATATCGCCTCACCGGCCCATCCGGGCCTGCCAGGTGCTCCTGGCCGAACAGTTCGTCGATATGCATCGGCCTGACCCGCTCGGCAAGAGGCTGGAAGCCCCGGGCTCCTTTGTCGGCTCCGGAGCGACCGAAAAGATCCTGCTGTGAAAGATCGCCGGCCATCATGAAAAGCCCTGCTCCGAAAGCCACGACTCACTGATGCGGCTCCCCTTGCCTGAGGCCCCGGACTGCTGCTGGCGTGCAACATACTTGCCGAGGATGTCGAACTCGAGGTTGACTTCGCTTCCCTCCCGAAGTCCAGCGATGGTGGTGTTGCCGAGGGTATAGGGAATGAGGGCCACCGTCAGGAGTGACGGCTCGACGCAAGCGACCGTAAGGCTCACGCCGTCGATCGAGATCGAACCGACCGGCACGATCCATGAGTCGAACCCGGCAGGATAGGAGATCGAAACCGTTCGGCTCTCCCCTGACTCAACGAGACGCGCCACCCTGCCCACACAATCCACGTGGCCAAGCACGAAGTGCCCGCCGAGCCGGTCCATCGGTCGCACCGCCCGCTCGAGATTGACATTCGTACCGGTGCGGAACGAACCGAGGGTGCTCTTCTTCAGGGTCTCGGCGACGGTATCCACCTCGAACCATCCCTGCCCACAAGCTACGACCGTCTGGCAGGCACCGTTCACGCTCACGCTCTCGTCCACCGCGAGATCGCCGAACTCGGCGGCCGACGTATAGTTCACCCTGAGCCTCAGGCCGCCGCCTCTGGGCGCGCTCCCGGCGACCGTGCCGACATCCTTGACAATTCCTGTAAACATGCAGTAGCCTCACTCTTGCTTTCGCTGAACAACCTGGTCATTCAAGGTAAGAAAAAAACGACAACCACCCGTGAGAGCGATCAGGCCCGCCTGGCAGATCAACTCCTCGCCGGATGCACGGGAACGTGAACGTGGAAGAACCCAGCCGGCGAAGTCCGGCATATGCGGTCGGGTACCGGGATGCCGGCGGCGAAGCAGGATGACGCGCGGCAGTGACGCCACCAGGGACACCATCGCGGTGGGACATCTGAAGTTTCCGGAGAAGAGGGGGTTACCGGTAAACCACAAAACCGCCCGACGGCACCGTGATCCTGACGGTCGCACCGCACCCCTTCCATTCGATGGGCACCGCAAGGCCCTCCTGTGATTCGTCTGTCGACAGGACACAGGTCATCGGCCGACCCTGTTCGTGAAGCTTCCGGTCTATGACCACCGAGACCGTCAACGTCCGGTCGAGGCTGGTGTTGATGGCGCAGAGGCACTCCGAATCGGCCATGATGCGCGACCATGCCACGACCCAGAACAGATTACCGTTGACCGGCTGCGGATACCAGAAGTCGCCGTCGCGTCCGCTTTCCGAGACCTGTCGCAGGTACTGGCGCCCCCTGCGGAGGGCAATCTCGCGGTTGCGCAGTTCGCACAATCTCCCGACGAAGCGGTAGACCTCGTGCCCTTCGTCGAAAAAGTGGCGTCCCTGGCTTTGGTGTGTCCCGAACTGCCCGCCGAACATGCACTCCCGCATGAACACGTCGCCAAACGAATCGTCGCCGCTCCGCAGGTCGGCGCCGTCGAAAGCCTGTTCGGTGCCGTAGTAGATGCAGGGGATACCCGCTGTCGCCAGGTTCAGCCCCAGGGCAAGCTTCAGGCGACGGGAACTTTCGGGATTGTCGCCGCAAAACCGGTACTTGCGTTGCAGCCCGACCTGATCGTGGTCGTCGATCATGGTCACGATATGTTTCGAGTACCACTGATGGCTGTTCTTGCCGTCCAGAAGGCTGTTCATGAAGAGGTCGAAATATCCCTCCTGGTCGATGGTGTCGGGATGTCCGGGACTGCGCTGCCCCTTGGCCAGAAACTCGAGCTTGTCCGGCAGGTCGTCGATGCCGAGCGCGGCGTCGAGACCCGTTTTGTCAAGAATCTCGATAGCCCGCGAACGTCCCCCGGTTATCTCGCCGATCACCGCGAAATTCTCCTTGCCGATCGACTGGGCAAACTCATGGATGCCGGTGACGAAATAACGCACGGCTCCAGGCTCCATGTGCTTGACGGTATCGAGCCGGAATCCATCGATGTCGGTCAGGGCGATCCAGTAACGGTAGACCTTGACCAGATGATCGAGAGCCTCGGATGGCCTGAACTCCCGAATTCGCCGCAGAAGGTCCCAGCTCGATGCCGGGTCCTTGATGGTCGTACCGAGGTCGATCTCCTTCAGGGAGCAGAAATCGCCGTCGAGATACTCCGGATAGCCATCCCAGTCGCGGATCTCGCCGCGACGTGACCACGTCGATTCCTGCTGGAACTCCACCGGCCAGACCGCACCATCCGGCCATGCTCCCGCCCGGGCCTCGCCTTCCCCCTCGCCGAAGGGCACGCTTCCGGGATCATCCCGTCTCAGGCGATACCCGTCGACCGGCCACTGTCGACCATCCTGGTAAAAACGGCGCTGATTGTCCCGGTATGCAAAAACGTCTCCGGCATGGTTGACGATGATGTCGAGAATCACCCTGATGCCCGACTCGTGTGCCGCAGCCACGAACTCCCGAAGCTCCTCCCTGGTGCCGAAATGAGGATCGACGTCAAGGAAGTTCTGGATTCCGTAGCCATGGTAGTCGCCGCTGCCGGTGACCTGCCTGAAGACCGGACTCACCCACACGGCCGTCACACCAAGCCGGCTGAGATAACCGAGCTTGTCCTTCAGTCCAGCGATCGTGCCGCCGCACCATCCCCGGCCCGCCTCGAACCATGCGTCCCTGGGGGCATTGCCGTTGTCCGCAGGAGCCGAAAACAGCGGGGTGGTTCGCCCCGCTCCCGGCACGTCGACCGGAGCTGCATACCGGTCGGAAAAGCCCCCGAACTCATGGCCATCCGAAAATCGGTCAAGCATGAGGAAATAGAGCACCCCGTCTTCCCATGAGGAGGGAGAGGGGTGATAGCTCCTGGCGGCAGTCAGATTTTCGAGATCGATATCGGCCAACGATCGCTGCACCGGTGCGTCATCCTGAAGGGGAGCTGTCGACATGGGAATCTTCGGTTGTGGTTGAACGAAAAACTGGATTTGCAGGAGATCGAAGGCCTTGCCGTCCGCGGAAATGGCAAGGCCTTCGTTGGAGCTGAAACGCCGGCTTCAGCCGAGCGACGCTATCGCTTTGGCATAATCAGGCTCCTGAACGATCTCCGGCACCTGCTCGGCATAGAGCACCTTGCCGGAACCGTCGGTGACGATCACCGCCCTCGACAGCAAACCGTTGAGCGGTCCGTCAACGATGCCAACGCCGTAGCTCCGTCCGAACTCCGGTGAACGGAAGGAGGAAAGCGACACGACGTTCTCGATTCCTTCGGCCACGCAGAACCGGCTATGGGCGAACGGAAGATCGCCGGAAATGCAGAGCACCACGGTGTCGCCCTGCGATGCGGCATCCTGGTTGAAGCGCCTGACCGAGGCGGCGCACACCGGGGTGTCGAGACTCGGAAAAATGTTCAGCACCAGCTTCTTGCCTGCAAAATCGGCAAGCGAAGCATCGGAAAGATCGCTTCTGACGAGCGTGAACGGCGGCAAGACGCTGCCGACGGCCGGAAGCTGGCCAGCGGTGTTGATTGCATTGCCTTTAAGGGTGATCGTTGCCATGGTGTTGACGGATTGGATGTTTTTGGAAGTAGCGGCTGAGAACACTCCTCCTCAACCCTGCCCGAAGGCTTCTAAGTTCCTGCAAGTCAATAAAAATAAGGAGAATACCGCTGTAAACCAAGCACTACGCAAGGGCCCGACACGCTACTATCCACTATCCATTATCAACTCCCCCCTTGTCCCTGAACCGTTCCAGGCCTTCACGGATCCTCCGGTAGACCTCGCTCCAGTCGCCCACCCTACCCTGGCGATAGAGGCGGACCGTCGGATACCAGGGGCTCTCCTCCCGGTCGAGCAGCCATCGCCAGTCCGGGATGAACGGCAGCATGATCCAGACCGGTTTGCCGAGCGCCGCCGCAAGGTGGGCTACGCTCGTGTCGATCGTGACGACCAGGTCCAGCAGGTCACACAGGGCTGCCGTATCGGTGAAGTCGACGAGCAACTCACCGAAATGGAGAACCCTTCCTGCCGGCGACAGTGCCTGCATATCGGAGGGGCGAACCTCTTTCTGGAGGCTGAAGTACTGGATGCCTTCAGGAAGGTGCCCCAGCAGCTGGTCGAGCGGCATGCTGCGGTTGTGGTCGTTCAGGTGTTCCGCCCGGCCGCTCCAGGCAATGCCGACCCTCGGTTTTCGCTTCTGGCCGAGCCGACGGGCCCATGCTTCCCGCCGTTCGGAATTGCTGAAAAGGTACCGCTCCCCTGACGGTATGGTCTCAAGCCTGGTCCTGAAGGAAAGCGGTAAGCTCAGCAACGGGCAATGCAGGTCGAATGGTGGAATCGCCTCACCCCTGGCGATCACCAGGTCGGCACCGTCGACCTGCCTGAGCAGGTTGAGCAGCGGCGGATCGACCTCCAGGATCACCGTCGCCCCAAGCGCCTTGACCATCTTCACGTACCGGCAGAACTGCAGCGAATCGCCCAGCCCCTGTTCGCTGTGCAGCAGGATGGTCCTGCCTTCGAGCGGTTCCTTGCCGAGCCAGAATGGCTGGGGGAAATTGCGCATCGGCTGCGGGGAGCTGTCACGCTTCCATCGCCATTCATAGAGTTCGAAACCCTGTTCGAGTTCGCCGAGGAGCAGCAGGTCCAGCGATTTGTTCCAGTAGACGTCCCAGTAGTCCGGTTTGATCGTAAGCGCTTTCTCGTAGCATTCGAACGCAATATCGAACCGTTTGAGCGCACGGAAGGTGATTGCCCGGTTGAAATGGGTCACGGCAAGCCCGGAATCGAGCGTGAGCGCCATCCCGTAGTTCTTCAGGGCCTCGTCGTAGCGCGCCAGTTCCTGCAGGGCGAGCCCCTGGTCCGAATAGTAACCGGCGTTGCCGGGATCGAGTTCGATCGCCTGGCCGATCAGTTCGATCGCAGTTTCAAAGTCGCGCATCCGGTAAGCGATGACTCCCAGCAGATGCAGGTTGTCCCCCGTCTGAGGCTGCTGTTCGATCAGCTCTTTCGCCCTGGTGTAGGACTCAAATGCCGGACCATGCATCATGAACTCACGCAGGACGTTGGCCCGGTTCAGGTGCGTGATGGCAAGGTCGGGATCGATTGACAGCGCCTTGTCGTAGCACTCCAGGGCCGCATCGAAGCGACGCAGGCCCTGCAGGGCGAACCCCCTGTCGGAAGAGTAGACGGCATGATACGGATTGATCGAGATTGCCCGGCCGATCAGGTCAGCCGCCCGTTCGAGGTTTTTCCTGCGATACTCGAGGAGGCCAAGCAGATGGAGCGAGTCGGCGTCATCCGGCCTGGTTTCAAGTATGGCGGCAGCCAAGGCGTCACTCCGCTCCGCCTCGACCTCCCGTTTCAGCAGCCTGAGTACGTAGCCCCGGTTCAGCTGCGTGATGGCAAGGCCGGGATCGAACCGCAGGGCCGCTTCGTAGGATGCAAGCGCCTCCTCGTAACGCCGGAGCTCCTGGAGTGCAAGTCCCCGGTCCGAAAGGCACGGCGGACTGCCGGGGTCGAGCGCAAGGGAACGATCAAACAGGCTGAGGGCTTCCCGACAGCGCTTGCGTCGAAACTCGATGGCCCCCAAGATATGCAGCGATTCGGGGCTTTCAGGTTGCGCTGCAAGCATCGCGGCTGCCAACCGGTCGCTCTCCAGGGCTGCAGCCGGGTTGCCGAGCGTCCTGAGGATATGGCCGCGGTTCAGCTGGGCGACCAACAGGAGCGGATCGATCGACAGGGCCCGGTCAAAGCTCATCAGGGCTTCATCGTAGCGTCGCAGCTCCTGCAACGCCAACCCGAGTTCGAGGTGCCATGACGGTTGTTCCGGCCTGATCGCCCCGGCCTGGCTGAAAAGCTCCACGGCTTTCGCCAGGTTCCCCTTCCGGCGCTCGAGCACGCCAAGCCGGTAGAGCGACTCGGCGTCCGTCGACTGGCCTCTGAGAAGAGTCTCGGCGATGCCGTAGCTATCTCCGGCTGCAGCGGCTCGGTTGAGTTCCGTCAGGACGTCGCCCCGGTTCAGGTGGGTAATCGCCAACCCGGGGTCGAGTGAAAGTGCCCGGTCGTAGTGCTCGAGCGCCTCTTCGAACCGACCGAGCAGCTGGAGGGCGTAGCCCCGGTCAGAGTGGTACGCCGCATGCCGGGGGGCGGCGGCAATGGCCTGGCCGATCAGATCGGCCGCGCCCGAGAAATCGCCCCGCTGGCAGGCAATGACGCCAAGCATGTGCAGGGCGTCCGTTTGCGCAGGTACGGCGGCAAGCAGTTCTTTGAACAACCGTTCTGCAGCGTCGAAGTCACCCTGCCGGTGCAGCAGAAGCGCTTCCGGCAGGATCGCCTGGAAAGCATCCGGGCCTTGTTGACCCGGAGCAGCAGTGGCGATGGTCTGCGTGCCCGGCATCCGGCGAACCATACCGCAACGGTACTGGTAATCGAAGCCGGGATAGGCGGAAGGTAGGCTCACTGCCTCCGCCATGGGACGGAACAGGGCCTGGACACCGCCAGCGAGGCCGAAGGCGCGGGCCGAGACGAAACCGGCATGACGCTCGTCAAGCGAGTAGGCTTCAACGGCGGACGCGAGCACCAGGAAGCTGGCCAGTTGCCGGATCGCAGCACCGAACCGGTCCCCAGCCGGCGACTGGCCGTAGCTACCGAAAAGCCCGGAGAGCGGCGTTGCCCCGGGATTCCGCCTGAGCCACTGCTGCACAAGGGCTTCGTCGTCGGAATCAAGCAGGGCGTCAGGAACGGTTCGCTGCAGCTCATTCCAGCGATCTGTTTGTCCCGGCCGCCCGGAACCCGACAAGCAGACGACCGGTCGTTTTTCAGGGATTTTCTCCAGCAGGTTCCTCAGCGCCTCGACCGCCTCGGGGGTCAACCGGAGATGCTCCTTCAGGAGCTGGTAATCGCCGGCGGGTGCACCGAATCCTCCATAAACCCAGACCGGCTCGCGATGAAACCCTTCCCGGGGATCGTACGAGGGTGCTGCGGCCATCGGGAAGTGAGGTTCGTCGATTTCAAAACGATGAGGACCGTGGCGCCACCAGGCAGGATAGATCTCGAGCCCTGCCGGAACCTGGCTGGCCGAGCTCACGTAGGGCTGGTCAACCAGGGTGAAATATCGATAAAAACCGCCGGAGGCATCCGGCCAGAAGGGATCGTCCCAGTCGACCAGCAACGCCCTGTTGAACTGAGAGGCCATCGTGACCGTCGAGGCAAGAGCCTGCATCCGGTCTCCGAACGCTTCGCAACCCTTGCCGATGAGGTAACGGTTCATGGTTGTAGTTGAGGATGAACCTGCCAGGTGAATCACACGAGCCGAACTGGAACACCTTGACGTTCCGGACGGTCCGGACAAACAGAAATTTGCGGCTTAATACCGGTATGCCGCCTGGAGCCAGAATCGCGACCGGTCAGCATGACCGTCATAGTTGTTTCCGCTGATACTGCTGCCGGGGTTGTCGCCGATCGTATGGGCCCACACGGACCTGAGCGTTACACGGCCCCGGTACGAATACGAGAGTCCTATCCCCGCACCCTGAAGCCAGTAGCTGTTCCTTTCGGTGGCCGTGCCGAGGATGGACATGGTTCGGTCATGCTGGATGGTGATCCGGCCGGCATCGTAAAAACCGCTGATTTCCAGGTTGCCCCAAGACGAAGGAAACGGCAGGGTGTAGCGCAAATCCGCATTGATCAGGTGCCCGTTATCGCCGGCCGCTTCACCCAGGGGATACGCACGGACACCCTCAGGGCCTCCAAGAGAAAACCTCTCGCTGCTGTCGAGGTTGCCAACGGAAAGCTGCGAACTCCAGTTGATCGCCAGGGTGGTGCGGTCGGCAATGTTCTGCATTCGCGCGATACCCAGGTTGATACGCTTGAATTCCCCCTCAGTCCTGTTTGCCTGCGCATCGGTCAACGCAGCCGGATTGCGATCATGCAGCACGCCCCGGGTTATGCTGAGGTTCCAGGTCGTAGCGGCGTCACCAAACAGCTGGTCGAACCGGTCGCCGATCAACCCCAGAGTACCGTACTCGGCATGCTTGTCATGAATATCGAAAGGTCCCTGGTGGTCCACCATGGTTCTCGACCCGTAACTGAAAACAGCCGTAATGTTCGCATTCCGGCTTCTGTGCAGCGGATAACTCAAACCCGCTTCAACCCCGTTGCTGGAGCCTGAGTAGTCCAGCGAGGAAAATTCGCCGTCGGTCAGTTCATATGTCATGCCGGTATAGGACAACCTGGCCTTGAGCCCGTCGCACCAGAGGGGGACGACATACGAGGCGCGTCCCTGCACGAGCCCGTCACTTATGGTCAGCATCGTGCCAAGCTGGTCACCGATCCGGAGTGGATCATTCAGAAAAACCATCCCATTCCCACGCCAGCTGCCGGTATACGCATTACCCATATTGTCACTCGAGAGCGTGCCGCTGACCGGCGGGCCCTCCGATATGCCGATCCGAAGCATGCTGGTCCCTGTCTTGCTGCCGGGGCTTATCATTGCCGTCGCCCTGATACCCGGAAGGTCGTTCATCAGCAACAGCGAACGTTCCAGCCGCCGCTGGTTCAACGCGCCCTCGGCGCTCAAGGCAGCATCACCCATCCCTTGAAACTGCGAGGCACGCAGGCGGACCCTGCGGTCAGGCGAGTAGTTGATCTTCCCGTCTACCCGCCCCTGTTCGAGCCTGATTTCGACGACGCCACCGGAAACATCCTGTTCGGGCAGGTAAGCGCGAGAGAGCACCCAGCCCCGGTCCCTGATCCAGAACGATAGCTTCGAAACCAGCACCTTGAGCTCCCCCATCGTAAGGCTCTTGTTCACCGAATCCGAGACGAGGGACTGGAGCTCGGCTTCCGTCGCGATCCCTTCATAGCCGCTGAAGACGAACCTGGACACCTTGACGACCATACCGGCACCGGGTTCCGGATGTTCAGAAACCACCGTTTCAGTCGGTCGCAAACCCTCGGGGAGTGGCCTCTTGCGCTCCTGTTGCTGAAGCAGGCTCCCTGCATCGGGAATCGGGGCAGCCTGGAGACTGCCGGAAAGCATGATAATGATGAGTCCTATAAAATACTGTCGGGGGGGCAGTCTCATAGTGGGGGGATGATGATGGGCTGGACGATTCTCCTGCTTAACTGGACAATAGTGACGCTAACACAAAGATGTACATTTTCCCTCTATTTTCCATCCTCACGTTCCCGCTGGCACCGCGTGGTAAAAGCCGTTGCCGCTCACCACCTCGACGCGGCATCCGAACAATGCGGACACCATTCCGGAGGTGAGCAGGCACTCCTTGTCCCCATCGGCCACGACGCGTCCCTGGTCGATGAAGACGAGACGGGAGATCTCCGGCGGGATCTCATGCAGATGATGGGTGACCAGGATGAGCTGCGTTCCGGAACGCATCAGCGCCCTGATGGTTTCGATATACCGGATCGTAGCCGACAGGTCCAGGCCACTCGTCGGCTCGTCAAGCAACAGTGCTTCGGGTTCGTGAACCAGGGCACGTCCGAGCAGGAATCTCCGCTGCTGACCGGTTGACATCCTGCCGAACGGACGGTCGGCCAGTTCGGCGATCCCAAGCTGCTCCATGAGGCTTTCGGCAAGCTCCAGCTCCGACATCGTGAAGCGCTGATGCGGCCAGGTATCGATGCTCGAATAGTAACCCGAAAGCATCACATCCCGCCCCTTTGCCTGGCGGATGTACTCCTCCTGGAGGTCTTGCGACACAATTCCAAGATGCGACCGCAACTCCTCGACGTTCCATCGGTCTCGACCGTAAACCAGGAGGCGGCTACCTTCTGAAAATACCGGATAGAGTTCACGGGAGATGAGTTTCAGCAGGGTCGATTTCCCCGAACCATTCGGTCCGACGATCGCCGTATTCACTCCCTGCCCGATGCAGAGATCCAGACCATTGAACACCAACGTACCGCCCCGGTAGGCGGTGACGTTCCTGCATTCGAGCACACACGCCGCATGACTTGCCTTCAGGCCCGGCTGGCCAACTCGCACCAGCCGTTCGCGAGCACTCAGTTCCATTTGCCGATGCCGCCGGAAATGCTGTAGCGGCCAGCGCCAAGAAACAGGACGGCCAGTGAACCGAAAAAGTAAAATGCCTGGAGTTCGAGGGCATATCCTCCGTTGGAATCGAGAGACACGAGATCACCCATATGCACGAGCCAGATCGCCATGGCCATGAGGATCGCCTCGGTGAGCGCCGCAGGACGGGTATAGAGGCCGACCATCACGAGCAGTGGTGCCACAACTTCACCAATGGGGACACCTGCAACCAGCAGTTCGGGAAGACCAGCCGCCTTGAGCTTCGACACGATGAACCCGTAACCGTGAATGAGCTTGTGTATGCCATGGAACAACATCAGGCCGCCGACGCTCAACCGCAAGAGGAGTTTACCAAGATCGTCGTTCCTCAAGAACCCCCCCGATGACGAGAACTCCCTCCTTGCACTGTAATTTCTTTTGAACAATGCCGCCATGAGCAACTCCGGATAGAAAATGGTTTGAGATTGTCAATGCATATAAGCTTCGAGCATGAGATCCTTTCCGACCACAACGGGGGCACCGAACCGCAGGTTGACCGACTGGTCGGGCATGAGCACACCGAGCGTGCCGAACGACGGCAACCCGTCTCCACCGAACAGCTTTGGGGCTATGAACACCGCGAACTTGTCCACCAGTCGCGCCCTGACCAGTGCCGCGGCAACCCGGCTGCCGGCCTCGACCATCACCGACATAACCCTCCGCCGGTGAAGCTCGGCGAACACCTGGGCAAGGGCGAGGCCTTCTGGTGCGTCATCGATGGTGACCACGTCGACCCCGAGTTTCTCCAGCATGCCCATGCGCGCCGCATCGGCGCTCCTGGAGGAAGCAAACACGAGGGTGTTGGCATCGCCGCTGAACACCATCGAATTGAGCGGCACCTGCAGTTGGCGATCAAGCACCACGCGAAGCGGGTTCCGCCCCGGGCAATGCCGCACGGTCAGCTCCGCGTCGTCGGCCATGACCGTGGATGAGCTGGTCAAGACCGCGTCATACCGGCTTCGAAGCCGGTGAACCTCGACCCTGGACTCCTCCCCGGTTATCCACTTCGAAGCGCCAACCGCGGTGGCGATGCGCCCGTCGAGTGTCTGGGCAACCTTGACCATCACGAATGGCCTGCCCAGTCGATGGCTGGTCATGAAGGCCTCGTTGAGCCGCTCCGACTCCTTTTCGAGCACGCCGACCGTCACCTCCACACCGGCGTCCCGCATACGGGCGATCCCCTTTCCGGCAACCTTGTCGTGCGGGTCGAGACAACCGACCACCACCCGCGGGATCTTCATGGAGACGATCAGGTCGCAGCAGGGCGGGGTCTTGCCGAAATGGGCACAAGGTTCGAGGTTCACGTACAGGGTCGAGCTTTCCAGAAGCATCCGGTCGCTTACCGAGGCGATGGCGTTCACTTCGGCATGCGGACCGCCGTATCGCTCATGCCAGCCCTCTCCGATGATCCGTCCGTCATGCACGATCAGTGATCCGACCATGGGGTTCGGACTCACGCATCCCGCCCCGTTCATAGCCAGTGCCAGGCATCGGCTCATGAGTGCTTCGGGGGTCATGACCATGTCAGGATCGACCTTCATCGAACGAGCCGGTCAGGGTGTTTCAAGGGAGACCTTCACCAGCCTGACGCCCGAGAGGCGAAGAAGCTCCGAGATATTTTCAATCTTGTAGGGCTTGTCGTAATAGATGGTCCTGATACCGACGTTGATCAGCACCTTGAGGCAATGGATGCACGGGCTTGCCGTGATGTAGATGTCAGCGTCCTTGATCGAGACACCATGCTTGGCGGCCTGCGCGATGGCGTTGATCTCCGCATGTATGGTGTTGACACAGTTTTCTTCTACCGTCCCGTCGGGATGCGTGCTCCTGAAGATGCGGCAATTGGTCTCGTTGCAGTGCGGAAGTCCGGATGGCGCGCCGTTGTAGCCGGTGGAAAGGATGTTGTGATCCCTGACGATGACCGCTCCGATATGGCCCCTTGTGCAGGTGGCGCGACGTGAAATGAGTTGCGCGACACTCATGAAGTACTCATGCCATCCGAGCCGCTTTTCCTGTCCCGCCCCCCCCGCCTCACCGGGAGTTCCACAGCAGCAGGTGTTCTTGCCGTCGTCATGCATAGCGATGTTTTTTTTACATTGGGAAGTCAAGTCCCGTAACTATCTAAAAATAGAGGAAAGATCGTCCCCACGCAACTCGCCGGCCGCCCATGATACGAAATTACTTTACCCTCTACCATGTTGCGCAGGAACTCCACGAACAACTTGCCGGAGGCTATCTTTTCGAAATCCATTCGCAGGAACGCAACGAGCTGACGCTCGGCTTTGTCACCCCGAGAGGCAAGCACCTGCAACTCATCGTCACCGTTCGCTCGAGGCAGTTCTCGATATGGACCAGGGAAGGGTTGAACCGTAAACGGCGCAATAGCGCGGGAGTCATGAAGCAGCTCAACGAGCTGCAGGTGACGGGCATCTCCATGGCGCCTCGTGACCGCGAAATCCGTATAGCCATCGAGGGGGAGTTCATCCTCGTGATCCGATTCTTCAGCGCGGACACCAACGTCCTGCTGGTGCATGCAGGACATGTCGCCGATGCGTTCAAGGATGCCCGCGAGCTCGTCGGAACACCATGGGAAGAGGATGCAATGGGGATGCCACGATTCCGCTCCCTCGAACGTATCGCCGGAGACGAGGGTCATTTCATGGAACTCCTGCAAGCCACCGGAGATGAGGTGCCCCTCGAGAGGCGACTCGCCTCATCCCTGCCCGGTTTTGACCTTGACCTTGCCCGCAGGCTCATTGCACGCTCGAATAGCGGTGGCGACTCGAGCGCGCTGTTCGATGCGCTTGGGGGCATGCTGTACGATCTCGCCTCCCCGACGCCCTGCGTCGTCGAGACGCCAGGCCTGGCTCCGGAGTTCTCCATCCTTGAACCGGCCGGACAGAGCGAGTCGACACCGCATGACGAGGTGATCGACGCCCTCAACCACTATACCCGGAGGATGCACCGTTTCCTTCAACTGCAAGCCGGAGCGGATAACCTGCGAAAGGAGTTGCAGCAGCAGATTGCCCGCACGTCGAAAGAACTTGCCTCGCTTGAGTCTGCCGGCCTGACAGAAACCGCGGAGCGATACGAAACCTTTGGCCACCTGCTCACCGGCGCCATCGGCAGGGCGGAAACCGCCTCCGGGGAGGTGACGGTGCCCAACCTCTTCAAGCCGGAATTACCAGAGGTGACGATCCCCGTCAGGCAGGAGCTCAACATGCAGGAGAACGCCGCCAGCTATTTCAGGCGGGCCGCCAAAAGCAGGGAAAAAAAAGCAGCTGCCGAGTCCCGTCGGGCGCTGCTTGACGACCGGCTTCGATCGCTCCGCCTGAAACTCGGCCAGCTCGACGATGAAAAGTCCGGAGAAAACCTTGGACGACTCGTCGGCAAAATCGGAACCGGAAAAAAAAGAAACGCAAGCCACGTGGGCAAACAGGAGGATCGGCAGGCCCGGTTCAGGACGGTACCGTTTTCCGATGACATCACCCTCTATATCGGAAAGGACGCCCGGAACAACGAGCGCCTCACCTTCGGATTCGCAAAACCGGACGACATCTGGCTACATGCCCAGGGATCGTCCGGATCGCACGGTATTCTCAGGGGGGCCGGAATGCAAAACTTGAGCGAGATCCGGCGAGCTGCCGAAATCGCGGCCTGGTATTCGGCCGCAAGAACCTCCCGCCTCGTACCGGTGATGTACACCCTGAAAAAATATGTCCGGAAAGCCAAAGGCGCGATCGGCAGCGTCCTGGTCGAACGCGAGAAGGTGCTTATGGTGAAGCCGAGGAAGGAGTAGGCGAAAATCGTCACGCGTGACTCGTAACACGTGACGCGTGACGATAAAACCTTTCTTATCTTGTCAATCGTCGCCCGTCACTTGTCACTTGTCACCCGTCACTACGCTTCACATGGAAACCCACAAGCTCGTCATGCCCGAACATCTGAACCATTTCGGATTCCTGTTCGGAGGCAACCTGCTCAAATGGACTGATGAAATCGCATATATCGCCGTTACGCTCGACTACCCGGGATGCAATTTCGTCACGGTAGGCATGGACAAGATCGAGTTCAGGAAAAGCATACGTCAAGGCACGATCCTCTGCTTCGACTCCAGGAGGAGCCGTACAGGCAACACCTCGGTGGAGTATGTCGTCGACGTCACCAGGGAAGAGATCACGACCGGCCAGAAAGAGCTGGTCTTCACCACACGCATCACGTTCGTGAGCGTCGATGAAGAGGGGCGGAAAAAGCCCATCTGCAGGGCAAAAGGTGGCTGACCAGGGGTCAACGATCCCTCACCTTCCCGAACCGGAGATCGAGCGGTTCAGGCGATAGAGCATCAGGATACCGGCCGTTGCCAGGAGCATGTTGGGCAACCATACCGAGATGCCTGGAGTCAGGAATCCCCGTTCAGCCAGTTTCTCGCCGCCGATCATCATGGCCCAGTAGAGAACGAAAAAGAGCAGCGACAATCCGGCGCCAACGCCGAACCCACCCCTTCTGGCGAGCACGCCGAGAGGAGCGCCGACAAGGGCGAACACCACGCAGGCGAAGGCCAGTGAGTACTTCTTGTGGTATTCGACCATATACATATTGTACTGCGAACGGTTACTTTCGAGCTGCTCGATGCCTGCCGTGAGGCTGACAATCCGGCCATCCATCAGTTCGACACTTTTCACGACCTCAGGATCAGGCCAGACTTTCGGTTGCGCGGGACGAGCCGGGCCGTTCACCTTTCGTATCATTGCCACCTGGGCCGACAGTTCACCGGGCCCGCTACCGACGAGACGCTCCGAAAACGACACCTTTTTTCGGTACTCTTCTGCAACAGCCCTGAGCCGGTCAGCCGACAGCTCGCGCCCGCCACGTTTGCCCTTGTTTTCGTCCGACCGCTCGAAACCGTATCCCGCAGCCTCAAAAACGTAACGATGCTTCAGGAAGGTAACCCGTCGGTATTTGTTCATGCCGGGAAGGTCGAGCTCATGGGTCTGACCGTCATAGAGGGTCATGACCAGGTAACGGTAATCAGGAGTGAAGGCGATTTTCCCCTTTCGCGCCGTGATGACGGTCCTGACGCCCGGACGTTCACGATCGTACATCACCACACCATACAGTTCACCGGTTTCATTGTTCACCTTCCTGGCCATGAGCGAGTACCCCTGCACGATATCGGAAAACGCTCCCTGGTCAACCGCGAAACCCGGCTTGAGTCGCGTAATGTCTGAAAGCAGCGCGTTGGCCTGGTAATTTGCCTCCGGCAACAGCACATTGTTGAAGCGTTCGTTGAATCCAGCAAGCAGAACGCTGCCCAGCATGACAGGTGCGACCAACCGGTAGATCGAGATGCCTCCGGAACGCATCACGGTCATTTCGGAGCTGTTGGTCAGGGCGCCGAAAGCCATGACCGTCGCGACAAGCACGGACATCGGCAGAGCGAGGCTCACCATCCAGGCGGACTGGAGCAGGACCATCTCCACCAGCACGCCGATATCGAGTCCTTTGCCGACCAGCCTGTCCATGAAGCGGGTCAGGAACGAAAGGATGAAGACGAACATGATGGTAAAAAAGCCGAAAAACAGCGGCCCGGCATGCGCCTTGAGTATATATCTATCGAGAATCTTCATCGAAGGTCCGTTGATACCTGAAACTTCAAAGAGCGGTCACACAATCCTGAAAAAACGACGGTGCGGACACTAATATACGGCAGAAGCCCGGGAGTGCAATACAGCCCGGCCAAAGAGTCGCGCCACGTCAGGGGGCGGAGGAACGAACGGTAAATCCAGTAATTTTCAGTGAAGTACATACCGACCGGCAGCGTGATTATTATGTAAAATTCCAGACAAGTTTCCAGGCAACTTCACTATATTTACCCTTGAAAATAGAGTGCCCGATTGTACAGGCCTACGTTGCCAGCCCCCCTTTTGGGAACTGTCCGAAGCAAACATACGGTTAATCGGTGATTCCCTGTGGTTGCCGAAAAACCGCGAACATTCAATGACCAAAGGATCATATGCTGACAAATGTCATGACTTCGGAATGCGCCCAGCCGGATTTCGAGTTCTTCAGTATGTTCGAATCCTTCGATATACCGGTGTTCGCCATTGAACCCAACGGGAAGATCGTCTACGCGAACAACGGTTTTGCATCACGACTCTCCATGCAACCCGATGAGTGCCTGGGCACGAACCTCTACGAACAGATGTCGTCCGTCCTCCACATACCGGAGATCGCGGCAGAACGCAAGAAACGGTTCGATGAGGCGCTCAGGACAAAAAAACACCTCGCGTTCGAAGATGAACGCGACGGCATAACCCTGAAACACAGCCTCTACCCGGTCAGGCTTGTCGATGGAGCAGAGACTCGCCTTCTGGTCATCATTCAGGACATCTCCGACCAGAAACGCAGGGAAAGCGATGCCCACAAAGGCCTGGCGATACTGAACGCGATCGTGGACACCATTCCGGCATCGGTCATCGTCGTCGACGCCCGCATGCGACTTGTCGGATGGAACCGGTTTTCACGCGATATCATCAACGCCAAACCCGACAATGAGATGCTCGGAGTCATCCCGTTTGAACGAGTTCATCCGGAAGACCGCGTATCGATTATCAACAAGGCATTCTTCAACGTCCTCAATTTTGGCATCGAAGAGACCGCTGAATTCAGGATGCGGCACCGGAACGAAGAGGAGTACAAATGGGCCACGCTAAGGGCCAGAAGGATCATCGTGGAAGAGCAGCCCTTTGTGGTCGCCGTGGTCACCGAAACGACGGAACTCAAAAAGGCAGAAGATGAGCGGAAAAAACTCCAGGCGCAGCTCCAGCAATCGCAGAAAATGGAGATGCTCGGCCAGCTCGCCGGTGGAATCGCCCATGACTTCAACAATGCCCTGACGGCTATTCTCGGCAATGCGGAGCTTATCCTGCAACGGTTAAACAGCTCCGACCGGCTGGCTGAAAACATACAGGATATCCACCTGGCGGCGACCCACTCGGCAGAGCTTGTCCGTAAACTCCTCGCCTTTGCCAGAAAACAGGTGACCCAGCCGGAGATCGTCATTCTCGACGACGAAATCGAAGCCCTGCTGCCAATGCTCGGGCGTCTGATCGGCGAAAACATCCGGGTCCGCTGGCACCCTGACAGTGCCGGTGCGAGAGTGTGCGTTGATCCTTCACAGATCGCCCAGATTGTCTCCAACCTCTGCATCAATTCGCGAGACGCCATCGCCGGCAGCGGAAGCATCGATGTCTCGACCGACACCATCCACGTCTCAAGGGAGCAATCCAGAAGCGGCCACCCGTGCACGACCCCGGGCGACTATGTCCGGCTTGCCGTAGCGGACAACGGAAGCGGCATCGACAAGCAGACACTGCCTCATATCTTCGAGCCTTTTTTCACGACCAAGGAGGTCGGCAAGGGTACGGGACTGGGGCTTTCCATGATCTACGGCATACTGCAACAAAACCACGGGTTCATCGAATGCAGTACCGAAATGGGCAAGGGCACGGCCTTCACCCTCTATATCCCGCAATACCAGGGCATTCTCTGCAACGAGGACAACCAGTTGCCGGAACCATCTCGGAAAGACAGGAACGAAACGGTGCTGCTGGTCGAAGATGAGCCATTCATCATCAAAATCATCACGGAACTGCTCGAGAACAACGGCTTCAGCGTCCTGTCCGCCACCGACGCCGAAACCGCCGTGGAACTTGACGGAGAGCATCAGGGGCGAATCGATCTGCTGATATCCGACGTGATGCTGCCGGGCATGAACGGCGTGCAACTCGCAAAGAAACTGCAGGAGCGGCATACCGGGCTCAAAGTGCTGTTCATGTCCGGTTACGCCTTTGAAACCATCGGCCATCACGGGACGTTCGAAGAGGGAGTGGACTTCATCCAGAAACCGTTCGGTATCGACGAATTCATGAACATCGTCCAAAAGGCAATTCCGATTGCGTAGCACCAACGATCCGCCCCCCCTTTCAAAGGCTTGACCGGCAACTTTTCCGGCAAGTGGTCGGAAGATCATTGTTCAGCCAACCGGGGCGGGATTCTTGAACAACTCCCCTACCCTCAGGCTCCATAAACCACGCGACAGATCGTGAAGATGGGGGCTGCATGCCTGGAGCGTCACGCCCACAGCAAAGTCCGGCCGCGCGGCTATTGAAAAACAACGGTTTTTCCTCGACCCTTTACGGTTTATGACTATTTTGCAGAATGACCATTTCAGGGACGAGACCGGCCGAACAACACAACCAGCAGTGACATGAACCAGAGCATCGACCTCAGTGGAGATCCGAAATACGCAGGAGTGAAGGCCGCCCTCGATGACATCGAGATAAAACTCGTCGAGAACGGCAAGCTCGTGAAACTTACGGGCACCGTCGCCAGCAGCGTAACCATTGAGTTCGGCATGTACGGTGACGGGAAAAATGCTGAACCCAGCATCCTCATCAAGGTCACCACCCCTGATGACATCTTCATCGACGCCGACGAGGAGATACTCGACGACTTCGAGGATTTCATCATCGCCGAACTTGAAACCGCCTCTCTCGAATGGTCACCGGAGGTGAAGGAGTCTCTGGGGGACGACCGACAGATCATCCTGCTCATCGACGGCGAAGAGTACTGACATCATGGCGGTACGGACCGTCGTCAGTTCGCAAGGTGCCTGATCGCAAACGCTTGCCGGCAGTTTTTTACCTTTGGAGTGGAGCCGGTTCAGGTCAATTCACCCGACGGGCCGGGTGTTGAAGATCACCCCGGCCTTCGCCTCCTGCCAGATCGCGCCGAACCTGACCTGTTCGGTCCTGGTGAAACGGAGGGCACCAGCCAGAAACCACGTTCCGGGATGCTTCTCAGGATCGTCGCCCTCCTTCGTACCCAGGTGCTCCAGGTCCGAAACCTCGCCACAGCCACCCCTCCTCACCCGCCACTGCCCCATGACATACCGTTCAGCATCGGCCGCCACCACATCCAGCACCTCATGGATCTCACCCTGGTCGCTGTCTCCTCGCAACGCAAGGCCACCATAGGCATACGCCACGGAACGGTGTTCATCAAGTACGAAACGGAGGTATTTATTCCGCACCATGTGATGCAAATCCAGATTGTCGAAAAGGTAGATGAACTGGCTTCCGTCTCCGGCAACCCCCGAGATGGATCTCGGCAGGACGCCGTTCTCTTCGGCAAGCGTGATGTACCACTCCGCATACTCCTCATAAAGCTCCGTGAGCAGGGGGTTCGGTTCGCAGGTATCCATAATGGCAATAATTGTCCTGATGGGCGATCTCTCCAAGGCCTTTCGGAAAGGAGCCGACTCCCCCGAAACATGATCGAATTCATTGAAAATACACAGCCATGCCGATATTCACGCACCCTGTCGGTAATTGATGCGCACCAGGGCATTGCGTCAGGATGATGGCCGGAGGAAAGTCCTCTCCACGCCACTCATGGTGAGGAAGCGGTGTCCGAAACTGATTTTGACACCGTCAGCGAAGAGAGCTCCTCGCTCGTCAACCTGCACACGCAACGCAGGTAGTCAGTCCAGCCATCACTCAACGGACACCCGCCCTGGTGGAAAAACTCGCTGATCCTGACACTCACGGCCAGGATTCTGGCCGCTCCGATGTTGGCGGCAGAGCCCTTGAGCGTATGATTTGCGCGTATGGCGCGCTCCTGGTCATGCTTCATGCATGCGTCATCCAGATCGTCGATGATCTTGCCGGTATCCTCGATGAACAGCCTGAACAGGTTTCCCATGAATTCGTCATCCCCGAGTTCCCGGAGACTCTCAATGGTTGAACGGTCCAGAATCTCGACGCCGTCGAACTCCTTCCATGGAGCAGGGGCCGTCAGGTCGCAATTACATTCATGCTGACACTTCGCCTTGCTGTTGTACATGAGGTCCGATATGGCTTTGACCAGTTCCTGCTTACGGACCGGCTTGCCCAGATGCATGTTGATCTCCGTATCCATGGCGACGGAGATCGCCTCACGGTCAGAGTACCCGCTGAGCATGATAATGGGAACCTGGCAGTAATGCTCGAGACATTTTCCCGGGCCACCCGCCCTGATGATCTTGGTGGCTTCGATACCGTCCATGACCGGCATCTGCATATCCATGATGACGAGATCGACTGGAACGGATTCAAGCTTGTCCAGAGCCCGTCTGCCATTCTCTGCCAAAAACACCGTGAAACCAAGAGGTTCAAGCATGGCCTTCAGAAACTCCCTGCTCACCATGTTGTCTTCAACGACAAGGATGTTCCCCTCCAGCTTTACCTCCGGTTGGAAGTTTGCGACGAAGCGGCGCTCCGAAAAGAAGTACTTCTCGACCATGATGCGTATATCCTGCCTCCTGACCGGTTTGAACAGGCATTCATCCATTCCCGAAGCGGATGAGCGGGCAAGCCCCTCCTCTTCGGACAGCGCAGTCACGCCGACGATCGGTACGGTAAGGTAGTGCTGCACCAGGAACCGTTCAATACCGATACCGTGTCGAATGCGCCGGACAGCTTCGTCCCCGTTGAGCTCAGGCATCTCGATATCCATCAGGATCAGGTCATAGCGGTTATTCCTGGCCATTTGCAGTGCAATCAGACCGTTCTCTGCCTGATCGCAGATGCATTTCATCTCACCAAAGTATTTCGAGAGCAATATCCTGTTCGGCATCTGGTCATCGACAATGAGCACCTTTTTGCGACCAAGGATCTCCTGCTTGAGGAGTTCAACCGGCTTCGAGTCGTATGCAGGCAGCTCAATGACAAACTCCGTCCATTCTCCCGGTACGGAGCAGCAGGTGATTCTCCCTAAAAAAGAGGCCACGATCCGCCGGCAGAAGGCGAGCCCGATCCCGGTACCCCCTGGTTTACCGTAGGTGTTGAATGGCTGGAAAACCTTCTCGAGCCTGTCGGCAGGAATTCCCGGACCAGTATCCCTGATGATGATTCGATTGCAGGCTTCAGCGACCTGCATGGTGATGTCAACCCGGAACCCGTCGATACATCCGTAATACAGCGCGTTTTTAAGCAGGTTCGCCATCAGGTTTGAAAACAGGTCCTGGTCCCCAAAGAAATCGAAATCACCTGAATAGTCGACATGAACGAATGACGCCTCTTCTTCTCCGCTGAACACATACCCTTCGAGTGCGTTGCGGATCGATGTCGACACCGTCAGGCGCCTGAACTGGCTCTGATCGATCATCCTTCCGTTGAGACTCAGGAGAATGGAGTCGATGATCTTGTTTGCCCGATGGATGGTTTCCGAGCCAACATCGATATTGTGGTGAATGCTTGCCAGCGAGACGTTCGAGATGGCGGTATCTTCAGGGCCGTCGGACAGTTCGACAGGCTTCAGGGGAAGTAACCCCCTGACCGATTCGATGCTCAGTGCCACGGAATTGAGCGCATTTCTCATCTCGTGGGCAATCGTCCCGCTCAGGCTTTTCATGATCGTGAACCGCAACTCCTGGTAGGAGTGCATCCATCGCACCGCAACCATTACCCCGTAGAGCGTGAACACGGACGACAACAGATAGGTCCAGTCGAAATCGGTATACCTGACTTCACCATCAAGCAGCATGACGGTCAACAAAGCCGCAACGAAGGAAACCGACATGAGTACGACGATGAACAACCAGTCGAGGGTTACCAGGATGATGACGATGAGCCCCCCAAGGGCGGTCGTCGTCCACACTTCCGACCACTCGTTCTTCATGGTCATGAAAAAAATGAAAAACGGGCAGGCGACGAGGGTATAAAAAATGAAGTAATAGGGAAATGGCTTTCTGAAATCAGCGGGAATCGAGCGATAGAAGATCAACGGCAGGGCAAGTGCGGCTATCGCAACCCGAAACCCGGGGTTTTCATATCGTTGCGGTATGATCCAGATGAGAACTGCGCCCCAGATCAGACTGGACAAGGCAGCGTAGATTCCCAATGCGGATACATTCGATTCCGAGTGGTCGAACATGTCCTGCGCCCGCGTCTTGAGAGACGATGCCAATGGGAGGAAGCCGTTCATAGGTTTTGGCCCAATGAACAATGCGCACGCGCCACCCTGAACCACTTGGGTGTGAAGGCCGGAATGACTGCTCCCGCCTCCGTAATAATGCAACCACTCAGGTGTCTTGGGGGACGCATGGGGGTCGATCTATCGTTATGAATTCTCCGGCAGCATCCTGCCCGATCGTCATGACGGGCAACAAGCCGCCGTTTTGTTACAATATATAGTAAAATAGTATCATATCAATATGCCTGCCTATACCGCCAGGCCGTGGAACCGGGGACATGGAATCTGAAAATCGGAGCCGATCATTGCCGACCATCGCGATTCGATTCCGGCAGGTTCATCCGGAACTCTCCCGCATACGCAAACTTCCGGAACGACCAGCAGATAATTTCTTGCGTATTTGGTGTTATCGAAACATAAAACAGGTGTTATCCGCATTTAAATGGTAAACTGCACCAAGTTCCCATTTTCGACAATGCAGATTTTGAGAGGAGAAGCGGCGATGCCACCCGTAAAAATGAAACCGGTTCATCCAGGAGAGATCCTGTCGGAGGAGTTTCTTGATCCTATGCAACTCAGCAGCGCCGTCATGGCAAAAGGACTCAACCTCCCCGAAACGGAAATCGAGGAGATCCTGCAGGGAAAGCGAAACATAAATGCCGACACGGCATGGCGACTCGCACGTTTTTTCAGCAACTCGGCCCAGTTCTGGTTCGGTATGCAGATGCAGTACGATCTCGATACGGCATATGAACAGAACGGCGACAAAATCCAGCAGGAGGTCACCATCCACAAGCAGGCCGAGTGAAAGAAAAGGAGACTTTTCCCAACGACGATCTACGACGACATCTTCTGTCACCGTAAGAACCCATGTTCACTGCAGAGATCATCGGCGAGTTTGATCAAAATGGTGTTCCGTGAATGTGGGTAAATAAGCATGAGCGGCCACTCCCAACGCCATTGGCTCTCCAAGGAAGCACGTTTGCCTCAACAGGAAATCGTGAAGGACACCATCCCCCAGATCAGCTTCATCCAGGAATCATAGAGCCACTGCTCGTCATCTTCTCGACTCCGCTGAGGTTCATCTCACCCAAAGGGCCCGTTTCCAGCAGGACACCCCATCTGAGCGGTATTCGTGAGACTTGCCGTTGACTTGGGCTTTTGAAAAGATCAGCAGCCGTCAACACCATCATCACGCATGGGGTAGGCACTCCCGGGGAAATCGATACTTCCGGCGGCGTTCAGCCTGCATCACGCATGAAGACAGCCGCGTCGAAACTCGTCGGACAGGTAGATGCCGGGGGTGCGTAACCTGCAGATGCCGACCGTAAACCGGAAACGCTACCGGTTCCAACAACGCACCGTCATTCAACGTTCTGCTTCGCCCCCGTCAGATTCGACGGAATGTTGCCCCCATTGAACACACCGCTCACTTTCATGAACAATGAACCGGCCGCGAACAGCCCAAGCCCCACCACGGCAACGCCCGCCAGCCCATGCAGAACAGGTGGCGCAATTGGCGCAAGAAGCACCGTACCGCCTATACCTACGGCTTTCTTGACCATATCTGACTGGATCGTCTCACTCATGTCGGAAGTCTCCTGTGCTTATTTTTCAAGAAACCTTTTTTCGAAGCCGGATACTGAAATCCGCCCGAAAGGTGCGGGTCATTTTATGCCGTTCCAGCCTGAACTGCAGCGAATCCTTCAGTTCAGGTTCGGTTCACACTTCCGAACGCCGATGATGCATGATTTGGAATACTTTTCCCCGGCGGCAAAGCCTTCCATGAAAATGATCTCGGCAAACTCCTCGAGTTTCATGCCCATCTCGATCTCCTGACTGAGATACGACTCCATATTGCGGGGCTTCATGCGCTTGTTCATTTTTTTCACATACGCAACCCATGCACCACGGCATGCCTGTAACCACAAGATTTTTGACATGTCTACTGCTGTTTGATGTTTTCAGTACTGTTTCCTGCCGACACGACCTTGCCCGCTTGCACGTTATCCTTCCGTCTTGCCTCATCAGGCATCATGACGCTGAAGGGAGTCAGTGCCGATGAGATTGCAAAAAAACCGGCGCCGGTCAATGTCGCGCCACCCAACACAAGAAACGCGACTGGAAACCCGACAAGGGGAAGCAACATCGCAAGGCCCAACATGCCGTCGGAATGCCGTCGAGTTGCCAACGTGGAATCTTCAGGCATAAAAAGTATCGGTAAATGTTGGAAAACCGGAAGAACGGCATACCACGGTTCCCGCCATGTCGGTCTTGCCGCATGAATCACCTGTTTATGCTTCGATCAAGGCCCTCAGCTACAGGAGTGCCGGTTGGAGTGACCGCACAATGATACCGACGATCCTGATCACGCTCGTTTGAGTAAGGGTGGCTCGGGCAAGCAGTTCGGAATCAATGCTTGCCATGACGTCATTGCCCCGCCCTGATCATGCCCGCCTGATGTTAACAATTATTACAAAGATTACGCACTGCCCCTGCGCAACCCGAAGACGCGCATCAGATACTAATTATCATCTCGATTTATCGTCATAATTATAAGAAATTTTTTTATGTTTACCACAATTGTTACGGCTTCTGGCGTCAACGAATCGGCGGAACATTACCTGTCGGCAACTGAATTCGTTCGCGGCAGCCTTGAGTTAGTAACCGCTAATCAAGATGTAGTGATCATGTCCTTCAAATGGTGGAAAAAGCAAGCATCAACGCTGGAACCGAAATCGCGATTGCCCATCAAAGTCAGCATTACGCCGGAACAAGGCGAATGGACGCAGGAACAGCATGGTCACGCCTCCGGGAATTCAGCTGCGCTCCGGACCGAGCCACTCCCGACACGCTCAGGGCTGAACGCCTGCATTAGCCAGGATGAAGCGTCCTATCCATCGGGACGATGCGGATTCAGTACCGGTGTACATGGCCAGACCCCGCCCATCGACATTGCGATCATCGCAGAACGACTGACCGCCATCATCGAGGATGAGCTGTTGCGTTCACCGGTTATGGATGACGCGCATATCGAACTGCGACCTCCAGGCAAAGCAACGGCGAATGAACCGCCCGATGACAAGCAGATGACTCGACCCGAGTCGCACGACAGTTACGACACTCCTGACAAACCGGGCAACTATTCGCTTTGGGGAAAGCGAATTTCCGGAAAACACGAATCGCCAGATTCAAAAGTTTCGATCAACTTCAACTCCCATGATCATGAATAGCACACCCGGCGTGTTTGTCCAAGGCGCTGAAAGCTATGGCCGCCTGCTTGAAGTCTTCATCGACGGCCACTGGTGGGTCGTCGGAGATTACCTTGAAAATGTCGGAAAATGCACCAAAAGGCTCGGCGCGAACGCCTACCCCTCGCTTTACAGCGGCAATGCAACGATAGGCGCTCTTCGGGGCAGCTCTCCGGGGATATCAGGTTATGCGATTCCCTCCAAAGAGATCCAAAGCCGCTTCTCCGATCAATGATACCCCCGGCAGCAAGATATCAGGAGTAAAAGAACTTATCCATATGTGTCCCAGTAATCCATGCTGACAGCCGCCCCGAACACCATCGACATCTCGTCCCCGTCCCTGGCCCAGTTGGCCGCACGGCAACAAAACAGGAAAAAGTGGCTGCTTGTCCAGCCAAAAAGCGTGACGAACATGACCGTCGACTCCGGTCGCGTGAGCATGCCCCTCAATCTGGTCATGGTCGCGACGCTGGCCGGCACGATTTTCGACATCACCCTCGTCGACGAGCGCATCGGAGACCGGGTGCCGGATGACCTTTCGGAATTCGACGTCGTGGCGATCACTTCACGCACGCTCAACGCCTCGAGGGCATATGGCATCGGAGACAAGGCTCTGGCCCAGAAAAAAATCGTAGTGCTCGGCGGGGTCCACCCGACGATGCTGCATGACGAAGCGGAGCAGCACTGCACGAGCGTCGTCTACGGCGAAGTGGAGGGAATCTGGAATGAACTGGCTTCCGATCTCCTGCGTGGAACGATGAAAAAAATCTATCGCTCCGACCAACTTACCCCGATGACCTCGATGCATCGGCCAGATTTTCGTTATGCGCTGGCATCGAAAAACGCAAAGCATTATGCCGCACGAATACCCATCCTGGCCACCAAGGGGTGTCCGGTGGGATGCAGTTTCTGCACCACACCGGTGGTCTATGGAAAGAGCTACCGGCATCGGGGGCTCGATCTGGTGCTCGACGAAATGCGGTACCACCAGGAGCGGCTCGGCAAGAGAGCGGTGACCTTCTCGTTCATGGACGACAATATCAGTTTCAAACCCCACTACTTCACCGAACTGCTCGGGGAGATGGAGCGGATCGGCGTCCGCTGGAACGCGAACATCTCCATGAATTTCCTGCACAAGCCGGAGGTTGCCGAAATCGCAGGGCGTTCCGGTTGCGACCTGATGAGCATCGGTTTCGAATCGCTCAATCCCGACATCCTGAAAAGCATGAACAAGGGGGCCAACCGGATCCAGAACTACTCAACCGTGGTGGGCAATCTGCATAAGAACGGTATCGCCATTCAGGCCTACTTCATGTTCGGATTCGACGATGACACCGAGAAGAGCTTCCAGGCGGCATACGACTTCATCATGCAGAACCGCATCGAGTTCCCGGTCTTTTCACTGGTGACTCCGTTTCCCGGCACGCCCTTCTTCGAGGAGATGAAGCCGCGCATCCGCCATTTCGACTGGGACAAATACGATACGTTCCATTACATGTACGAGCCCAGGAAAATGTCAGGGGAAAAACTGCTCGGGCAGTTCATCAAGCTGCAGCGAGAGATCTACAAACCAGGAGCCATCATGCAACGTATGAAGGGCAAACCGCTCAACTGGGTATGGCTGGCAAACCTCAAGATGAACAGCTTCACCAGGAGCCTCCGGCTCGAGAATTTTCTCTGATGCAGAAGCCGTCTGCATCAGGCCACTTCACCTTTCACCGGCGTCCCGTCCCGGACGCCTCACCTGCAACGCCGTATGTCCACAGCGAACCTTCGCTCCGGGGTCATTGACAAGATCAAGGCCCACATTGAAATACTTGATCCGGTCACCTGGATCAGCGTCTACCCCTGCCTGGCCGGTGGCGTCATGGCTTCGGGTGCCATGCAGGGAACCATGCACGACTATCTCATGCTGCTTGCCCTCTTCATGATCTACGGGCCGCTCGGCACGGGGTTCAGCCAGTCGGTGAACGATTACTACGATCTCGAACTGGACATGGTCAACGAACCGACCCGGCCGATTCCCTCCGGAAGGCTGAGTAAACAAGAGGCGCTGTGGAACTGGAGCATCGTGCTTGCCATTGCCGTGCTCTCCGGCATCCTGCTCAGCCTTCATATCGGCGGAGTCAGGGGATGGACGTTCTTCGGATCCCTGATGACGGGGCTCCTGCTCGGCTACATCTATTCGGCGCCGCCGCTCAAGCTGAAAAAGAATATCCTCCTGTCAGCTCCTGCGGTCGGAATATCCTACGGCGTGATTACCTGGCTTTCTGCCAACGCATTCTTCTCCGATCTTCGACCTGAAGTGTTCTGGCTGGCCGGACTCAACTTTTTCATGGGTTTCGCGCTCATCATCATGAACGATTTCAAATCGCAGGAGGGTGATGCCAAGGCAGGCATGAAGTCGCTTGCGGTCATGATCGGCGGCAGGAACACCTTCCTGGTCGCCTTCGCCATCGTTGACCTCGTATTCGCCGTGTTCGCCTGGCTGGCATGGAGCTGGGAATTCCGGTTCCTGACGTCTGTCGTTCTGGTCTCGCTCCTGGTGGACATCATCATCCAGGTGAAACTCTTGCGCGATCCCCAGAACGGCCTCTCGTTCATGCAGACGGCGGTCAACGACGGCTTTGGCCACACCATCGGCAAAAGCGAAATCCATGAGCATAACGCATTTCTCAGGTTCTCCATGATCAACAACATCATGTTCCTCATCAATCAGATCATTGTCGCCGCCCTTATCGGCATGAAATACATGTGACGCAGGACACTGCGTTGACGGCTCTTCCCCCGATGGCAATCTTCCGGTATCTCCGCATCATCAGCCAACAGGCAAGGATGATTTCGTGACAAGCATATCATAACCTATAAATCTCACCAGCGCACACAGTTTCTTGCCGATTGAGGGCTTACTGTTGCGATTTTTGTTACGAAAAGTGTAGTTTTTCTCCTTCTGTAGTTCAGCTGACCGGTGGTTATCCCCCCGTTGAACAGCTGAAAAGGTGCGACTTGTTACCTGAAGGAACATTATATCACGACGTCCTGATGCCGAAGCAACTGAAAAACATTAGCTCCGACGCGCTCAACATGGCCAGCCGGGAGGTGTGCTCGCTCCTGGAATCCCTTCCCGATGCCGCGTTCATCATGAATCCGGATGGCCGGGTCCTCAACGCCAACAACCTGTTCGCGGAGAAGTTCGGCATGCGAAGTTCGGAATTTATCGGCGCCGACATCTACGATCTTTTCGTCAACATATTGCGAATACCCCAGCTGGTACAGTATCTCAGAGAAAAATCACAACAGGTGCTGCAGAGTGGAAAACGACTGATTTTTGAAGATGACACCGAGATCTGGAAAGTCACCATCAGTCCGGTACGGGCATCAGGTGAAAAGATCGAGAGCCTGTACATCGGGATCCAGAACATCGCCGAACAGAAGCGAACGGACAAAACCCTGAAAAAAGAGCGCGAGCTCAAATCGACCTTGCTCGATTCGATCACCTGTTCCGCTATAATTCTCGATGCGAGCCTTAAACTGATCGCCTGGAACCGCTACGCCCATGACCTCATTTTCAGCACGTCATGTGCGGAAAAACCGGTCGTCGACCCGGTCGACTTCTTCAGTCCCGAAGACATGGCATCGCTCAGGAAAAAATTCCTGAATACGCTGGAGACCGGCATTGACGACCTGAGTGAAGTTGAGGTCCGTCCTCGCGGAGCAGCAGGATCCCAATGGCTTTTTACCCGTTCAAAGCGGATATACATCGATGGCGAACCCTGCCTGGTCTCGATCGGGATCGACATCACCGAACGCAAGTTGCTTGAGCAGGAGCTCATCGAGAGCAAGGTCAGGTACAGTTACGCCCTGGATGCATCCCACGCAGGAATCTGGGAGTGGGACCTCGCCACGGATGACCTGAGCTGGTCGGAACAGGTTTGGAAATTGTACGGGCTGGACGTAAAGAGCAGGCCCTTGAACCACCAGCTCTGCGTCGACACCATCCATCCTGAAGACCGCGAAATGGCCTCAAGGATCATCAAAAAGGCGGTCAGCGCTCAAAATGCGGCATCGGTCGAATATCGTACCTGCCACCCCGACGGCTCCATTCATTGGCTGACCTCCCGTGGCATGCCGATTCTTGACGACTCGGGAAACGTGACCCGGTACATCGGCGCCATCATCGACATCACCGAACGCAAGCTGATCGAACTCGAGCTGATCGAAAACAGGAAACGGCTTAACCAGGCGCTTGAGGCCGCGCGCGCCGGTGTCTGGGAGTGGGACCTTCTGAGCGATGAAAATATCTGGTCTGACGAAATATGGCCATTGTATGGCCTGAAGCCAGGGGACGCCCACCATCCAAACTTCAGGTTCTGGGCAGACTCCATTCATCCCGACGACCGTGAACTGGCCATACGGGAGGTCACTGAAGCCGCGAAAAACCATACGGAACTGAACGTCGAATATCGCGTCGGTTACCCGGACGGATCTGTCCACTGGCTCATGTCCCGCGGCAAACCCGTTCAGGACGAGCACGGCTCTACGATTCGATATCTCGGCACAATCATCGATATCACCGAACGCAAGAAGGCAGAAGAAGCCCTGCAGGAAAGCAAGGTACGGTTCAACTTTGCACTGAAAGCCACGGGAGCGGGCATCTGGCAATGGGATGTCAGGGAGGACAAGGTGACCTGGTCAGAACAGATATGGGCACTGTACGGCCTGGAACCGAACAGCATCGTGCCCTCCCACCGGCTTTGCGAAAGCAACGTTCATCGCGACGACCGGGAGTTGACCTTTGAACAGGTCATGTCAGCGGCAAACAGGAACATCGAGTTCACCGTCGAATATCGGGTCTGCCATCCGGATGGTTCCGAGCATTGGCTTATGTGCCGAGGGGTACCCATGCCTGGAGCTGACGGCAAGACGACCTGTTATCTCGGCATGGTCATGGATATCACCGAACGGAGACAGGCAGAAGAAGAGCGGAGAAGAAGCCAGGAAAAACTCAACTTCGTCCTCCAGAAAAGTCGTCTGGGTGTGTGGGATCTGAACCTGAACGATTTCACCGCGCTCCGTTCGCTTGAGTACGCCCACATTTTCGGATATGACCACATCACTTCCGAATGGTCTCTGGAACACTTTTTCTGCCACGTCGTGCCCAGGGATCGCGAACGGATTGAACGGCTGATCAGGGATGCCATCGACAAGCAGGAGAGTTTTACCTTCGAATGCCAGATCATTACCGTCAGCGGCAATCTCCGCTGGATATGGCTCTTTGGCGCCTTCGACACCAGCCGGAGCGGAAAGGCAAAATATCTGTCTGGGGTCGTGCAGGATATTACCGAACGCAAACAGACGGAGTTGCTGCTGAAGGACAGCGAACAGAAGTTCAGGAACATCTTCGAGTTCTCCCCAATCGCCATCGGCATCGAAGACATGGAGAATGAACAGCTCTTCGACGTCAACGCCTCATGGCTGAGGCTTTTCGGCTTTTCAAGGGAAGAGGTGATCGGCAAGCGCTGTACCGATTTGGGGCTCTATCAGTATCCGGAAGACCATGAGCAGATCAAACAAGACCTCCGGAAGCACGGCAGAGTCTTCAACCGACCGTTCAAACTGAAAAAAAAATCGGGCGATCGCGTCGACAGCCTCTATTCCGCAGAGTATGTCACAATGAACGCCCAGACCAGCCTCCTGGTGATGATCACCGATATGACCATACAGCAGTTGCAGCAGGCAAGCATCTCAATACTGGAAAAAGCCGTTGCCGATCGCACCGCCCAGCTTGAGCTCGAAGTTGAACACCTGCATCGCTTCCTGAGCATGATCTCCCATGAATACCGCACCCCCCTGGCGATCATCCGTGGAAATCTCGACCTTATCGACCTCAAGCATAAAAGCGGTGATTATTCGAACAACCGCGAAATGGGTAAAATTAAACGGGCGATCGACCGCCTGGTCGAAGTCATGGAGGTGTCGATACAGGAAAGCCGCATTCTCGAATCGCAGAAAACCCTCTCTTCGACCAACTTCGAAATCGAACCGTTAGTTATTTCACAGCTGGATGCATTCCGTTCCATGTGGCCGGAACGGGAGTTCCGATACTCGGGAAGCCTTGGTGAATCAAGGATTGCTGGCGAATCGTCGCTGCTCAAGATGGCCATTTTCAACCTTTTGGATAATGCCCTCAAGTACTCCCTGCCGGACACACCGATTGACATGAGTTGCCGCGTCGAAGAGCACGAGGCCGTGATCGCCATACGAAACCAGGGCAAAAGCATCATCGCAGACGAAGGGGAGGCGTTCTTCGAAAAATACCGGCGAGGCAGCAACGCGGCCAACACCGGCGGCGCAGGCATCGGCCTGTGGCTGGTCAAGAGCATCATCGACCAGCATCATGGACAGGTCCACCTGACAGGTACGGAAACAGGAGTCGAGGCGGCCGTGAGACTGCCACTGGCGGAGTGAACCAGTGCAAGCAAGGCCATCGAGAGCCCAGCCGGAAAACAGGATAACCTCTACTGCCCAAACCTATGACCGAACACAAACAGATCATCGTCGTCGAAGACGATCGTGACTTCCGCGAAAGCATGGTCGAATACCTTCTCCTGGCTGGATATGACGTCACCGGTGTCGGGTCCGCCCTTGAGTTCTATCAGGCTATCGCCCGTGACCGCTTTCTTCTGGCCATCCTGGACATTGGCCTGCCGGACCAGGACGGATTCGTGCTTGCCGAGTACATTCGAAAAAATTCCGAAATGCGCATCGTCATGCTCACTGCGCAATCCTCTCTCGACAGCAAAATCAACGCCTACCGGTCAGGCGCCGATACCTACCTCGTCAAACCGATAGATTTCGCAGAACTTGCCGCCTCGCTCGACAGCATGATCGGACGCCTCAATTCCAAGAGTGCTGATGACGAGCAACCGACACCCATTGCACCCCTCCACGGCGGAAAAACGGAACACTGGCGGCTTATGCGCAGCGAACACTCACTATTCGCACCGAACGGCAACATGACGGCGCTCACCTCCAAAGAGTTCGATCTTCTGGAACAGCTCGCCGCATCCCCGAAAACGGTCGTCGAACGCAGAACCCTTCTGCAAACCCTCGTGTATGACGACGACGACCTCGGCAATCGCGCCCTCGATGCGCTCATCCACCGCCTTCGTCGAAAAAAAGAGGATCTCGGCCTGATGATCCCTGTAAAAACCGTCCACGGCTCCGGATACAGTTTTTCCGAACTGATCGTCATCGAGTAGTCCTCTCGAACGGCAATTCGTGGCCTGCCGGTACCTCAGGCAACCTGCGGCCTCCTCCTCGTACGCCCACCATCGTGCGAGACGGGATAACACCCTCCGCACCCTACGCGTTACTGCATTTTTCCATCTCCCGCCCAATTAAATTCGGTATATTACCAATTATACAATTGTTAATTAGGCCGCAGGGAAACAACTCATCTGTAATCAATGAAACATGTCGTGATCGTCGGAGGCGGATTTGCTGGACTCAACGTTGCCAGGGAGCTGGGCAACAAACGCGGGGTCAGGGTCACGCTTCTCGACAAGCACAATTTTCATCTGTTTCAGCCGCTACTCTACCAGGTCGCCATGGCCGCGCTCAACGCAGGCGAGATCGCCTACCCGTTGCGCATGATGCTGTCGAAGTACAAGAACGTCACCGTCCTGAAGGGAATCGTCAAGACGGTCGATCCATTCACCAATACCATATTCACCGATTTCGGCGAGCTGACCTACGATACCCTCGTCATGGCCTGCGGCACGAAACACCACTATTTTGGGCATAACGAATGGGAGGAGTTCGCGCCCGGCCTGAAAACGATTGCCCAGGCCGCCGAAATCCGAAGACGGGTCATGGAGGCGTATGAAAACGCCGAGCGCTCCCAGAATCCCGAAGAAAAAAGGAAACTTCTGACCTTCGTGGTTGTCGGTGGAGGCCCCACCGGTGTCGAACTTGCCGGATCTATCGGTGAAATGAGCCGGCACTACCTGTCGAAATATTTCAAGAATATCGACCCCAAGCAGGTCCGGATTTTCATTGCCCATTCGGCGCCCCGCATTTTGCAGACGTTCTCTGCTGAACTTACCGACAAAGCCACCCGCGCGCTCGCCGAGCTCGGGGTCGAAGTGCTGTCCTGCTGCACGGTCACCAGCATTGATGCAGACGGAGTACTCATCGGGAGCGAAAGGATCGATGCCGGGACGGTGCTGTGGGCCGCTGGAGTCAGGGCAACAAGCATCGGGAAAACCATCGGATTCGAAACCGACAGAAGCGGCAGGATCATCGTAGCCGAAGACCTGAGCGTACCGGGCCATCCCGACATTTTTGCCGGAGGCGACCAGGCCCATTTCGAGTTTCCCGACGGGAACATCCTTCCTGGCCTGGCGTCCGTCGCGCTTCAAGAGGGTCAGGCCATCGGCAGGAACATCCTCAACGACATGCAGGGAAAACCCCGCAAACCATTTGTCTACAAGGACAAGGGACAGATGGCGACCATCGGTAAAAACATAGCTATTGCCGAGAGAGGTCAGGTCAGGCTGTCAGGCATACCTGCATGGATCATCTGGCTTGCCGTCCACCTCTATTACCTCAGTGGCGCCAAACACCGGATATTCGTGCTGTTGCAATGGGGCTGGTCATACTTCACCTTCGGTCATGGAGCCCGCATCGTCAACAAGGAGTGGCGGTTTTATCCCACCGTTCCTGAAAAGGCCGAGCCCGCAGAAAAAGAGGAGCTGGTATCCGACAGCGCGTGCGCACTTCCATCCGGGGATGCTGACGGCAAGACCCGGCAGTAAAAAAGAAAGCCGAAGGAAGGCGTTCCCCCGGCTCTCCTTATGGTACAGCCCCATCGCATGCAGTTCGTTCAATAGGTGATCGTCACATTGATCGAACAGGAGTTGACGCCATCCCTGATATTCGGGATGATCCGGTAACTGCCGGCGGGAATTGAGTATCCTCTTGCCTGCCCTACGGAATCGAAGTTCTTGACAAGGGTGCCGGATTCGGTCTCGATCCAGAAACCGCTGGCCCCATTGGGCTCAATATTGCTGATCGTTCCGGTGGCCGGGAGGGTGAAAAGCTGACCGTGAATTTCAGCGTTATGACCCGGATAACCCCTGCTTTGGCGGCCGGTTCCGTTGACGGTACCCGCAAAGGAGACTGCAGAACAGAGCAGCATGGCCAGGAGGGCGACGGACAAGAGCAGAAAACGTTTTTGCATGATGTGGAACTCCAGTTGATGATTTTGAAAACAATCAAGGTCGGGGAGAAGCGAAAAGATACATAAATCACAAGAATACCGCATAGTAGCAACCAGCGTCCTCCCTGAAGCTCCGGGAGGCCTCCTCACTTCATCTCACCCGCTCCCCAACCCGTTCGAGCCCTTCGATGTAAGCCATACGCCGGCGACCAGCCCGCAGGCCAACCTGAACGGCAACACGAGCATGGATCCCATCTTCAATCGTTCGCATCCGGCCGCCCTCCGGATCCCTGGGACTCCTCCCAGTGAAACCGGTGCATGATCCGGTGGACGACCGGGGCTAACATGATGCTCATAATGACGATGAACACCAGCCCGGAATAGAGTGCGAACACACCCGCAAACAGCTTTCCCTGTTCACTCAGCCCTCCAGTCTTGACCGGGCCCATGCCGCCGAGAAGCATGGCTGCGTTCAGAAAGGCGTCAAGCATCGTCATCTTTTCCGTACTCATGTAACCGGCAATGCCGATCAGGAGTGACAAAGCGACAATCGTTAACGCAAACGCCGCGTGCTTCAACATGCGCAACAGAAATCTGCCTGGGGAAACAGGCGAAACATAACGGTGTTCGTACATGGTGCCTCCTTTACGTTTCCGGCAATTGTCGGTGCATTCACAGGAAGATGAAGAGCTGACTCGAGCCGTCTCAGAGAACGGGAAACACCGGAGGCTCCCAATCATCGACGAGGTCCCAGTCCCGTCCCCTGATCTCCCCCGGCTCAGTTCCCTTCAGATACACGGTTTGCGAAACCATATCCACCCCAAGCCAGTCGCACGGCATCCCCGTACCCCCGGCCCCCCCTTCAAAGACGCACACATCCTTCCAGTATCTCTGACCATCTTTTTCCGCAGAGCACTCGAATCCGAGCTTCCACCACTCCCCGAGCAGGGCCTCCATTGCCGGGCGATTCATGGCGCCATCCCGAAACAGCCGGTCATCGAACCAGACCCGTCCACCGATCGCCGGCTGGTGATCGATCAGGCACTGCTCCCATCCGCCAGGGTACTTCTCCTCAATGGTCGAAATCGGAACGATCAAATCGAGAAACTCGGTCATTATCGCCATAGCTGGTTTACTCTCGTTACGTTGGGGAGGCCACAACACGAGTGGCCTCCAATCCTGTCCGGTCAGGCCGTCAGGTTGCGAGCGCCTTGCACTGCACGAAGAAATCCCGCAACCGGTGCGTTCCGTACTTCGGGGAAACGATGTCGATCCTGCTGAGCGTCGTCGCAAAGAGCGCCACGTCATGCACATCCCGGTTGAACAACCCCACTCCGGCGACCAGCCCGTCGGCAAGCCAGAATGGCAACGGAAGCAGCATCGGCTGGTTCCCGGCGATCTCGATTGCCAGATCGACCATTTCACGGTAGGTGAAAACTTCGGGGCCACCAACCTCAACCTCCCGTTCAGATCCCTCTGCCGCGTCGACACAAACCTTGGCCAGATCGGCACCATGAATTGGATTCTGGCGCTGATAACCATCACCTACCCAGAACATGAACCCCTTGAGAGCCCGGGAGACGAACTGGCCGATCTCTGAAAAATAGCCGTTCGGGCGGATAACCGCACTCTCGATCCTGGCGGCCTGCAACTCCCTGACGAACTTCTCATGCGCCTGGACATTCGGGATGTTCATCATCCGGTGCGCATCGAACACCGACACATACACGAACTTCGGGACACCTGCCTTCAGGGCCTGTTCGAGAATGTTCATGTTCCCCTGGTAGTCCACATCGAAATTCGTATGCACGAAATCCGGTTTGATCATGCCGAGCGACGAAAAAACCACGTCGATACCCTCACCTATCCCGGCAAGGGTTTCCGGTTTGGTGGCATCGGCAAAAAACACCTCGTCGACCAGATTGTCGATGGAGGGTGCAAGCCAGGGCCCCGGCTGCTTGAACTTCTCGTGGTTGCGCACCAGGGCACGCACCCAGTAACCGCGATTCTTGAACTCCTGGACGGCATAGCGCCCCAGATAGCCCGTTGCACCGGCGACAAGTACCTTCTTCATTGATTCTGCTGATAGAGTTGAAAAATAGTCCCGAACGATTGCGATAATCGTAATAAAATCATTTTTCAGCTGATGTTGCGCCGGGGTTGTGCGTAATTGAGGAGGTGGGGGGAGTCGTGCGCTTTCGGAAGGGAACCCGCCGCCGGATCACGCTCCGGACACGGCATGCGGTTCGCCTGCCGGCCTCTGGTAGACAATGGCATGGACAACAACAAACCAGCGAAGAGGAAGGCCATCCTTCAGCACTTCGTCTTGATGTTCTGTGGCAGACGATCCACCAGTTGACGGTGAAAAGGTTATCGGGCATGATCAGGAACAACGGATACCCGACTGAACTCCGGTAGGCTTGCTGGCCGGTAACTGAAACGCCCAACTGCAAAATACGGTAAGGGCTGTCCGATTGCACCACTGCGTGATACAAGCAAAATCATCCGTATATCCCGGGAGGTGCCTGAACATGGTTACGTTTCGTGAAACAAGATCGCAGAATCCGGAGGCTCTTCGGTCGAAGTGCTGGAATCTGCCCGGCGTCACCTATATTCACCTGTCAACGTACGAATATTCCGAGTCACCTGATAACCACCCGACCTCATTCATCAGCCACGGCACCTATCCATGAACACCATCAGCGAAAACCTTGAACCGTCACTTCATAAAAGAAAATTGAAGAAGATCGCCGTCTTCACCTCTGGAGGTGACGCCCCAGGAATGAATGCGGCAATACGCGCAGTCACCCGTGCCGCTCTGGCAAACAAGCTCAAGGTCGTAGGCATCCGCCGTGGTTACCAGGGCATGATCGAGGGCGATTTCATCCCGCTCAAATCCTCCGATGTCAGCGGGATCCTGCAACTTGGCGGTACCATACTCAAAACCGCCCGCAGCGAGGAGTTCAGAACCCCGGAAGGCAGGTTCAAAGCCTATCAACAACTGAAAAACGCACAGATCGACGCCGTTGTCGTCATCGGAGGCGATGGCTCTTTCACCGGCGCCCAGGTGATGTCAAAGGAGTACGAGATCTCCTTTGTCGGCATTCCCGGCACCATTGACAACGACATGTACGGTACAGATTACACCATCGGCTACGAAACCGCCCTGAACACGGTTGTCGAGGCGGTCGACAAAATCAGGGAGACCGCACGCTCCCATGGCCGGATTTTCTTTGTCGAGGTCATGGGGCGCGAAGCCGGACTGCTCGCCCTGACCAGCGGCATCGCTTGTGGCGCAGAGGTAATCCTCATCCCTGAATCCACCGTGCAGACCGAGGAGCTGAACAGCTTCCTCAGGAAAGGTTACAAGAGCAAGGAGAGCAGCGGGATCGTCATCGTCGCCGAGGGCGATCAGAGCGGGGGCGCGATGTGCATCGCCGAAGAGGCCCGCAAAGCGCATCCCGACCTCGATGTGCGTGTCTCCGTTCTCGGCCATATCCAGAGGGGCGGAAGCCCCGCGGCCAAAGACCGGGTGAATGCGACCCGGATGGGTGTCGCCGCCGTCGATGCCCTGCTCGATGACCAGCACAGTGTCATGATCGGCATAGCCAACGAGAAAATCGTGCTGGTCCCCTTCAACAAAGCCGTCAAGCTGAACCACGTCATCGATACCAACCTGATCGAAATTCACCGCCTGCTGAACCGTTAGCGCCACAGACCATACTCCGGGCGCATTGGAATTGCCGCGTCAACTCCGATACCCCAAGCCTGTTCATGAGATGCAGCGCCATGCGGACAAGGCAACCGGCTGGCAACTGTCCGGAACGGTCCTGAGTTTGTGATGCTCGCTATTGTTTGATACCTTCCAGATAACGGGCGAGCCCATACACCTCCTCGACTGCGCTGCACGAGCTTTCAGGACCTTTCGCCCGCGTCATCCCCCAGACAGGCTCATCAGCAAATCCGTCCAGTAGGCCGGATTGCCAGGAAGTCCACAGAACCGGGCAAGCAAGGGGGGACGTTCAACCATGGCTTACAGAATCATCAAGGGCACATTCCACGTCAGGGGCTATTCTCCCGATGGGGATTCCGTACGTTTTCGCGCTTTCGACGAAAACACCTGGAACTTCCTGACATGGAATAACCGTAAGGAGCAGCAGAAAGAGTTCAAGCAGCTGCGGTTCGAAGGCATTGATGCGGTCGAAACCCATTACGAAGAGTCCCACCAGCCAAGATCTTTCGGCCTTGCAGCGATGGAGGTCATGCTGGGCATGATCGGGATCTCCGAAATCGTCTACAACCTCAACATCACCACCATACTGAAAGCGGGCGACGCAACCCCAGGCTACCTCGCGGTCATCGGCATTGATGCCTACCATAGGCCCGTCACCCTCGTTTTCAACGGCGACACGACCTTGCCCGACGGCAGCGAAGTGACATTCTCCGATCTTGATATCGATCGTTCGGTGAACCTGCAACTGCTCCGCCATGGCCTGGTCTACCCGACATTCTACAACAGCATGCCTGCGGAAATGATCGAGCGATTCTCGAACGAAACGATTCAGGCAAGATCAAACAAGGTCGGCATCTGGGCGCTCGACCGGACAGGCGACTTCATTTTCTGGAATCGTGAAACGATCAAGGACGACATCGTCATCCTGCCCAAACTCTTCCGCCGTCTGACCGGTTTTCTCGGCGCAAGGGGAAGTTTTGATGAATTGAAAGAGTACCTGCTTTCACAGAACGATCGGCTGACCCTGAGAAGCACCGGCACAAAAACCACGCTGGGCAAGCTCATCGAGGTCGATGACCGGCGGGTTCGGCTCGCTGTACCAGTCGAAGAGATGATTTTCAAACCCTGAAGGGATGAACCACGCCCAACCATTCGACCCCTCGGCATATCGGCTGATCGTCTTCTTCACCGGCGCCGGCATGTCGGCCGAAAGCGGCGTGCCCACCTACCGCGGCAAGGGAGGCGTCTGGGAACAGTACGACTTCGAAACGTACGCCTGCCAGCGGGCTTTCGAGCGCGATCCTGAAAAGGTGCTTGAATTCCATGAACTCCGGCGCCGCGCAGTGCTCGACTGCCAGCCTCATGATGGGCACCGGACGATCGCCGGCATGCCGCAAGCCTGCGTGGTCACCCAGAACATCGACGGCATGCACCAGCGTGCGGGTTCGCGAAACGTGATCGAGCTCCACGGCAGCCTCTGGCGCCTGCGTTGCGAAACGTGCAAATCGGTGAAAGAAGATGTCGGCAGGCGGTATGAGTCACGCCGCTGCGGTTGCGGCGACTGGCTCAGGCCCGACATCACCTGGTTCGGAGACCTGCTCGACGAAAAGGTCATGCGACAGGCCTCCGCACGCATCGCCTCCTGCGACCTTTTCGTCAGCATCGGCACCTCCGGCACCGTCTGGCCGGCCGCAGGATTTCCGGCACTCGCGCGGGAAGCCGGAGCCGTTTGCGTCGAAATCAACCCTGAGCCGACAGCATCGAACCGCTACGATCTCGTCATCAGCCAATCCGCCTGCACTGCGCTGACTGGACTTTTCAACCCCGGCAAGCGGGATGACGCACGGACATGACCCATTGCGAAACCATCCGGTTCAACATGAAGGGATTTTCCAGTATGCGCCGGCACTCGTAGAGGATCTCCGGTCGAAACCCGAACAGCTCGTTCCGTGCGCCGAACCCGGCCGTCACCCGGAAACCCGGGAAGAGGACAATGGCTTCCCGTACCTTCGGGCATCGCTGATGGGGCCTTCCGACACGATTCCCTTCAAGGGCAGCCGTCTTTCACCCAGCTCCTGGCGGCAAATCACCTTCATCAAGAACGACAACCGCCCACGCAACCGGGAGTGCCTCGTCATGCTTGTCGGTGAACGGGGATAAATAAATGCACGACTCCGGCGCTCTTCCGGAACGATCTTCGCCATTCGTGTGTTTCCCTGCAAGGGTCGTGCTGCAATAAAGACGTAACCGTAGCTTTCCCCGCCTGCGTCAACCGTTCAACCCGAGGATTCGATCATGCCGATCACCTCTCCCAAAGCATTCAGATCAAAGATCATGGCCGTGCTGCTCGGCTTGCTGCTCCCCGCCGCTTTTTGCCCCACCGGAGTGGCGACACCTCCCGCAGGCAAACCTGCCGCAAGCGCAACAACTGATTTCTATCGATGGGTGAACGCCGAATGGCTCGACTCCAGCGACATTCCTCCGGACAAGCCTGGCATCAGCAACTTCGAGCTCATCCAGCTCGACGTCAACCTGAAGCTTGAAAAACTGGTGGCGGGACTCAGGAAAAAACCTGCCCTGACCGATGACGAGCAGAAGATCGTCACCATATACAACTCGTTCACGGACCTTGAACGCCGGGAGTCGCTCGGACTTTCACCGCTCAAACAGGAGCTCGGACTCGTCGACAGGGCCGGAACCCTTCGCGACATCGCCCTGCTCTTCGCCCAGTTCCAGAGAATCGGCGTCGCCGTCCCGATCATCTTCAACGTCTCGACCGACTTCAAGGACTCCGGGAGGAACATCATCTTCGTTGAACAGTCGGGCCTCGGCATCGAACGTGAGGGACTCCTCGGCGAGGACGCCAGATCCCAAAGCCTGAGAAAGCAGTACCGGAACCTTCTCGGAAAACTGTTCCGCCTGGCATCGATCGACCGTCCCGATACGCGCGCCGGCGAGGTGGTCGCCCTGGAGCAGATGCTGGCCCGCATGCAATGGAGCAATACCGACAACCGGAACATGGAACTGATCAGCAACGTGACTGATCACCAGACACTCATGGCAACCAAGCCAGGCCTGTTTCTCGACGCCCAGTTCACCCTCCTCGGGATACCGTCCGGCTACCCGGTCAACCTGACCCAGCCATCTTACCTGGACGCGTTCAACAGGTTTTTCCCTTCCTCCCGTATCGACACCTGGAAATCCTACCTCCAGGCTCGGCTCCTCATGAGTTACGCCAAACTCCTCGACAGCCGGTTCCGGAACGCGATGGTCGGCTATGAGGTCGAACGAGGCCTCTACCAGTCCGAACAGCCTATCCAGCTGCAGGCCATCGGTTACCTGAACGATAACGCCGGCATGCTGCTCGGGAAGTCTTACGTCGAACAGTCATTCAGCGAAACCGACAAACGGAGAGTGGCCGGAATCGTCAAGTCGATCGTCGACCAGTACCGTATCGCCATCGGCAACTCGACAAGAATGGAGCCCGAAACCAAACAGAAAGCGATGCTGAAACTCGACCGCATGACGTTCCGTATCGGCTATCCCGATCACTGGAAAGACTATACCGCATTCCATCCCGCCGCCGGACAGCCAGCAGAAAACCACAAGCGTCTCAGCCGATTCGAGTTCGAGCGCCGGCTTGCCAGACTCGGCAAGCCGGTCGACATCAACGACTGGGGCTATCCACCACAGTTAGTCAACGCCTTCTATGAACCGACCTCAAACTCATTCGTCCTTCTTGCGGCCATCCTCAATCCACCGTTCTATTCATCCGACGCCCCTGAAGCGAAAATATACGGCGGCATCGGCTTCATCGTCGGTCACGAGATCGGCCACGGGTTCGACGACCAGGGCAGCACGTTCGACGAACGCGGCAATCTCAGGAACTGGTGGACAAAACCCGACAAGGAACGCTTTGACGCCATCAGAAGCCGCCTGATTGCCCAGGCCAACGCCTATGAGATCATGCCTGGCCGGTTCCTGAACGGCCCTCTCGAAATCGGGGAGATCATCGGCGACCTCAGTGGCTCTGAAATCGCCTTCGACGCCTATCGGAAAAGCGCTGCCACAATGGGAAAGGATTCGCCGGAGAACCGTCGCCAGTTCTTCGAGCAGCTCGCCCGGACCTGGCGGGCCAAAATGAGGCCCGAGATCACCCTGCTGCTGCTCGACGCCGATCCCCACCCCCCGTCGGAGTTCCGCGCCAACGGCATCGTCAGGAACTTCGACGAATTCCATCGACTCTTCGGCACCAGGCCGGGCGACCCGATGTATCTTGCCCCGGCGAGTCGCATCACCATGTGGCAAGGAGATCGCCATGCGCACTGAAGATTTCCAGAACGAAAACCGGCTACCATGAAACAACCTGGTTCAGCGGCAGACTGCTTCTGTCACCCATCCCGCTCATTCTTGACGGGCGTCGTCGTGGTACTCATGCTGCTGATCCAGGCGCTCCGGGCGGACGCCGCGACTTCCGACGGCATCCGGACACAGCGGATCAAACCTGTAGAGGGACCAACCACCATCATCAAGGGGGCTCTCCGTGGGTATGAATCGGTCAGTTACCTCATCGGCGCACGTTCTGGCCAGCGACTGAAGATCACCCTCAAAAGCAGCAACGCTGCCAACTATTTCAACCTCTATGCGCCCGGTAAAGGCCCCGGCGACGAAGCGATGCACATTGGCGAGCTCTCGGACAACCATTTCGAAGGAACGCTTGCCGAATCCGGTGACTACGCCGTTTCGCTCTTTCTCATGAGAAGCGCTGCCCGAAGAAACGAAACTGCCCGCTACACCCTGGAGATCACCCTCGTTGCGGGAACTCCCCTGGCGCAACCAACGGCTTCCGAACCAAGCCGGGTCGTCAGTCCCGTCAAACCCGCAGCGATTCACCATCTTTACTATGCGAACAAATCCTTTACCATCGGCAGTGAAAGGTGTATCGTGCCTGACGCCGCCCACTTCGGAGAATGAGAAGAAACCGCGCTTCATCCTGAGCTACGCGGATGATCGCTATTCCGAATAGTCAACGACAACCCAGGTAACGTAAACCCAAAACAAAACAGCATATGAACACCAGACACCTCCGCCTCTCAACCGCGGCGCTCGCCCTCGGCCTGCTCTTTACTGCTCCCCTCATGGCCGACGACTACAACCTGATGCTGAATCTCACCTGTCGGGGATCGGGAGTAGCAACGAAAAGCGAATCGGCCAACATCAACACGTACGACCCGAAAACGAAAAAATACAGGACCACCACGGCCCAGTCCTCCAGTAAAGAGCCCTTCCAGGGCATCGCCGTTGTCGAAATCGCCGGAGGCATGGGACGCATCAAGCTCCCCGAACCCATGGTCCCGCCCCTCAGCACCCGTGACGAAGGGTGGTTTAAGATCAACGACATGGTCGTCACTCCGGACGTGATCACCGGCAAGATCAAGGTCAACTTCCTCAACAACAAGGCTCTCCGAATCGACCGGCGCTCCGGCCTCTTGACTATCGACGGAAGCAGCGGCAGTTTCTCGGGCCAATGCGAAGCCACCGACCTGAACGCCCCCCGGAAATTCTGAACAGACTCCATTCGGCATCGAAAAGGCGAGAGGCTGTCTCGCGAAGAGGTCCGAGACAGCCTCCTGGCCAGGCATCCTCTGCCCTTGGCACCCTGCCGCTTCACCTGCGGAAACGGCGAGTCTCCTCCTGACGACGAACACCCCGGGGAACTCACCGCTTCAGGCGATCCTCCAGCCTTTTGGCCCGGGCGCCCGGTTCCGGATGGCTTGACAGAAAGCTATGGGTGCCGCCCAGACCGGCAAGCTTCCTGAGGGCCGTCACGGAGGCCTCCGTCCTGAAACGCTGCCGTTGCATGAGATCGAATCCAAAATCGTCGGCCGCCTTTTCCTGGGTCTGTGAATACTGCGCCTTGATGAAGGTCTCAAGAAGGCCGCCCAGCTCCGAAGAGGCGATCTGTCCGGTTCGGCCGCCCTGCGAGGCAACACCCTTCCTGACAGCTGAAAGCGCATAGGCCCGGCTGATCGCCGCCTTGGTATCGCCATTGACCACATGCCCCTGCTCGTGACCGATCACGAAAATCAACTCGTCATCGTCCATCAGATCCATCAGCCCGCTGTAAAGACGAATGCTGCCATCCCCGAGCGCGAAGGCGTTCACCTCGGGAACCAGATAAACCTTGTAGTTGAACTTCCGCCCCTGATCCTTCGACAATCTTGCCGTCAGTCGGTTCAGGCGTTTGGCGTATGGGCTGCCCGGTCCGGCAACCTTGTTGGTCACATCGGAATACTGGGCGAACTGCAGCGACATGGCGGCCACGTCCTCGTCCGTGAGCGTTGCCGCTTTGACGCCGTCCATAACCGCATCGAGCGCACTGCCAAAGTTGAACGCGCATCCACTGTTCGATCCAAGGATCAGGAACGAGAGCGTCAGGAACAAAAAGCTGATCTTTTTCATGAGGGGTCTGTCCGATGTTGTGTCATTGATGCAGGGGGAACCACAGTACTTGGAATACCGCGAAAGAACAGCTGCCCGACCGGCGAAACGCCGACCGCAAGCAGGACGCACCCGGGAACTGCCCACTGGTGCAGCGGTCTCACGAGGGAGGGGGAACCGGATAACAGAGGTCAGCCCACAAAGTAATTACTTACGAAATAATCCAAATCGAATCAAGACACCACAATCGGGAAAACGACCGGTATGGCCTGTTCCTTTCACGAAAAATGCCCCGTTTCACCACGAAAGCCTGTTTGCGCTTTATGCGGAAAGATTTATCGTTATAAGTCACTTTTGACAGGCTCAATTGAACATGACGGGAAACACGTAAATCTTTACCATGACGACGATGAGTAACCAGCACACCGGAAAAACCACTCTCCTGCTTCTCTTTCTGCTGCTCGCCCACGGCAAAACAAACGCCGGAATTTTGCAGTCAAAACCCGAAGTTGGCAGCGGTACACGACAACAGGCGACTCCGGCACTGAAGCGAGAAACCTCCGGGTCGACGATCGGGATTTCATCCATGACCCCCACGGAACGTGAAGTCATCGCTGAAGTCAACCTGATGAGAAATAACCCTGCACGCTACGCACAGTTGTATCTGGTGCCACTCCGTTCATGCTATCAGGGCAGAGTCCTCACCCTCCCCGATCAGTCTCCCGTGATGACCAACGAGGGAATCGGGGCGCTCGATGAGTGTATCCGGGAACTGGAACGAGCCACGCCGGTGACCGGCCTGGCCCCGCGAAAGGAGCTCTCGTTGGCAGCCCGCGACCATGTACAGGACCAGGGGAGAACCGGCTCAGTCGGCCATGACGGAAGTGACGGATCATCCACCTTCTCGCGGATGAATCGATACGGGAAATGGGAGTACAGTGCCGGAGAAAACATCTGTTACGGCATCAGCAGAGCGAGATACATCGTCATCACCCTGCTCATCGACGATGGCGTAAGCTCGCGCGGCCACAGAAAAAACTTCCTGAACAACAGCTTCAAGCTCATCGGCGTCAAAACCGGTGCGCACCAGGTGTACGGAAACATGTGCGTCATCGATTTTGCCGGAGGATATACCTCAAGGTAGAGACATGAATCAGTTCGCGGGATCGCTGCACTCGAACGATCCGACTCATGAAAAAAGCACCCGGAGCCGGCAAGTCCTGACTCGGAATTTCCTGGCTGACCGGTGACTCCTGACGTATAAACCTTATATTTCCTGCTGTAACGGCACCTCCGGTTCAGGAAGCCTATCGACGCGCTGACTTCTTGGACCGGACGATTTTTCCCGACGGATCGTTTCGGAAGAGCGTTGTACCCGGGCAGGCGATAACCCCTGACCGAGCTCCTGAACACCTCCCGCGCAAGCATAACAATACGGCCATGATTAAAAGTACATCGAGCTCACTTTTGATCAGTTTCCTGCACTCCATCATCATCGTGACCGGGACGATCATCCTGCTCTTCTCGTTTCCCGTGGCCGCGCTGTTACTGAAAGAGCTCTATTTCAAGAACGTGGCACCTTCGGAATACTTCACCTGGGTCTACCGCATCTTCACCCTGATCATCTCGCTCGCCTTCACGCGATTCCTCTACCAGCAGATCGTCAAGCTCGCGATGTTCATCGCCAGAAACGACGTCATCGCTGTCATGAACAAAAAGAGCTTGATCGTCTCCATGCTCTTCACCTTGCTGCTCGTACCCAAAGCTGCGGTAACGAGCCTCTACGGCGTGGTCACCAACCTCTTCAACTTCTTCAGGAATGTCCTGAACGCCTCGTCCTACCTCATCATGGGTCCGGGCTCCAGTTCGGAATCCAATACGGGCGTCACCGATTTCATCACCCTGTTCTACCGGAACTCCCTCGACTTCGTCAACCGCTTTACCAACGAAGTGAGACAGCTACTGAATTACCTGCCGTTGTCGGACACCGCCCTGTTTATCAGCCTCTGGATATTGATCGCCTTCACCTCCGAACTGATGCTCGGCAGCAACGAACAGCTTTCCCTCAAATTCCCCGACATCGACAGCAAGCGGGATCGCATCCTGGGATTCGTCCGTATCCACCGGGATAAAATTCTGTTCGGCACCATACTCTCCTTCTCCCTGTTCCTGTCGGTATCTGCCATGATCGCCGTCCCCTATGTCTCGCAAAGTTCACAGAAGCTCATCTACGACACCGAATACCTCAAGAAAAGCCTCGATGCTTATCTGATTCCCGATTCGTTCCTCGAGGAGGAACTGAACGCACATGTCGCCGACAGCCTCGCTTACGAAAGACAACTGGAAAAATGGCTCGCATTTTCAGCCGATTCGCTTGAACAGAAAAGCGGCCGACCATTGCCTCAGGCTGTGAGGACACAATGGACCGACCATATCGCAGCCGTTAACGGGCTGGTGAAGCAGGCCATAGCCAATGATCGAAAGCAGGTGAAGATGATCCGGGAGTTCAGGAAAGAGGTGCTTGCACGGCAAAAAAAAGAGAGCCGCATGCTGTCGGAGAATTTACTGCTCACCGCCAACTCCCTGACCAACGCCGACGAAGCTAACGAATATTTCAAGCGGCTGGTCTGGTGGTTTTCGGAAGAGTCGGACAACCTGAAAACCATGCTCGACAACGAATACTTTAAACTCAGAAACAACACCTCCCTGCAGAGTTCGATGTTCTCGTTCCTCAGCAACAGCCTCGAAAACGACGTCGAAACGCTTCTGAAATCAAACGCCGGAGACCAGCCCTATCTGGCCAACACCGAGAACATGAAAATGTATCTGCACAAGCAGCTGATCGACATTGAAAGCACATCGTTTCGGCACGACGCCATTCCAATGCCCTCGGTGCCCAAAGCTGGAATGAGCTGGGGCATCTTCGGCCAGATCGCCCAGTGGCTGCTCGCCTCGAGATCTTACGAGCTGGCCATTCTGACCGGCATGTTCGGGTTCGGCCTGTTCGGGGCCTCTATCTCCACACTGATACGCTCCCAGGACGGAGAACCGGCCCCCACGGCAGGCTACCGGATCATCATCAAAGGCCTCAGCGCCGCCGTCCTGCTCTTCCTCTCGATCATGGGCGGCACCGCACTGCTCGGCATCGAAACATCCAAGCCAAACGCCTATACACTCTTTTTCCTGTGCCTCATCGGCGCCGTTTTCAGCGACACGGTCTGGGAATGGGCGAAAGGCAAACTGTCGGGTATCAATGAACAACCAGGAGGAACACCAGGCAATACCTAACCGGTCAGCCCGTGGCCGGCATGCACCTGAACCTGTTCACGACCTCGGGCTGTCCGGGGGGAAGTCAGGCCGGCAGGAGCGGAACACCATCAAAGCCCGACAATGGCACAGGAATGAGCTGAAAAGGATGCTCGTAATCGACCGTCGCGAAGCTGCCGACCCCGATCGAACGCCGGTGGGCGTAATCCGGGAATGGTGTCGAGACCGCTGTCGGGTCGAGATAGAACCAGCGTTCGCCGACGTAAGCGGCAACAAAGACATGCGACGCCGTCGGTGGCGCACCATTCTCAGCGTGATGGCCGCTGGCGACCGCAAATCGGTAACGAGGGGAGACGATACGGCCAAGAAGGGTCGCGAACAGATGCGCCTTGGAAAAGCACGCCGCCCAGGCGAGCTGTCCGTGGGCCTGGTAATACCTTGCAAAATCAGCAATTGAGGGCCACGCTCCAGGCAATGACGACATGGTTGCATATTCGGCATTGCTGGACACGACATGCGTTCCCATCCAGTTCCAGAGCATCCCGATGCGGGACCATACCTCCTCTTCGGTCTCAGCCTTGCTCCACGTGAACCCGATATCGCGCAACAGGGTATCGATTTCCGCATTAGCCGTCTCGTAATCCCGGAAAAAGAGCGACGAACGCGTATCCGCCGACACCCCGGCCCTGACCCAGAAGTTCCAGAGTTTGTAATAGAGCACCTCCCCTTCATGCTTCGTCGATATCCGTTTCCAGATGACGTTGCCGCGAAGCTTGACCTTTCCTGGATCGATCACCTGCGGAAGGATCTGCCAGTCGAGGTACACCGGGCTCTGGAGTACACCCCCCTTCTCCTTCTTCTGCTTCTTCAGCGTCGCAGCCTTCCCTTTCGCCTTCTTCTCAGACATACGGACCTCCTTTTTCGTTGTGGATGAATCCTGCCGGATACGAACAGCAGAAACCCGGAACTTGCGAGACGATGCCGGACCTGTTGCACAACATGCACGAAACCACCGCATGGATAGGGGAAACAACCTCCATGGGGACCATGGAGAGCAACCATGCCGGATGGGCTTGCGGTTGCAGTACCATGACGAAAAATAGTTCTCGCTGCACGTGCGTGCAATGAAAACTTCACTCACGCAGATTCAGGCGCCGACACGTCGTCCTCTGATATGCCTGCAGAAACATGCCACAGCTTACGATGTCTGTACTACGTGCATCGATAGGCCTGTCGGCGACGTTCTCTATCCCGTCAATGGACAGGACGTTTTGTCCGTGTTCCGCCTGCGCCCTCAGAAAAAGAAACAGCTCCATTCGAACCGGGATGGCGGGACTCACTGTTCCAACCGCTCGAGAAGCCTGCCACGTCCGTCTTCGATGCAGGCATAACGCGAACGAATCGCCCGCAGCCCTCCGGGGGCCGCCACCAGTTCGATCTCGACCTCCTCCTCAGCACCGTGATCGCCGCAAGGCCAGGAGACGACCGTGGTTCTGCCCCTTGAGACGAGAAGACGCTGCCATGCCTCGGGGCTTTCGAGGACAAGGGGATCGCCAGGATGGGCAACGGTACCGAACGCATGGAGTTTCGGGTTCAGGCGCGTAATGCCGACCAGCACCGTCTGGCGATGCCCGCATGGGCCGGCACCAACCTGCAGCGCAAATTCGGTCGGACGACCGTCGTGGTCGTAGTCGCCAATGTTCATGATCCGGACGACCGGTCGGGATTTGACCATCCTGCTGAATCCGGGAGAATCCTTCCTTTCGAAATCTCCCTTCCGGACCGGCCATCTCGGAAGCCGGGCAACCGAATCTCCGTCGAACCCGAGTGCGAACAACGGCGACAGTGGCAAACGCTCGGCTGGCTTGCCGGGAACAAGACGAACGAGATCGAGCTCCCCTGACTCGCCAAAGGCGAATCCCGAGCATGGGCAGGTGTACCAATCGTCACCGGATGGATCGCACTCCTGTTCCGGTGCCCTTTTCCACTCCAGCCGCCACTCCTCGACTGCAGAACCGACGACAACCCGTTGCCGCTCCCGGACAACGGCGCCGGATCCCGGGCGCTGAACGACCAGGACGTGGGGAGGTGCCGCTGAACCCGGCGGTGAAAAGAGCCCGACGCAAAGCGAAACCAACAGGAGAGGCCGCAGCCTGTAGTGAAAAATCCTCATGATACCTGCCATGACGAGCGGTCAGATGGCCTCCGGGAGCCGCGCTCCCCCATTTCCCGCAATGATTGTTGAAAAAATCCAGGATCTGTTCCGCACAACGGCCGATCAGTCGGTACGCTCCCCTGGAAGGATGCGTGACGGCAAACCAGGGAAACGGGCCACAAGATTCCTGAAATACCCGGGACTCTCCAGACATCCAGGATTATCCGGCTCGGTGCAGGGTATCTCGACAACACGCCACCGGCCCTGTCCCCTGTGCAACAGGGCATACACATCCTCGTAGATGCTGTCGCCACGCTTCGACCGGGGAAGCGTATGGACCCAGGCCCAACCGTCACTGACCGTCAACTCCTTCACGACGAAGATCACCTCGAGCCCGTGCAGCTCGTTTACCTTTACTCGAACGGCATCGAGTATCGCCCTGCGCTCCGTGCTGCCGGGGTGCGGTGTCCGGACAGCCGGAACCACGCCCGGGGCTTCACGCGAATAAAGCGGCCCTGAACCGGAAACCCCAATCACCAAGAGGAGGACGCGGCATAAACACCTGAACTTCACGGCGCATGCTCCTTGGCCATAGCCGGCATCGCTCACGCATCCATCACTCGACCCCATGTCCGTCATGTTCGTTCATCTTTGGTTGACCATGTCAGGGAACGCCCCTGCTTACGCTTCAAGGACAGCCCGCTTCCAGCCCATCAGCATTGGAGTTCATCCGAAAAAACAGTCCTCTTCGGGTTCATGGTTGCCGGAGCGACAAGAGTATCTGCACATCAGGTTACCTGTTTCCGGGACAAGATCCAACCTTGGACCCTAAAGACCGAGCCTGCGCATATCCTCACCAACAACCGCAAAACCTCCCTCACCACCGTGTGAGATCCCCGGACTGTTCATCCTTTCGTGGAATCTTGCGGTATTCTCGCTATACTTCAGGAGGCTCATCAACCTTCAAACCCGTTCTCCTATGCTGACCACTTCGATCAGGATCTTTGCGGTGCTGTTTGCACTTCTCGCGGGTTTCCTCCCACGAGCGGAATCCGCTACGGCACTTGACCCTGAAAACACGATCTACCTTGACCTTCCCGCAGGCAGGGTCGTCATCCAGCTTCTGCCCCGCATTGCCCCCAGCCATGTGGCACGAATCAAGGAGCTAACCCGCAAAGGTTTTTATGACGGGCTCACCTTCCACCGCGTCATTCCGGATTTCATGGCGCAGACCGGCGACCCCGGGGGTGACGGCACCGGAGGATCGGGAAAACAGCTCAAAGCCGAATTCAGCAGCACACCGCATTTGCGCGGCACCGTCTCCATGGCACGCGCCCAGAACCCCGACAGCGCGGACAGCCAGTTCTTCATCTGCTTCGCCCCGAGTCCGTTCCTCGACGGCCAGTACACCGTCTGGGGCAAGGTTGTCTCCGGCATGGAGTTCGTCGACAGGATCAAAGCAGGAACACAGTACAACAACGGCGCCGTCACCAACCCGACTAAAATCATCCGAATGCGAGTCGCCGCAGACGTCAAACCCTGAAACCGGTTACCCCCGGAAGGCATTAGCCCGACTTGAGGCCAGAAACCGTCGCCCCATTACCTTCACTGCTGATCGAAAATCAGTGCTGTATGGTGCCACTCGGCAACATGCCCATCAAGCGTCTCTTAGCCACGGGTTTTACATCCATGCCCGGTACTACCAGAGCAACTCTTGACGGACTGCTTTTCGCTATGCCGGTTCGTTGATATGACTCGAATGGTGCCAGCCTCGGCATGGCGTCGGAAAGATGATTGAGCGGACTTCCTGCCACTGCAGGTTTCGGCTTAGGACTGAAACCGGCAGAAGCATTGGGAGGTGCGCCGGTGACGGCAGGCTTTGGCTTCGGGCTTTAGCCGGCAGGCGTATCGGACCGCCTTTCTTTTGCGCGTTCCATTGTCAGCGTCATGAGAACCTCCTTGATCATGGGTTTGTGCTCAGAAAATCCAGGGGATCAAAAACTAAATATACAGCCCTGCCCGCTTCTCTCAAGAGCGGAGCCGGTTGATCCCGCAATGCCCTTCTCGGGAGCGTCAGCATCCATGATGATCGGATTCAGAGCTCTTCAGCGCTCCTCATTGCCAACCTGGCGAGCGACCACCTCACCGCTGAAACAAGCCGCGCCCTGAAATGCCATCAAGCACCCCTCAGCAATTGATGACGCACCGAGCGTTCCCCATCCCCCGTTATAACACGCAAGTTGATGTTTTCAGGAACCTCCCGAATGATTCCGGAATCGGTCACCGCAAAACAGCGGTTACCTCGCGATGAGAAACTATGTCCTTGAGTCTTGAGGTTAATATAAAGGGGAAAGAAGTGCTGACGTATTGCCATAAGTGCATCGAATGAATACCGTCGCTCAATTTCAGCAAGGAATACGCCATGACGCACTATTTTTTCAGGAACAAGCTGCATCTGTCTATCCTTTCAGCACTTGGGGCTGTGAGCTGGTCAATCTACCTGGACATTCCGGTCAATCTATGGGCCATTTTATCCGTATTTCTCCTGACATTTTCGATATACCAGGACAACCGCCTCACCGATACTATCGAGGATGCGGTCAACACCCCGGACAGCCTGATTAACGCCGTCAAGCATGAGCTTTTCATCACCTATGTGACATTCTACCTGTGCTCATTCATCTCGCTGTTGATCGCCATTCAATTCGGGCAACCGGCCTTCTGGGCAACCACGTTCATCATTGTCATCGGTTATCTCTACAATCATAAAGTCTTCCCGGCATTTGTCTCCCGTCGACTGAAGGGAGCACGGCGACTGAAAGACATCTACATCGTAAAAAATCTTACGCCTCCTCTCGACTGGGCGACCGCGCTCGTGTTTCTTCCACTGCTCTTCGAAGGCCGTCCGCTTTCGGTCAAAGCATGGATAAGCTGGGGCTATGTGTACGTCTGTGCGTTTTTCATCGAAGTGATGTGGGACATGAGGGACTGCCGGGGAGACCTGTTGAGTGGCATCAAAACGATCGGGAACTCATTCTCCTTTCTGCAGACCAAACGGTTGCTCATCACGGTGAACCTCTTGTCAGGAGCGATCCTCTTATACTTCACGTTCGCGAAACTCCTTCCGGCATCCAGTTATTTCCTTCTTTTGAACAATGTTGCCGTCATGATCATCGCCAGCTTGTACAAAGAGGACAAGGAACAGTTCATGCGCAAAATCAGTGATTTGACCATCCTTTTGGCCACCATTCTGTTTCTGTCTTTCGGCCTGATCGCTTTCTATTCGAGGTAACACCCCCACCATCGCCAATGGCCATGAAAACCTTTTTCAGTCGGACATTGTTGGGTAGAGCACAAGCTGCACCAAACCGATCAAGAAGGACGATATCATGAAAACCGTTATGCTGATGCTGACAAGCCTCCTGTTTGCAGGATGCTCCGTGCTGGGAAAACGAAGTGCTGCAGAACCTCCCTACGAAGTGCTGAAAAAGGACGGGGTGTTTGAAGTGCGTCGTTATGGGCCAATGGTGATCGCTGAAACCAACCTCGACGAAGAGGATTACGGAGCTGCAAGTGGTAAGGGATTCACCCGGTTGGCAGGATATATCTTCGGCAAGAACAGGTCAAAGAGTTCAATCAGCATGACCGCTCCGGTTTTGCAGGAGCGCCACAACGAAAAGATCTCCATGACTGCGCCAGTCCTGCAGCAACGACAGAAAAGCGGGTGGACCATGGCGTTCGTGCTGCCGGAGGGCTACACCCTCGAATCGGCCCCCGAACCGCTCGATCCCGCAGTGAAGCTCAGCGAGGTACCGCCTGCGTCGGTTGCCGTGATCAGTTTCTCGGGCCTGCATTCATCTGGAAACCTTGAAAAATTTAGTCGGCAACTTCGTGCCTGGCTCGAAAAGCAGGGCTATCGTGCGATTTCGGAACCAAAGCTCGCCGCCTACGATCCACCCTGGACCCTCCCCTTCCTTCGCCGCAACGAGGTGCAGATCAGGATCGCTCCCGATCCCGGTTGACCTGCCCAGAGTCGAACAGGCCTGTCCCGTCTTGACTTGCCACCTATTCACCGTCATGTCGGAAGGCATACCTTACAACAATGAAGGTATGCCTTCCACAACGACAACCGGAAGCGCTCAGCTTCATGGAACCTGCTCCGGTAAAGCCGCGTGGTACTAATTTCCCGGCAACCAGACGCTTTGGCTTGCTGAGGTGCGAACTCATTCCAGTTACCTCAGTCACTTACGTCCCCCTCCACTTCTCCAGTCACATCACCCTGACGCCAAAATGCGGGGCTGGCAATCCGGAAACGAGGTAAAACAAAAAAAGACCTTCGGAACATGCCGAAGGTCTTTATGATGTTTGGTGCACTCGCCAGGACTCGAACCTGGAACCCACTGATTAAGAGTCAGTTGCTCTACCAATTGAGCCACGAGTGCATAAGCTTATTTTGCGGGAGCTGCGGGAAGGGTGTTTGCCGGAGCTGGAAGCGCGGGAAGAGCCTGCGGAAGGCTGTTGACCGGAAGCGATGCCGGAACCTCCTTCTGGAGAATGCTCTTGTCTGCATCCGCCGCCTTGTGGCGTACCGGAAGCGTGAACTGGGCAATGAAACAAAGAGCCATGACAAGACCTGCAAGAATCGCTGTCGTCTTGCTCAGAAAATCACCTGTCCTCCTGACGCCGAGGGTCTGCACCGTGCCGAGGCCGGAAATGCCGCCGGTGAGTCCGCTGCCGGCCTTCGGGCTCTGGAGCAGAACCGCTCCGACGAGCAGTATCGAAGAGAGCAGGGCAAGGATGACGACGAATACGTGCATGTAGGGCCAACTGATGAATTTGTCTGATACTATCGTATCTTGTCATTACAGTGGGCATAATTTAGCAACTTTTATCCAAAATGCAAGCGCTGTTTTGAGTGATGGGAAAGTTTCTGATCTTCATGGGTATTTCGTTGACCGTGCTCGGGATCCTGATCGTGTTCGCCCAGAAATCAGGGGCAACGGGATGGTTCGGATGGTTTGGGCACCTGCCGCTCGACATCAGGATCGAAAAAGAGAATTTCGGTTTCTACTTTCCCATCGGGAGCTCTATACTCTTGTCGGTCATTCTGAGCCTTATCTTGGCGATCATCAATAAATTCATCAGGTAACACCCTCCATGACAGCAAACAGAGACGCCGGAAGGCGCACGGCAACGCGCAACAGGAAAACAGCTGAAACGGATATCACCGCTACCGTAGACCTCGACGGGACCGGTTCGTCATCGATCAGCACAGGCGTGGTCTTTCTTGATCACATGCTGACCAGCTTCAGCCGTCATTCCGGAATCGATGTCAATATCGTGTGCCGGGGCGACCTTGACGTGGACGACCACCACTCGGTCGAGGATGTGGCGCTGGTGCTCGGCAGTGCCATCTCGGACGCGCTCGGGGACAAGAAAGGTATCGGGCGCTACGGTTGGGCGATCATTCCGATGGATGACTCGCTGGCCCGATGCTCGATCGACCTCGGCGGGCGGAGCTATTGCGTCTTCACCGCCGGCTTCTCCCGGCCGGTGATTCAGGGATTGTCGACAGAGATGGTCGAACACTTCTTCGTATCGCTGTCACGGACCATGCAGGCGAATCTGCACCTTGCGGTCCTGGAGGGCAAGAACACGCATCATATGATCGAGGCGCTCTTCAAGGCGCTGGCGTATGCGATGAAGCAGGCCGTGCGGATGGAGGGTTCGGAGATCAGATCGACCAAGGGCGTGATCTGAATAGGCATGATCCGACGGATCAATGTCATAAAAAAAGAAGAGGCTGCCTGGTTTCCCTTGGGCAGCCTCTTCTTTTTCGATCGGTCCAATAAGTCAGATCAGTCCGATCTGATGCCAACCCCTTACTTCGCGTAGGCGACCGAGCGCTTTTCGCGCACGATGGTGACCTTGATCTGGCCGGGGTACTGTGCCTCGGATTCAATCTTGCTGGCAATGTCGTGTGCAAGCACATCGGCCTGTGAGTCGCTGACGTTGTCGCCTTCGACAATCACCCTGATCTCCCTGCCGGCCTGGAGCGCATAGGTCTTGATGACGCCGGGGAATGTCTTTGCGATCTCTTCGAGGCTTTCGAGCCGCTTGACGTTGCCTTCTGCAGTCACGGCGCCTCGTGCGCCGGGCCTGGAGAGCGATACGACGTTGGCCGCATCGACCAGTTCGGCGATCGGCGACTCCTTCTCGACCTCCCCATGGTGGGCGGCAATGGCGTTGAGCACGACGGGCGATTCGCTGAACTTCTGAAGGAACTTCATGCCCGCGATGGCATGCGGCCCATCGGTTTCCGGCAGAACGAGGCCGATGTCGTGCAGGAGGCCCGCACGTTTTGCCAGGCGTGCGTCGAGCTTGAGCTCGGCCGCCATGAGACCGGCGAGCATGGCCACCTCGCGGCTGTGCTGCAGGAGGTTCTGACCGTAAACGGTGTGGAACTTCATCTTGCCGATAAGGGAGACGACTTCGGCTGGCATGTCGGGGATCTGGAGCGAGGAGAGCGCCTCTTCGCCGGCGGTCATGATGACGTCGTCGATCTCCTTCCTTGCGTCCTGGTATGCCTTTTCGATAGCAACGGGATGGATGACGCCGTCGACGAGCAGCTTCTGCAGGGTGCGCTTGGCCATTTCACGGCGAAGCGGGTCAAAGCAGGAAAGAATGACCACTTCCGGAGTGTCGTCAACGATGATGTCGACGCCGGTGGCATTCTCGAATGCCTTGATGTTGCGACCTTCACGGCCAATGATACGGCCCTTGAGTTCGTCGCTCTGGATGTGCACGACGGACAGGGCGCTTTCAGTCGCCTGTTCAAAGGAGACCCGCTGGATGGCCGTCAGGAGGGTCTTCTCGGCGACGCGGTCGGCTTTCTGTTCAGCCTCCTCATGAATCTGGTGGATGGTCTCGGTGGCCTCTTCCCTGGCCTTGGCGATCATGTTCTCGACGAGCATCTGCCGGGCTTCTTCGGCAGTGAGGCTGGAGAGGCTCTCGAGTCGCTGGTTCTGTTCAGTGATGATGCGCTCGAGCTCTGCTGCCCGGTTGTGCACGTTGTCGGTCTGATGGCGCAGCTCATCCTTCTGATCCTGCAAGCGCTTTTCAGTCTCACGTACCTCCCTGGTCTGGTTGTTCAGGGTCACCTCTTTCTGGCGGATCTGCTTCTGAAGCTGGGCAAACTTGTTGTTCTTGATGGTCACTTCAGCGTCGAATTCGCGCTTGCGCTTCTTCCACTCCTGGTTGACCTCGTTGACCTTGAGCTCCTTGTAGTCGTTCGCCTCTTTCTGGGCCTCCTGGATCACCTGGACGGCACGCTCTTCGGCTTCCAGGACCTTGGTCGTACCGATGCGCTCGAGAAAGACGCGGCCGATGTAGAAGCCGACCGCGAAAAAGACTACCGATGCAAGAATAATGAGGAACAGATTTATGACGAGTCCCATTAAAACAACCTCCTTTTCGGCAAGCCTGAGGGGCCAAGCCTTAAAATTGAACAAAAAAAACCCGCACCAAGCGAGATGTGTAAGATTCAAGAACCCGTTGTAACACGGTGGGCGCCTCCTTCAGATGTCTTGCTTCCAATGCTCGCAACGAGTGCGAAGCTGCCGGCGGTTCATCACCGCGCGCCAGCAAGGCCTGCAATCGAAATAAAGAGTTGGGCTCCCTGTTCTATCCTGTTAGTTCTTTTACTTACAATACACCTCTTATCATGGTGCGGATATTTCGTCTACTGTCAATGTAACTCTTTAACGCAAATTCTGCTCGATAAAATCGTTGAACCGAGCCATTTTCTGCCTCAGCTGCGACAGCTCTTCCTCGAGTTCGTTCTTCTTTTCAGCAAACTGGATAGCTGACAGCACCGCCAGCTTCTTGGGCTCGAGATCGGGTGCTTTTTCGGCAAATCGCCTCATGACACCGTCCACATCTTTCGCCGCTTTTCCGGTCAGTTCGCTACTCTCTACCCTCAGCGGATAGTTGTCGCCATAAACATTGACATTGATCTTTTCCATGGACTTCAAAATCTGGTCTGATCGCCCCTGAGTTCCCTTTCGATCTTCTGAAGGACCAGGGCAAGCTTCTGCTTGACCTGTATCTTTTCGGCATAGGAAAAACCGTCGCCCGAACCGGCCGCCACTTCGACGGACGGGCCTTCGGTACCGGGCAGTTTGAAGGACCTCAATATGTTCTGAAGGCTCGAGACCTCAGATTTCAACAGCTCATTTTCCTTCCGGCATTCGGTCAGCTGCGCGACGAGCCTGGCGATATTCTCTTCAAGGATGGCCGTGATTTCAAGGCCATTCCGCTCATCCGCTGCATCCATGGTTTACACTGGATCAAACTTGCCGAATTACCGCACCAAGTTCACTCCTGGCATTGTCGCTGACTTTGGAGACAACGGAGCTGATCCGCTCCTCGTTCATTGTACCCGACCTGTCGGCCAGCTCCAGCGAAATCGCAACGCTGCGCATTTCGCCGTCTTCGGCGCCGGCGCCACTGCGCTCGAACACGTCGAAAACCCGTACGTACCTGACCAGCGGGTCACTTTTTGCTGCCAGGTCAACCAGACGCTGTACCGGAATATGCCGGGGTAGCACAAATGAAAGGTCCCTCTCGACAACAGGAAACTTCGACGGCGGTTCGTAAACGACACGCGAATCGAAACACTTCTCAAGCACCGTGACGTCGAGTTCAGCGATATATACCTCCTGGTCAAGCGAAAATGCCTCAAGCATCTCCTTGCCGACCTGCTGAACCATACCGACCTTCATGACGCAGGGCTTCCTGTTTTCCACCTCTGCAATCTCAATGCCAATCGTAAAATCATTATAAATATTAAGTGCTGATTTATCAAGTAAATTCAGCTTCTCAAGCAACATCTCCACGGCTCCCTTCAAGTCGAAGAAATCGACCGCGGCATCGACCTGAGCCCAGTTCCTGGGTTCGCGCCGCCCGGTCATGACCACGGCAAGGAGCTCCTGTTCGCGGAATGCCGACAGGGGACCTTGGCCCTCGCGCTCCGCTTCCGGAAGCATGGCGAAACCATGGGCCACCTCGAAAAGGCGCAGGTCGCGATTGCCGTGACGGATATTGTGTTCGACCACCTTGAGCAGGGACGAAACGACGTTGGGCCGCAAGACCTCCAGCTCCTCGCTGATGGGGTTGAGCGCCCGGACATGGAGTCCGCCGAAGCGGTCCGCCTCCTCTTTCCTGATGAGCGGGTTGGTAAGGACCTCCCTGAAATTCAGCCCGATCATGATGTTGCGCAGGTAGTCCGGGAAGAACTCGGGCACCTTGCGAGACAGCGGATAACTGGAGACCATGGATGGGGAGGGCTCGAGTCTGTTGTAACCGTAAAGGCGGGCAACCTCCTCGATGAGGTCGATCTCGGACTCGATGTCCACCCTGAAGGAGGGAACCGTGAAGGAGATCGAGTCGGCGTCCTGCGATACGTAACCCTGAGATACGGCTGCGATCCCGATCCTGCCGAGCAACTGCACCATCGACGGGGCGCTGATGTCGCTGCCGAGTATGGCGTTGGCACGGCCGGGCCTGAGGGTGACGATCTTCGGGCTCTGGGGCATGCTCCCGGACTCCTCGGTGGCGTCGACGGAGCCGCCGGCCAGGTCGAGGATCATGGCGATGGCATATTCCGCCGAGCGCCTGACATTGCAGGGATCGACCCCTCGCTCGTATCGATATGAGGAGTCGGAGGAGAGCTGAAGCAGCTTGGCGGTCCTCCGGATCGAAGCCGGGCTGAAGTAGGCCGACTCGAGCAGGATATCGGTCGTTTCGTCAGTGACCGCAGCGTGGAGACCACCCATCACGCCGGCGATGGCTACAGGCCCCTCGGCGTCGCAGATGGCAAGCATTCCCGGTTCAAGGGCGTACTCGCCCTGGTTGAGCGCCGTGATCTTCGTCGAAGCATCGCTTCGCACCACGATCCGGTGCCCCTTGAGCTTTCTGTAGTCGAAGGCGTGCAGCGGCTGGCCGAAGGCGTGCAGGATATAGTTGGTGATGTCGACAATGTTGTTCCTGGGACGGAGTCCGATCTGCTCGAGCCTGCGGGCGAGCCACCTCGGTGACGGACCAACCTTGACCCCTTTGATGACCGTGCCCGAGTAGTAGGGACAAGCGTCCTGATCGTGGACTTCGACAAGGCGGCCACCCCTCGAGAAATCGCGCACCGGAGCTGTCGGATAGGTGATGTCGATGCAGTCGACCAGTTCGCGTGCCACACCAAGGTGGGAAAGCGCATCCGGTCGGTTCGGCGTCACGGCGATATCGAGTACCGTGTCGGATTCGAGGTACCCGGCAAGAGGCGAGCCGACCCGGCAACCTTCATCGAGCACCATCACGCCATCGTGATCATCTGAAAGTCCGAGTTCGTCGGCAGCGCAGATCATTCCCGAGGATTGCTCGCCACGGATCTTGGCCGGCTTGATGGCGAAGGTCTCGCCGGACACGGTGGTGAGCTGGGCACCGAGTGTGGCCACCGGCACGATCATGCCTGCCTCGACGTTCGGCGCACCGCAAACGATCTGGCGTAGCTCACCCTCTCCGGTGTCGACCATGCAGATGCGAAGCCGGTCGGCGTTCGGGTGCGGACGGACCGAATCCACGCGACCGACAAGCACTTTCGGATCGGGCAACTTCTGGGTGAACACCTCTTCGACCTCGAGGCCGAGAAAGGTCAGGCGGTCGACAAGTTCGGGAATGTCCGGTGAAAAGGCGGGAATGAACTCTTTCAGCCAGTTGACGGAGATTTTCATAGGAAAGTGCGCTGCTTTCGTGAACGGGCAACGCTGAAAATCGTCGTGATCGGCCGAAGGGTGGACGGGCGGTGCGGAACCGGAAATACCCCCGGAATGCCGGGAGATGTGGATTTCGACCCCTGTCCGGCCCGGATTGACTGAATTCGCGGAACAGATTTTCAGAGATAGCCCAAAAAAAAAGCCCTGAACCTTTGATGAACAGAGCTGAAACTTTTCCGGCCTTCACGGCCACTCGTCGGTAATCCGGCACTGGCGACGATGACGCCTTGCCACTCCATGCCGGAATACTGAATCGTTATGGAGTGACCCCAACGGGATTCGAACCCGTGCTGCCACCTTGAAAGGGTGGTGACCTAACCACTAGTCGATGGGGCCAATAATCTTGGGGTGAATGAGGGGACTCGAACCCCCGACCTCCAGGGCCACAACCTGGCGCTCTAACCAGCTGAGCTACAATCACCATGTAATTCACCAAGCCGTCCTTCTGTATGCCCGACAGGACTCGAACCTGTAACCCTCAGCTTAGAAGGCTGATGCTCTATCCATTGAGCTACGGGCACATCACTCCTGTCGCTGCTCATCTGGTCGGGGCACCGAGACTCGAACTCGGGACCTCCTGCTCCCAAAGCAGGCACGCTACCAGCTGCGCCATGCCCCGTCTGAACGGAAGGCTCACAATATACGAGAAGAACAGAGATTGTCAAAAATTAATTTCAGAAAAAAGGCCCTGTGCGACAGGCGGAAAAGAGCAGGCTTCAACCATTCTCAGCCCCCCTGCCGAGCGGCGAAATAGCCATCAAGCAGATCCCGGAGCTGCTCATGCATGATCATGCCGATCGCTTCCGCCGGGCTCACCATCTGGCGTTGCCTGAACTGCATTTCATGCCAGTCGTCAAGCATCGAATCCACCTCGAACGGAAAAACCATGACTGAATAGAGCCCCGACGGACGTCGGTAGCAATAGGTGCCGAGCTCCTTTCCGGCGATCCTGCCGGTGAGCCCCGCCTCTTCGAGCGCCTCCTTCGTCGCGGAATCGGCTGGCGACATCCCCTTCTCGACATGCCCTTTCGGAATGACCCAGCGCCCGGACCTGCGGGTAGTGATCAGTACGACGCTGTCGCCGAAAAGTGGCAGAACGCCGGACTGCTGAAAAATCCTTTCCGATCCGTAGGCCATAGGGAAAAAGGAAGTATCGGTTCGACAAGCATCGGGAACATCTCGACGGTCACTGCAGCAACCAGCACGACCGTTGAAAAAGATACGCTATTCGTGCAGTTTTCCATGACCTATTCACCCGGCCCCGAACTGTCGGCGAGCTCAGTTTCATATATGGAAATTTACGGCAAAACTGTCGGGACGCTGTGATATTTGTCTACGATTGAATATGTTAAGTATATTATACCACACATCAACCCTTACTACCCTTCCGGCATATGAAAGCTATCATACCCGTAGCAGGCGTCGGCAGCAGGCTCCGTCCGCACACCTTCTCCCAGCCCAAGGTCCTGCTCAACGTGGCGGGAAAGCCTATCATCGGGCACATCATGGACAAGCTGATCGAGTCGGGCATTGACGAAGCGATCATCATCGTCGGCTACCTGGGGGAAATGATCGAAGAGTACATCACGGGGCACTATCCGATCAAGCTGACCTTCGTCACCCAGTCAGAACAGCTCGGCCTAGCCCACGCCATCCACATGTGCCAGGAGCACGTCTCGGCCGACGAGCCGCTGTTCATCATTCTTGGCGACACCATTTTCGACGTTGATCTCATGCCGGTGCTCTCCGGAGGGGTGTCAACTCTCGGAGTCAAGGAGGTACCGGACCCAAGGCGTTTCGGGGTGGCCGTGACCGAAGGCAACACGATCCGGAAACTGATAGAAAAGCCTGACAAGCCGGTAAGCAAGATGGCCATCGTCGGGCTCTATTTCCTGCGGGAGGCCGGTGGTCTGTTCCGAAGCATCGACCATATCATCGCGAACAACATCAGGACCAAAGGCGAGTATCAGCTCACTGACGCCCTGCAGCACATGATCGACTGCGGCGAGCAGTTCACCACCTTCCCGGTGCAGGGCTGGTACGACTGCGGAAAGCCGGAGACCCTGCTTTCGACCAACGAAGTGCTGCTGCACACCCATCATACCGACAGGCTCATACCCGGCTGCATCATCAACCCGCCGGTCTTCATCGCAGATTCGGCCACCGTAACAAACTCCATCGTCGGCCCGTACGCCACGATCGCCGAGGATACCGTCGTCTCCGACTCCATCGTCCGAAACTCGATCATCGGCGCGCAATCCCAGGTCAGCGATATCATGCTGGACCGTTCGATCGTCGGCAACAACGCCTCACTCTCCGGCATGGGGCACGAGGTGAACATCGGTGATTACTCGGAAATCCGTATGAGCTGAGCATGCATGGCGGTGCCGGAGGTGGTGTTCCCGTGAGCACCACCTCCGGCACCGTCATGCCCGCATTTTCCTGCGTTACCGATCGTCCTCCGACATGCATGAACTCATAATTAAATTCTTTGCACAAAAACGGGCGATTGTTTATAATTCGCAGTTGGTTTTACCCGGCATCCCCATTACCTATGGACACGGTGCCAAAAGCTCTCAGCAGGAGTACTCCTGGAGCTTGCCGAAAGGCTTTCCGTGTCCCGTCTGTACCCACTGACAAACTCCACACGAAAATCCTTCCGGCAAACGGCACATGGAGCTGCTGTTTTTTGTCGTTCGATTAACCAAAACCGTACTGAAACATGTCACAGTCAAGGTATTTCTTTACCTCAGAATCCGTTTCCGAAGGCCATCCGGACAAGGTTGCCGACCAGATTTCCGATGCGATTCTCGACGAGTTCATCAAGCAGGACCCCAACTCACGCGTTGCCTGCGAAACATTCGTGACCACCGGCCAGGTGATCGTCGGCGGTGAAGTCACCACCAAGGGCATTGTCGACGTGCAGACCGTTGCACGCAAGACCATCACCGAAATCGGCTATACCAAGGGTGAGTACATGTTCGACGCGAACTCCTGCGGCGTCCTCTCTGCCCTGCACTCCCAGTCGCCCGACATCAACCGTGGCGTCGACCGCAAGGAAGAGATCGCCGATGAGTTCGACCGCGTCGGAGCCGGCGACCAGGGCATGATGTTCGGTTACGCCTGCACCGAAACCCCCGAGCTGATGCCGGCTGCGATCCAGTTCGCCCAGCAGCTGGTCAAGGTGCTCGCCGACATCCGCAAGGAAGGAAAAATCATGACCTACCTCCGCCCCGACGCCAAAAGCCAGGTCACCCTCGAGTACGTCGACGAGAAGGTCGCCCGCGTGGACGCTGTGGTCGTCTCCACCCAGCACGATCCCGAGCCTGCTGGCATGAGCGAAGCCCAGTTCCAGGAAGTCATCCAGAAGGACGTCATTGAAAACGTTGTCCGCAAAGTCATTCCTTCAGACCTCCTCGACGCCAACACCAAGTTCCACATCAACCCGACCGGCCGCTTCGAAATCGGTGGGCCCCATGGCGACACCGGCCTGACCGGCCGCAAGATCATCGTCGACACCTACGGTGGCGCAGCCCCTCACGGCGGCGGTGCGTTCAGCGGCAAGGATCCGTCGAAAGTCGACCGTAGCGCAGCATATGCCGCTCGCCACGTGGCAAAGAACATCGTGGCCGCCGGCCTGGCCGACAAGTGCACCGTCCAGGTCTCCTACGCCATTGGCGTGGCCCGCCCGGTGTCGATCTACATCAACACCCACGGAACCGGCAAGCTGGGCCTGTCAGATGCCCAGATCCAGGAGAAGGCCGAGAAGATCTTCGACCTGCGGCCGCTGGCAATCATCCGCCGCTTCAACCTCGACCGCCCGAACGGCTGGAGCTACCGCGAGACGGCTGCATATGGCCACTTCGGCCGTGACATCTTCCCGTGGGAGCGGACCGAGAAGGTTGCCGAGCTGAAAAGCGCCTTCGGCATCTGATCACGACCCTCTCCGCCGAACGCCCCTGCAGAACACAGGGGCGCACGGCTTTTGAAACCAATAACACAGACACTGACATCATGACGACAGAAGCAGCAGTGCTCGATTACAAGGTGGCCGATATTTCGCTTGCCGAATGGGGCCGCAAAGAGATCGATATCGCTGAAAAAGAGATGCCGGGCCTGATGGCCACGCGCAGGAAATACGCAGGACAGAAGCCGCTGAAAGGCGCCCGTATCGCCGGATCCCTGCACATGACGATCCAGACCGCCGTGCTGATCGAAACGCTCGTCGACCTCGGTGCAGAAGTGCGCTGGGCGAGCTGCAACATCTTCTCGACACAGGACCACGCCGCAGCCGCCATTGCAGCAGCAGGTATTCCGGTGTTCGCGTGGAAAGGCGAGAGCCTCGACGAATACTGGTGGTGCACCCGCCAGATCCTCGAGTTCGAAGGCGGGCTCGGGCCGAACCTCATCGTCGACGACGGCGGTGACGCAACGCTCATGATCCACCTTGGCTACAAGATCGAGGAGAACCCCTCGCTGCTTGAAAAGGTCCCCGGCAACGCCGAGGAGAAAGCCCTCTACCAGCAGTTGAAAGAGGTCTTCGCCGCAGACACCAACCGCTGGCACAAGGTTGCCACTGATATGAAGGGCGTCTCGGAAGAGACCACTACCGGCGTGCACCGCCTCTACCAGATGATGGAAAAAGGCGAACTGCTCTTCCCTGCCATCAACGTCAACGACTCGGTCACCAAGTCGAAGTTCGACAACCTCTACGGTTGCCGCGAGTCTCTGGCTGACGGCATCAAGCGCGCCACCGACGTCATGATCGCCGGAAAGGTGGCCGTCGTGCTCGGCTATGGCGATGTCGGCAAAGGTTGCGCCCATTCCATGCGCTCGTATGGAGCCCGCGTGATCGTCACCGAAATCGACCCGATCTGTGCCTTGCAGGCTGCCATGGAGGGCTTTGAAGTCACCACCATGGATATCGCCGTCAAGGAGGGCAACATCTTCGTGACCACCACCGGCAACAAGGATGTCATCACCCTCGAGCACATGAAACAGATGAGGGACGAAGCGATCGTCTGCAACATCGGCCACTTCGACAACGAAATCCAGGTCGAGAAACTCTACGCAGACACGAGCGTCACCCGCCTGAACATCAAGCCGCAGGTCGACAAATACAGCTTCGAAGACGGCCACTGCATCTACCTGCTCGCTGAAGGCCGCCTCGTGAACCTCGGTTGCGCCACGGGCCACCCGTCGTTCGTCATGAGCAACTCGTTCACCAACCAGACGCTCGCCCAGATCGAACTCTGGAAGAACGACTACATCGTGGATGTCTACCGCCTGCCGAAACAGCTTGACGAAGAGGTTGCACGCCTGCACCTTGAGCAGATCGGCGTCAAGCTGACCGTCCTGACCAAAGAACAGGCCGACTACATCAGCGTCCCGGTCGAAGGCCCGTACAAGCCGGAGCACTACCGCTACTGAGCATCGGTTGAGGGAACAAAAAAAAGCAGGCCTGGGTTTACCGGGCCTGCTTTTTTTTGTTCGATCAGTCCGATCTGCCTGACCCGACTGATCGCCAGGAAGATGCCGCGCTGGAGCACGGCGCTCCCAGGTAGCTGGGGCGGCAGGATTCGAACCTGCGGATGTCGGCTCCAAAGGCCGATGCCTTACCACTTGGCGACGCCCCACCGTGACGGGTACTCCCGAAAACGGGCCTGAATTATACACAAAAATCGTTGAAAAACACAATACAGAGGGATCGGCTGGCCAAAGCCGCCGCGCAGTTTTTTCCGGTGCATTGCGTACCTTTGATTCTCGATCCATTCCAGAAGAAAAACATGACGAAAATCAAGATCTGCGGCATCACCCGCCCCGACGACGCTTTGGCTGCCTGCGTGGCCGGCGCCGACGCACTCGGCTTCAATTTCAGCTCCTCGAGTCTGCGCTCCGTTCATCCGGATATGGTGAAGCAGATCATCAACACCCTGCCGCCATTCGTCACCCCGACTGGAATTTTCGTCGAACACCCGCCGGAGGAGATCGATGCGCTCTGCCGCTACTGCGGCCTGCAGGCAGCCCAGCTCCATTCGGACAACTACACGCCTGAAGAAACGCTCAAGGTACATGCCGCCCGGGTGGTCCGGGTATTCCGTCCCGGGCCGGGGTTTGCGATCGAAGAGGTAAGGGAGTTCTCGCGACGAACCGGGTGCAACGCATTCCTCTTCGACGCCTACAGTCCGTCGATGGCCGGCGGAACCGGCGAGGCCATCGATTCGTCGACGGCTGTCGGGATCTTTGAAAAGACGAGGGATTTCGCATGGGCGCTGCTCGCAGGAGGCCTCAGGCCCGACAATGTCAGAACGGCCGTGTTGAACGTCCGACCGTGGGGGGTCGATACCGCGAGCGGCGTCGAATCCACGCCAGGCGTGAAGGACAGCGCGAAGATGGCCGCGTTCGTCGCCGCGGTGAGGGAGGCCGACCGCTCCCTCAGGAGTGCTTCATGACGTGCTGCAACACCAGCTCACCCGCGGTTTCAGGAAGTTCGAGCGTGATCAGGTGCCCGCAGTTCGGCACACACACATAGCTGCCGGTCGAGGAGAGATCCTTCAGTTTCCGTGTATTTTCCGGAGTCATGATCGCATCGCCGTCGCCCGCCACGAAAAGTATCGGAATCTTCACCGAGCTGACCATCTGCGGCAGCATCGTTGTGGTTTCAAGCGCCGTGATCTGCCGGGTCGTCTGCTCGATGGCTTCCGAAGCGCAGAAACCCAGACTTTCGAACCCGATCAGGATGTCATGTTTCAAGATCGTGTTCTTTGACAGTACCAGTCGGGCGAAGATATAGGCTGGCAACCACCAGGTCAGCTTTCGCATCATGTTGTTGAACACGAAATTGAGCGTCGCCGGTGCCAGATCCGAGATGAATTTGTTGTTCGGAAGGTAGCCGAAGTTGAAGAACACCATCGACTTGACGCTGTTCTGGTACTTGTAGAGGTAATCCAGAGCAACGAAGGGCCCGAATGAAAACGCCCCGATGTGGAAATTCTTCAATTCGAGTTTCGTGACCAGTTCATCGAGATCCCTGGCGAAATGATCGATGTGGTAGTTGTTCGACGGATCGTTCTCCGACCATCCGTGCCCCTTCATATCGTAGGAGACCGTGCGGATCCCGTGTTCGTTCAGCGCCCTGATCACATGGTGCCACCACATCCACCAGCAGTCCCATCCATGGATCAGCAACACAGTCTCCTTCGCGTCACGGGGGCCCGAATCGTGATAATGGTGCAACAGGCCACCAACTTCGATAAAATGGCTGTTCTCCATCAACCCGAGCGTATACTCGGCTTCATGCTGCTGGCCGGTAGGCTGGGATTGCAGCTGGACAAGGAGTTTCTCGCGATAGTTGCGGAACTTCTGCGAGCAAAGGCTTGGCATATTTCCCATGTGCTGTAAAAATGAATTTCATGAGCGCCTTACCTTTTCAAGGTACACATTTTCTCAATTATCACGTTCATTTTCTCGCTCTGGCCGGTAGTTGCGTGATTGCTACGGTGGCTCCGTGCCCCCCCCACCAGCCTCACCCGCCGGTTCCCGGAAAATGGCATCACCCTTCTTCCTGATGATCTCCTGCTGCTCGAGGATTGTCCCGGGGGCCACCCGGAAATGCTTGAGCAACTGCGAGAAGATCTGGATAGAAGTCTCGAACTTCTCCGTCACGACCGCATCCGCCCCGGCACGGTACAGCCGTTCGACCGAATCCAGGGAGCGCGAACGAACGATAATGAACGCCTCGCTGTTCAGTTTGCGAACCAACTGGATGCACTGCATCGCGGCCTGCTCGTCCGGAATGACGATCACCACCGATCTGGCATGGTCCACCCCGACACGAAGCAGGGATTTGGCTTCGGTGCAGTCGCCATAGAACAACGGCTCCCCCTTGCGCCGGAACTTCCTGACAATCTGCCGGTCGATATCGAGTACCGTATAGGCAAGATTGGTGGCATTGAGCACCGCCGACAGGTTGCGACCGCTCAGGCCGAACCCGATGATTGCGGCGTGGATCTCACCCTTGCAGACTATGGAGCCTGACAGAAGCGGGGCTGGCGGTTTCGGTGCAACCTTTTCGGCGAGCGGTATGAATCGGAACACCGGGGCCATCTGGGCGGCAAATTTTGGCGCTGCGGAGATAAGCGCAGGGGTGACGATCATGGTGACCACGATGATCGTCAGCATCGACTGGAACATGTGATGGTCGATCACCCCGATGTTCACGCCGGTCTCAGCGAGCACGAACGAAAACTCGCCGATCTGCGCAAGCGCCATGCCGGCCATGAGACTCACCCTCGCCGGGAATCCGAGCCCCATGGCGATAGCGGTCATGACGCTTCCCTTGACGATGAGCACCACGATGGCCACCACGACAAGCCATGGCAGGTCGATCAGTTTCACGTCGAGCAGAAGCCCGACCGAAACGAAAAAGATGCTGGTCAGCGCCTCACGGAATGGATCGATGGTGCGGCTGATCCGGTGACTCTCGTCGGTGCTGGCGATCACCATGCCGGCAACGAAGGCGCCGAGCGCCAGCGAAAGCCCGATGAGCGAAGCGAGATATGCGGCGCCGAAGCAGAGCACCAGCGCACCGAGGACCAGCACTTCGCCGGCATGCAGGGAGGTGATGATGCGTACCAGCCTGGGCATGAGCATCCGGAAGGCGACGAACAGGACGATGCTGAAGAGCAGCAGAAGCAGGATCTCCTCGACGGCGGATTCAAGGCTCGAAGCTTTGCCGGGAGCCATGAAGCTTAAACCGATCATCAGCGGCACGATCGCCATGTCCTGGAAAATCAGGATGCCGAGGGATATCTTGCCATGCGGCATGGTGAGTTCATCCCGGTCCGTAAGAATCTTCAGGCAAAGCGCCGTACTGCTGACGGAAAAGGAAAAGCCGAGAATGAGCGCCTTTTCAAGACCGATGCCTTTACCGATCGAATCCATCAGCCAGTAGGCAAACGCGGCGATGACCACTCCGGTCAGGAGAATCTGCAACGTTCCGCCGAAGACGACGATCTTCTGCAGTTTCCTCAGATCTTCAAGTGAAAACTCGAGGCCGATGGTGAACAGCAACAGGACGACGCCCATTTCGGCAAGCGTCGATATCATACCCGTGTCACGGGCAACATGGAACCCCGACGGGCCGAGCATGATGCCGGTGACGATCAGCCCGATAACCGGCGGAACCTTTATCTTCTGGAAAAACAGGATATTGGCAATAGCCAGAGCACCGATCAGGACCAGTTGTCCGAGAAAATCATACTGATGCATACCTCACCTCAATTGCTCTCAGGAAAAATCGTTGGTAATCATCAGAGCAACGCCACGCTCTGTTAAAAGTTTGACAAAGGCCGGTGACCGCCGGAACGCCGTCCGTCATACCGGAAAGGGGAAAGCAGTCAACCTCTTGCCTCAGAATTTCCGCCAGGCAGACGCCGAAACAAAAAAGGGGCCGATCTCCTGTCGGCCCCCTGTGTGTCAGGTTTCGGGTGTGCCGCTCAGACCTGGACGTACACTGATGATTTAGCACCGCAGATCGGACATTTTTCAGGGGGATTGCCCAGCTCGACATGGCCGCAGATCGGGCAAAGCCATACTTCCGTTGCGGTGATGTCCTGTCCGTTGCGCACCGCTTCAAGAGCCTTTTTATAGATCACGGCATGAACCTTCTCAGCTTCAACGGCAAAGGCGAACATGCGCTTTGCGGGATGCCCTTCCGCCTGCGCCTGTTCGAGCATGGGCGGATACATTTCGGTATGCTCGTAAGTCTCTCCGGAGATTGCCGACTCGAGGTTTTCGGCGGTCGATCCGATGCCGCCAAGTGCTCCGAGATGGCCTTCAGCATGGATCAGTTCGGCCATCGCGGTGGTCCTGAACAGTTTGGCCACATTGGCGAAGCCCTCCTTCTCGGCCTCCTTGGCGAAAGCGAGATACTTCTGGTTCGCCTGGCTCTCGCCGGCAAAAGCGGTCTTGAGATTATCGTTGGTATTTGGCATAAGGGGTAATTCCTGGGTTTAGTTATCAGCAGTCTCGAAAAAACCACTCTCTCATTGTAGCATCTGCCGATGAAACGTGCAACCCTGACAACCAGGATAGGGCGATTTTCGTTGCGAACCGATAAGAAAAGTGAAAACAGGGAGCGCACGCCCACGAATGGCGTCCGGAGAGAGGATGGAAGCTCAAGGTCGATAAAATAAAAACCGCACGTTCCATCTTGAAGGGCCATACTGCTGGCTGGAACGTGCGGTGTCCTTGCTGCAGGACAACGTCAGAAACGACTCACTCCTTGTTGCTGTAGGTGCGGATGCTTGAAATCGAATCGATATCGTAATAGGTATTGATGGCTGTACCATCGCTCTCTTCGGTGACCCTGAGGAACAGGTCGCTGATGAAGAGCACCGCATCTTCATAGACCTTTCCTTCGTTGATCTGGAGCCTCACCCCTTTTCTGATTTTTCTGGACATGGTGCCATGAAGCGGCACGGAGGCATATTCAAGAACCTTTTCCCACGTCTGCAAGGCGCCAGTGACCATACTCCCCTCCCGATAATACTTTTACGAAATGCCTTAATTTTTTAGAACTGCTTATAATTTAATCTAAAATTTTTAATTTTAAAACAGAACCAACACCATCTTTACCGATATCATGGCAAATATTACCTTTTTTGAAAAACCGGGCTGCCAGAATAACCGGAGGCAAAAGGAGTGGCTGCAGCTCGCCGGTCATTCGCTTGAAGTGGTCGATCTGCTCAGCCACCCATGGAGCAACGACGAACTCAGGAAATTCCTCGCGGGGAAAGATGTCGCCGGGTACTTCAACACTGCGGCGCCTGACATCCGCGACGGCAGGCTTGATCCTGCCTCACTTTCGGAACAGGAGGCTATCGACCTGATGGCACGTAATCCGCTCCTGATCAGGCGGCCGCTCATGATCATCGATGGAAGGTACGTGCAGGGTTTCGACACCGCCCTGCTCAGAACCTTCATTTCGCTCGAACCGGTCGCCGGAGCAGAGCAGGTGGTCGAAAGTTTCAAAATGCTCGATATGAACGCCTGCCACTCCCCCGCAGGCACTATCTGTACCATCACCAAGGAGGACTGAATCATGCATATACCACGTCGACCCCTCGGCATCGTCAAGGAGATCATCGAGGAGCTCGGACACGAGATCACCTATGCCTACGACGATCTCTGCTTCGTGAACCACAACGACTTCCTGCTCCAGTTCGAGGAGAAACCTGAAGAACTCTCCCTTTTCTTCAACACGGAATGTGCGCCAGACGAGGCCGATGCCATTGCGGAGCGCCTCGTTCCCGCAAGTGCCCTGAAGGGACTCTCCGTCAGCAGGAAGGGGACCTACACGATGACCGCGGAGGAGGGGGACAAGCTGAAGATCACCTTCCACACCTGAAGACTCGACCGGTCGCGGGAGCGCCACCGGGAACAACGAAACATCGACGGATTGTTGTCGAACCTGCTGAAACGAATGACGGGCGATGAGTCTTGACACACATCGACCGTCATTCGTTTTTTCTCCCCCGAATAGCTACCTTTCCTGCAAAGAGGAGAGTGGCCATGGAGAGCTGGTACGACACGTTGAACAAACCCCTGCTGACTCCGCCGAAAAAGATCTTCGGCCCGGTCTGGGCGGGGTTATACCTGCTTATCTTCTCGGCACTGGCGGTCTACTTCCTCACCCCATCGAAACCCCATTTTTTACCGACCGTCGTCTTGCTCATCCTCCATTTCTCGGCAGGGTTTGCGTGGACATCGATTTTTTTCGGCAGGAAGCTCATCCTTCCAGCCTTGTTCGACCTGCTCTTCATGGACGTGACGCTCACGGCAATCCTGGCGCTCTTCCTGCCAGCCAACTCCATCTCGGCCCTTCTGCTTCTGCCATACGCCGGCTGGTGCCTCTTCGCCACCTGGCTCAACTGGAGCATCTGGCGGCTTAACCGGCATACCGGAGAACGACCGGCCTGAATCTGTCCGGGGCTGCGTTTGAGAGATGCCCCGGAATTGCTACATTGTCGGGGTCACCCCTGTCATGACGAGTCAGACTGATAACGCAAGGGAACCACTATCGACAATCATTTCAAGTCAAACATGATCATGAGAACACCTCTGAAAGCATTCAGGACCATCGCTGCAGCCGCATCCATCTGCGCACTCTTCAGCTCCAATGCGGACGCCCGGATCCAGGACGGAATCGGTGTCGGCGTCATCGTTGGCGAACCGACCGGATTCAGCATAAAGAAATGGACGGACGACACGCACGCCATTGATGGAGCCGTTGCGATCTCCCTCTCGAACGACGACTCGTTCCAGCTCCATGCCGACTACCTCATCCATAACAGCGAAAGCTCGCTCAACCCGCCAGAACTCAAGGGTTCCGCGCCCTGGTACTACGGTATCGGCGGCCGGCTGAGAACCAACGATGGAGACACGCACCTGGGCGTTCGTGTGCCGATCGGCATCACCTACCTGTTCGCGGATTCACCGCTCGATTTCTTTGCGGAAGTCGCGCCCGTGCTTGATATCGCACCAGACTTCGCCCTCGACCTGAACGGCGCCATCGGCTTGCGATTCTATTTCCAATGACGACTCCATGAACCGGAATCTCCTCCACAAGGCAACGTCCGACTTCGCCAGGACACTGACCGCCACCACGATGCTGTTCTTCATGTCGCTTCCCGGCCTGGCGGCCGGGATCGCGGCAACGGCCTTCCCGTCCACGGGGCAGACCGTCTATGTGCCCGCATATTCACATATCTACATGGGCGACCGGCAGCAACCGTTCTACCTCACCGCAACCGTGAGCGTCAGGAACACCGATCCCTCAGGAACCATCGTCGTCCACAGTGTCGACTACTATGGCTCCTCGGGAACGCTCATCAAGCGATTCGTCCCCCGGGCCCTGCTCCTGCGACCGCTTGGCTCATTGCGTTTCATCGTCAACGAATCCGACAAAAGCGGCGGGTCGGGGGCAAGTTTCCTGGTGCAATGGAGTTCCGGCTCACCGGTGAGCCAGCCACTGATCGAAACCATCATGATCGGCACGGGCATGCAGCAGGGCATCTCGTTCACCTCACGCGGGCAGGCAGTCCGTGAAGAACCCCAGCAATCATCCAGACCATGAACTTTTCGGAAGCGACTCAGGGCAGGATTTTCGTCATCAGGCTCGAAGATGGAGAGATATTCCATGAAGAGATCGAGCGGTTCGCGAAACGACAGGGAATCGAACGCGCCTTCCTGAACGTGGTCGGCGGAGCCGACAGGGGGAGCCGCCTCGTGGTCGGGCCTGAAGAGAGCCGTGCCACGCCGATCAACCCGATGGTGCATGAACTGTACGATGCCCATGAGATCGTCGGAACGGGCACGCTTTTCCCCGACAACGAAGGCAACCCGGTCGTGCATCTGCACATGGCCTGCGGCCGAGAAGAGAACACGGTCACCGGGTGCGTACGCAGCGGCGTCAGGGTGTGGCATATCATGGAGGTTGTCCTGGTCGAACTGCTCAACAACACCGCCCGCCGCATGCCGGACAGGGCTACCGGCTTCAAGCTGCTGGTACCGTAACTCGGGACTCGGGACGCGAAGAACATCGAAATCGATCAGGAAAAGACAATCCGTTGTTTCCAGACGCTTCACTCCTCACCCGTCAACCCTCACGCCTCCGTTATCCTCGGTCCATTATCCAAACGGATTCACGTGACACTCCATCCCGAGCGACGCCGCGACGACCGGATGGACCACCTTGCCGTTCAAGATGTTCAGCCCTCCGACGAGCCCCGGCATCAGTACGCTCGCGCTCTCCAGTCCCAGATCTGCAAGCCTCCTCACATAGGGCAGGGTCACCCCCGTGAGGGCCTCGGTGGAGGTGGCGGGAAAAGCACCCGGCATGTTGGTCACGCAGTAATGGACAACGCCCTCCTCGATGAACACCGGCTCGTCATGTGAGGTCGGACGGGAGGTCCCGATACACCCCCCTTGATCGATGGCGATATCGACGACGACGGCGCCCTTCTTCATCGTCTGCACCATGGCGCGCGTCACGACCTTCGGCGCAACCGCCCCGGGCAGGAGAACGGCACCGACCAGCAGGTCGGTCTCAGGCAGCAGCTCCTCGAGGTGCTGTTCATTGGAATAGATCGTGTGCACCTGCGAGGGCAGCAGGGATTCGAGCTCGCGCATCCGCTCCTGGCTGGTCTCCATGACGGTCACCTCGGCACCGAGGCCGGCGGCGGAACGTGCGGCGTTCATCCCTGCCGTTCCGCCGCCGATTACGAGCACCCTGCCGGGCAGCACGCCCGGCACCCCTCCCAGGAGTTTGCCCTCTCCGCCATGATGGCGCGAAAGAAAGTAGCCGCCCATGATAATGCTCATCTTTCCGGCGATCTCGCTCATGGGAGCCAGCAGCGGCAGCCGTCCGGCAACCTCGACGGTCTCATAGGCGATCGCGGTCGTCCCGGCTTCGAGCAGGTGTCTTGCAAGTCCGGGAACCCCGGCAAGATGCAGGAACGTGAAAAGCATCTGGTCGGAGCGCAGGAAACCATACTCCTCCTCCAGCGGCTCCTTGACCTTCACGACCAGTTCATTCCGCCAGACCGTCTCAGGCCCGCCGGCCATCACCGCGCCGGCAAGCCGGTACTTTTCGTCACTGAACCCGCTCCCTTCGCCCGCACCGCTCTCGACAACGACGCGATGGCCTGCGCCCACCAGATGCCTCACGCCTGCCGGCGTGCATGAGACACGGTTCTCACGCGTCTTGATCTCTTTTGGAATGCCTATATTCATGCGTTCAGGGAGCTATGGATGAACGATATTCATGCAGTAATTTAACAAGCGGGAACCGCTCCTTAAAATGCACACTTCGTCATGATCTTCTATCTCGAACCAGCCTGGTGGGCGCTCTTTCTGGCATCGATGACGGCGTGCGGCGCCGGCGCGCTCATGCGGTCGATCGGATGGATGCGGGCGCTTGCCCTCCTGTCGGTATGGGCCGGCGCAACGGGAACCTCCGGCCTCATCTGCGGCACCTTTCCGGCCCTGCTTTCAGCCGGCCTTTCAGCCCTGGCGGGAACCATCCTGCTTGCGGTTTCGATAGTCTGGTCGGGCGTCAAGTCGATGCCCAAACGCCGATTCGAGGAGCGCTGAACGCCACCCCATTCACTCTCGCACCGCGAACCACCCCGGCACGAACCTCCAGGCGTGCCGCATCTGGCGGTCGTGCGACGCATGATCCGGGTCGAACTTCGCAACCTCAGCCCAGAACCGCCGTGAATGGTTCATGTGACGGGTGTGGCACAGCTCATGGATCATGATATACCGCACCAGGAGCGGAGGCAGGAAGAGCAGTTTGAGATTCAGGCTGAGCGTGCCCCGTGTGGAACAGCTTCCCCAGCGTGATCGCTGTTTCCTGAGCGAAACGGAACCATAGGTGAACCCGTAGGTCGTGGCGAGCCGTTCGAGCTGCGGCACCAGCCTCATTGCCGCCCTGCGCCTGAGCCATGATTCGAGCGCCAAGCGGCAGAGACCGGCGTCATCAACCGGGCCGGAAAGCAGCAGTTCCTCCCCGGCCAGTTCACGTGCCGCCACCCCTTTGGTTTCAAGGCTTCGATAGGTGACCGTCCATGACTCCCCGATGCCGGAGAGTTCGATCCTCGTCGGAAGCTCCCTGCCGGTATCGGACACGCCAGTCAGCCGTCGCTGGTCAAACGATCCGAGAACCTTTTCGACCCATCCCCTCCGGCTCTCCACCAGCCCGGGCACCTGCCGCTGATCGAACCCCTGGGGCACGACCACGGTCAGCCCCTCATGGGGGGAGATCCTGAGGCGGGCATATCTGGCGCGGCGACTGACTCTTACCGTATAGGCAAGGTCGCCGACCGCTCGCTCAGGTCCTGGAATCGGTATGGACATGCGGATCGACGGCTGTTTGAACAGATGAAAATATCAGGGAATAATAGAGATGCCGGACCGATAAAAAAAACGGATATCCCCCTGCCACCTGTACCCGACCGCAGTAGGCGCGCGGGCGGGTGCGTTCGATCCTGCGTTGCACAGGTTGTAGGGGTGGACGGGGATATCCGTTAACGAACTGCTCAGGCCAGCGCCCGGGCGAGATCGGCGACAAGGTCATGCGGGTCCTCGATGCCGATGGAGAGCCTGATGACGCCGTCGGTGATACCGACTTCCGCGCGGTGCTCGGCGCCCATGGAAGCGTGGCTCATGGTCGCGGGATGTTCGATGAGGGATTCGACGCCCCCGAGGCTTTCGGCCAGTGCGAACAACTTCGTGCCCTTGAGAATCCGGTTGACTTTTTCACTGCCGCCATCGACCTCGAACGATACCATACCACCGAATCCTCGCTGCTGGCGTTTGGCCAGCTCGTGCTGCGGATGGCTCTCAAGACCCGGGTAGAACACCCGCTTCACCGCCTGATGGCCGTCGAGAAACTCCGCCACGATCCGCGCGTTGCGCTCATGCTCCTTCATCCTGGGAACCAGCGTCTTGATCCCCCGCAGGACAAGCCAGCAATCGAACGGCTGGGCACAGGTACCGAGCGTATTGACCAGGAACTTCAGCTTTTCGTCGAGTTCTGGGGTGTTGGAAAGCACCGCTCCCCCGACCACGTCGGAGTGACCGTTCAGGTACTTGGTGGTCGAGTGGACCACGATATCAGCACCGAGCTTGAACGGTTGCTGGTTATACGGTGACAGGAAGGTGTTGTCAACGATCGACAACAGGCCGTGTTTTTTCGAGATCGCCGTCACCGCGGCAATATCGATCAGGTTCAGGAGCGGGTTCGAGGGGGTTTCGATCCATATTGCCCGGGTGTTCCCGTTGATCTTCGCTTCGATCTCCTCCGGATTCCTCAGACTGGTGAAATTGATCCGGATTCCAAAATGCTCCTGGATGGTCTTCAGCAACCTGGCCGTCCCCCCATAGCAGTCATCCGTGCAGATGATCTCGTCGCCGGTGCTGAACAGATGCATCACGGTTGCAATCGCCGCCATCCCGGTCGTGACGGCTACAGCGCAGGAACACCCTTCGAGGGCGGCAATGCTCTCTTCAAGCGCATGTCTGGTGGGGTTGCCGCTTCTGGTGTAATCGAATCCGCGGTGTTTGCCGATATCCTCGAACACAAAGGTCGAGCTCTGGTAAATCGGCGTCATAATGGCACCATATGCCTTGTCCGGGGCCACCCCGGCATGGATGGTGTCGGTCTGGAAACTCATGTGCTCCTCCGTTCATGGTTATGTAAATCGGGCGCAAACGGAAGAGGAAACGAAAAAACCTCTTCCGTTGACGAGTGTGGAAGAGGTAATCGAACATCCTGCGTCCTGCTTGGATTGGCACTGAATTCAGGCCATACCGGTCAGGTCAGACTCTTTTTCACTCATCTTTCCTCCCTGGATGTCCAGTCCGGTTTGAAACCGGGCTCCGGAACCAGCTTTCGCTGCCTGGAGGTAGAATGCGGCACCGTGTCCCTGTGGGACCGGTTGTCAAGGCGTCGACGGGTCTATTCCCTCGGCCTTTCTTGATGACTTCAATCAAATGCAAAGAACAGTTAACAATCGTTAATGTACATTGAAAACAGATTACTGCCAAGCGCCTGTCGATGATTTTTTTCTGTCGTGGTGCGAAATCGGACAAAAAAAGTTTTTGAAATCCAGAGGAAAAACCGGATATTATTAACAATCGTTAATGCTCGCAGATAAAAAAGAGACATGAGTATCGGAATCATCGACAATACGGCAATGGGCAATACCTGTTGTCATTGCTGCAAACCCCGGTTTGCCAGTATGAAGAACCGTCTTGTCCGGATGTGAATGAACCCGATACGAAGACAACCCCTGTAAGGCCGGTTCTGATTTTCAGGGCCGGCTTTTTTTGTTTTCAACACCATAACAACCATAAATACCGTAGATCATGTCCATATCGCAAACCCCGGGAGGCATTCCGATGCCGATCGTCCGCTTCAACCGGGGCATCCTCGTCGCAGGAGTCCTTCTGGCGATCGCGTTCCAGCAGCCGCTCATCACCACGGTGCTCTTCCTGCTCATCCTTCCAGCGGTACTGTTCGGCAAAAAAGCGAGTCCGATCTTTCTCGTCGGTTCCTTGTTGTTCGCAAAGCAGAACCTGACGGCAGCTACCGACAGCCCGGAAATCATGCGCTTCAACAACGCCATCGCGGCAATCCTGCTCGGCGCGGCGCAGGTCGCATTTCTTTTGGGTGCGCCTCTGGCGGGCTGGGTTCTTTCCGGAATCGTCGCCCTTGCCGCGACCATCGCCCTCTTCGGCTTCTGTTTCGGATGCTTTCTGTATTACCAGTTCAACCTGCAGCGTTACCGTCTGTTCGGCCGGAATACGAACGGAAAAGCCTGACGGCGACCACCTTTTTTTCTATCAACAACCTGAGGAGACAAGATCGATGAGCAAGAAACCATACCATTTCGAAACCCTCGCGCTGCATGCCGGCCAGACGGTCGATGCCACCCAGTCGCGCGGCGTTCCGGTCTACCGTACCAGTTCGTACCTGTTCAAGAACACCGAGCATGCGGCCAACCTGTTCGCCCTCAAGG
>JAAXXR010000092.1 GCA_013334335.1 Chlorobiaceae bacterium
GGAGCTCGGCGCTCCCAGGGAAGACGGTGCTCCCAGGGAAGACGGTGCTCTCGGGGAAGACGGTGCTCTCGGGGAAGACGGTGCTCTCAGGGATTACGGGGCTCCCAGGAGGGGCTTCGTTCAAAAACACGAAAGGCTGCCGATGGCAGCCTTTCGTGCATGAAAGAGATATGGCTCCGCTCACTTCTTCTCATAGCGGAAACCTTCGAGGAAGCTGGTGTCAAACTCGCCGCTGCGGAACACCGGATCGTGCATCACCTGCTTGTGGAAGGGGATGGTGGTCTTGATGCCAACCACGATGAACTCGTCCAGCGCACGTGACATGCGGGCAATCGCCTCGTCCCTCGTGTGCGCGGTGACAATGAGCTTGCCGATCATCGAGTCGTAGTTCGACGGCACCACGTAGCTTGCATAGCAGTGCGAATCGACCCTGACGCCGGGTCCACCCGGGGTGTGGAACACCTGGAGTTCACCGGGTGACGGCCGGAACATGTGCTCAGGATCCTCGGCGTTGATGCGGCACTCGATCGAGTGGCCTCTCGGCTCGAATTTCCTGTCGCCGATGCTTTCGCCCCAGGCGATCAGGATCTGCTCCTTGATGAGATCCGCGTCGTAGCGCTGTTCGGTCACCGGATGCTCCACCTGGATGCGGGTGTTCATCTCCATGAAGTAGAACTTCTTGTGCCGGTCGAGCAGGAACTCGATCGTGCCGGCGCCCTCGTAGTTGATGGCTTTGGCAGCAGCGACAGCCGCAGCACCCATCTCCGCCCGCAACTCCTCGCTGACTACCGGTGACGGCGTCTCCTCGATGAGCTTCTGGTGGCGGCGCTGCACGGTGCAGTCCCGTTCGCCGAGATGGATGACGTTGCCGTGCTGGTCGGCCAGAATCTGGATTTCAATGTGGCGCGGATTTTCGAGGAACTTCTCGATGTAGACGCCGCTGTTGCCGAAGGCCAGGCCGGCCTCGCTCTGTGCTGTCTTGAGGTTCTTCTCGATCTGGCTCTCTTCATGAACCACGCGCATGCCCTTGCCGCCGCCGCCTGCGGTCGGTTTGATGATGATCGGATAGCCGATCTTTCTGGCGATATCGATTGCATGGGAGACATCTTCGACAAGGCCCGGGCTTCCGGGCACAACCGGGACGCCTGCCTCGATCATGGTTGCCTTGGCCGTGTTCTTGTCGCCCATCTTGTTGATCATTTCGGCCGATGGGCCGATGAACTTGATGTTCGATGAATGGCAGACTTCCGAGAAGTCCGCGTTTTCTGCGAGGAATCCGTATCCGGGATGGATTGCGTCGGCATTGGTGACCTCTGCCGCAGCGATGATGCGTGGCATGTTCAGGTAGCTCTCCCTGGAGAGCGGAGGCCCGATGCAGACAGCCTCGTCGGCATACTTGACATGGAGAGAGTCGGCATCGACCGTCGAGTAGACGGCTACCGTGCTGATCCCCATTTCGCGGCAGGTATGCATGACGCGCAATGCAATTTCACCGCGGTTCGCTATGAGTATTTTTTTGAACAAGGTGTATTGCTGGTTGAGGTTATGGCTTGACTCGGAAAAGTACCTGGTTGTACTCGACAGGCTGGCCGTTCTCGACGAGCACGTCGACGATGGCGCCAGAAACTTCCGACTCTATTTCGTTCATCAGCTTCATCGCCTCGATGATGCAAAGGACGTCGCCGGGTTTGACCCTGTCGCCGTTCTTGACGAAGGCGGGAGAATCCGGGGACGGGGCGCTGTAGAAGGTGCCGACGATAGGAGAACGGATTTCAAGGAGATCTTCGGCGGGCGCTGCTGCGGGGGCTGCCACAGGCTGCTCTGGCGCTGCGGCGCGCTGGACCGGCTGGACGGCCGGAGCCGGCTGGAAAATGGTCTGAGCTTTGCTGCTGTTCCTTCGCAGGGTGATTTCCGACTCGCCCTCCTTGATGATCACTTCGTCGAGATTCGAAGCATTGATGATCTCGACAAGATGCTGGATTTCCTTGAGGTTCATGATTGTTCTCTTATGGTTAAAACGCACGGTGCCAAAATGGACGTGCAAAAATAATCACTTTTTAACTCTCTCCATATACTCTCCGCTTCTGGTGTCGATGCGGATGATGCTTCCGGTCTGGATGAACATCGGCACGTTGACCTCAGCCCCGGTCTCGACGATTGCCGGTTTGGTGCCGCTCGTTGCCCGATCGTCCTTGCTGGCCGGACTGGTCTCGGTGACCTCGAGTTCAACGAATGTCGGGAGTTCGACTTCGAGGATCGTTCCATCGTCGGCGAAGACAATATCAACGTTGACGCCGTCCTTGATGAATCGTGCGGCGTCGCCGATGGCGACTTCCTGGACGTTGATCTGATCGAAGGTTTCGTTATCCATCATCACGTAGTCGCTGCCGTCCCTGTAGAGGTACTGGTACTTCTTGCGCTCGGTGACGATGACATCGACCGATTCGCTGGCGCTGAAGCGGTATTCGACGTTACGACCGGTCTTGAGGTTTTTCATGTTTGCCTGGTAAAAGGCGCGAAGGTTTCCGGGAGTCCGGTGCACAAGGCTTTCGATGCTGTGGGGCTCACCCTTCCAGCGGATGATGGCGCCTCTTGAAACATTGCTGATAGAAACCATTGAAGGACAAATCGGATGGGCGATAAAGAGACGAGTGCCTGAATATCGAAGTTGAAAAGATAACGAAACACAATATAAGAAAGCCGGTTCTGAATAACAACGAAGAGCTGTAAGCCGCGCCCTGCCTGTATAAAAACAAATTGCATGTTTGTAAGACAGTCTTTAAATTGATCCAATGTAGTTCAAGAAAACAGACAACGTGTTATTCCTCCAATTAAAAATCACTTTCTATGTCAAAAGCAGAGTTAGTAGAAAAAATTGCCTCACAGGCCGGTTTGACCAAGGCCGATGCTGAAAGGGCTGTCAATGCATTCATCAATGTGGTGAGCACGACTCTGAAAGGAGGAGATGATGTGACCCTCGTAGGTTTCGGTACCTTCACCACCGGTGACCGTGCCGCACGTCAGGGCCGCAATCCTCAGACCGGCAAGACCATCACCATCGCTGCGAAAAAGGTGGTCAAGTTCAAGCCAGGCAAGGCTCTGAAGGAAGAGGTTGGCGGCTGATCTCCCAATTCCGGAAGCGCAATCGATTTTGTTCAAGGTCCATCATTCGCAGCGGCAGTGATGGACTTTTTTTTTGTAATATGGGTATTCGGGAACCGATCCGTCGAGATCGTCGTGTCGCATGATTCCCGAAATCACTAAAGTGTCGAACTATGGCGGGCAAAATAGTCCTTGATTTTGAAAAACCCCTGTTTGAGCTTGAGGACAAGCTCAACGAGATGAGGGTGTATCTGAAAAGCGGTTCGGATGAGTCGACCGCTGAAGGGGGAGATGGACTGAAACGCGAGATCGAAGCGCTCGAAGCGAAAGTCGATTCGTTGCGCAAGACGATCTACAGGAACCTGACCAGGTGGCAGCGGGTGCAGCTGGCCAGGCACCCCGAGCGCCCCTATACGCTCGATTACATTTACATGATGACGAAGGATTTCGTCGAACTGTCCGGCGATCGTCATTTCAAGGATGACAAGGCGATCATCGGGGGATTCGCAAGAATTGAAGATTCCGACGCGGGCTTCTCGCAGAGCGTCATGGTGATCGGTCACCAGAAAGGGCGAGACACCAAGTCGAACCTCTACCGCAATTTCGGCATGGCCCAACCGGAAGGGTATCGGAAGGCCCTCAGGCTCATGAAGCTGGCCGAACGGTTTGGTCGCCCGATTGTCACGCTGATCGACACTCCGGGAGCCTTTCCTGGAATCGAAGCCGAAGAGCGTGGCCAGGCGGAGGCAATCGCGAGGAACCTCTATGAAATGGCCCGCCTCAAAGTTCCCGTAATCTGCGTGATCATCGGCGAAGGCGCCAGCGGAGGCGCGATCGGCATTGGAGTCGGCGACAGGATCCTCATGGCGGAAAACTCATGGTATTCCGTGATCTCGCCTGAAAGCTGCTCTTCCATCCTCTGGAGAAGCTGGAATTACAAGGAGCAGGCTGCGGAAGCCCTCAGGCTGACCGCCCAGGACCTTCTCGAACAGAAGATTATCGACCGCATCGTCCCCGAACCGCTCGGCGGTGCCCACCGGGACCCCGAAGCCATGGCAAACACCCTCAAGGCGATCCTCGTCGAAGAGCTGCAGGTGCTGATGAACAAGGTACCGGCAACCCTGGTCGACGAGCGGGTTGAGAAGTTCTCGGGGATGGGCGTCTACACCGAAGTCTGACAGCGCTTACGGCAAGCAAGCATCAGAACAAAGCGAATGAATCCGGGGTGGCCGCACAAGCGTGAGGCGCCCCGGAGGCTGCGTGCAGCGGAGCCCTGGGAACGCCGAGC
>JAAXXR010000004.1 GCA_013334335.1 Chlorobiaceae bacterium
GCTTCCATGATTTGAGCGGTTCGAGCGTCGCCGCCAAAGGCGGCACGGAATCCGTGACTGGAGTCGGCGTCGCCGTCGTAACGGCGGGGGCCGGACCCGTACCGGATAACGTTTGGTGTGCCTGGGTCCGCTCACTTCGCGTATTCACCGTCCGCTCCGCAAACGGCTTGTCGCTTGACCTGAATTGCGCCCGGTGCCGTTCTGCCCACTCCCGAGAACCGCTCTTTCCTGTCGGCAGCACGGTCTGTTCTGAAATGATCGCTCCGGCGAACACCGCGCCGCCATCATTGGAACGCCAAAGGTTGGCCCCGCGGAGATCGGCTCCGGAAAAATCTGCATATTCAAGATCGGCGCCTCGTAAATCCGTTCCCCGCAAGTCAACGCCACGAAACGACGACCGTGACAGATCCGCCCCCTGAAGCACGGCAGACAGCAGCCTGGCGCCACTGAAGTCCGCCTTCTGAGTCAATGCCCCCTTGAGGTTGGCGCCGGTCATGTCAGCATTTTTCAGGATTGCGCCTGCGAGTGACGACTCAGCAAGTCGGGCCGATCGCATATCGGCCGAGTGAAGATCTGCGCGGGTCAGATCAGCCTGGCTCAGGTTGGCACCGGACAGGTTGGCGCCACCAAGATCGGCGCCCCGGAGCCCCTGCCCCTTCAACTCCGCTCCTTGCAGGTCCGGCGCGATCCCGGGATCGGCTCTCCTCCAGGCATTCCATTCAGCAGCTCCTTTTCGCAGCAGCCCAACGTGAGCCGTATCAGCCGCTTCGCCACCCTGTGACACAAGCTGGAACGCTATCCAGAGAGAAACGGAGACCGTTTTCAGACATCTAACCTTATGATTCATGGGTCGTTTGTTCATGTTTTCCCGATTCCATGTCGATGGCAGGATCCCTCATGAGATTTATTCTCAGATAATACAAGACAACACCATAGACGAGACCGCCGAGTCCAAGCATGAACTCGTCACCAGTGAAAAAGCTGATCATGATGGTACTCGCGGCAAGCAGAAGGATGGAGAGCTGCACGAAAGCCTTGGCCATGGTGGTTCGGTCGAGCAGTTGTTCGAGCGGGTCGCCCGTCTGCAGCAGTCCGAGGTCACCCGTTTTCTGTATGGCAGGAATGACAATGTAGAGCATGCCGGTAAAGGAGAGGGTGATCCAGCCGATGAGGGCCGCATGGGTATGGGAGTGGTAGATCCACATCTTGTCCCCCCTGATTGGCGGATAGCTGCCGAACAGAATCCCCTTCGCGTAATAGATGTTCATGATGCCGAAGGCGCTGGTGGCAAGCAAAAAAGCGAGGCCGCCCAGCAGGAACGCAAGAGCCGGATGAGCGAAATTCCGGCGGAAATAGTTGTTCAGAAATACGGCAAAGGTGACCAGTAGCGCGATAACCCCTATGGTAAGCAGGTGGCTAATGAGCATCATGCTGAGGTATTGGCCGATGAGGATGACCACCAGGAAAAAGAGCACGCCCCCGACAAAGACATAGAACCAGATGCTGAAGAGCTTCCTGGCCAGCTCCCCTTTCGACGTGCTTCTCCAGGCGTACGTATAGAGAAATCCCATGACACTGATGCTCAGAGGAAACGAGGATCCGAGGAAATAGGAGGACTGGGTCACGAAAAACGGAATGAGCCGCATTTCAGGAAAAGCCTCCTTGAGACCAAGCGTGAAAAGACCAAGGTTGGCGACAAGCAGGAAGATCACATCGAAAATATAGTAGCGCCCCGAAACATTGCCCCAGATCTTCGAAAATGAGAGCCGGGTGAGAAGTTCCTGAAGTGTCAGGCTTACCACGCCGATCAGGATCAACCCGGCTACCGATTTGAAAAGCGGTTGGTCGACAAGCACGGAGAGGGTCACCAGGAAAAGCGAGACGGTAACGGCATACAGTCGGGTTCTCTGGCGTGCCGGATCGATCGGGATCACCGGATAGATGGATGCGGTAAGATAACGGTTGAGCAACAGAATGGCCGCATTGCCGAAACCGACAAAAAACAGGTAGGGATGAACCTTCTTCAGGAAAGCGTTACCCGTCAAGACGCCGAACGCCCCCGCCATGACCGCCGTTACGACGACGATCACCGAGAATGTGAGAAAGGTTCTCGAAATATCACGCAGGCCGTACGCTGCAAATCTCCGGGTCATAACGAGACGATCATGTGTTTTCCGTTCTGTCAGCAGATTGTTTCCTGAGTTCCTGAAGCGCGATCAGCGACAGGCCGATCAGCGCAACGTTAAGGGTAAGGGGATTGAATGGAAGCGTGAACATCCCTGGTTCCACGACGGCCACCCAACCAAGCAGCGACAGCAGTACTGCGATGTTCATCGTGAAAGGCCACCGGCTTGGGGTGAGCAGCAGCAGTATGCCAAACAGGATCTCCGCATAACCCATCCAGGTAATCAGGGAACAGGCGACCTGGTAGACCGGCGCGACCGGTGCAAGCAGGTTGACCTCTCCCGGGCTTTTGCAGACGATCTTGGGCACCATGCCCTGATAGATCCACGAAAACGCCAGCATGACGCGGCAGATAACAAGTACCGGCGATTGCCGTGAAAAAAGGGTCATGAGCTTACCGGCTTCGAGGATATGTTGCTAAAAGATATCAGTAGAAATCCCGATAAAATAACTCCATAATAAACCGCCACGGTTCCCGTCCAGCCACCAAAGATTGCACCGGTGAGGAGCGCTGCGTTATCAATTCCGCTCTCCGGGACGTTCAGACCTCGCACCAGGAATCCCCATTCACCTGTCCGAGAGCACCTTTTAGCCTGAGGGAGTAGTTACTGAACGAACCTCGCATGATGCTCTGACGCCCATACCGCCGTCGCCCGCAACCCGTTCTGCAATACGGTTGCGCCAGAAACCGAGGCCCCGTCCAAACGTGCCCCCGCGAGGTTGGCGCGCCAGAGGATGGCGCCGCGCAGATCTGACTGCCGCAGGTCCGCGTTCCTGAGATCGGCCTCCCTGAGATTGGCTTTGTGGAGTGTCGCACCCCGCAGGTCGGCACCGGAAAGATCGGAAGAGATGAACCATGCGCCGCTCAGGTCGGTATTGCTGAAGTCAATCCCTGCAAGCCGCTTCTTTCGAAGATCAGCATCCCTGAGTTGGGCTTTCAGTGCGAGATTATCACGACGCAACCGGTTCCAAGCCGGAACATCCGACGTTCGCAGCTCGACCGGTAACTGAGCAGCAGCAACCGTAGTGGTCGGTTTTGAGAAAGCAAGGGAGGCCTCACCGCTCTTGGCCACTTCACCATCGGCACTGGTCGTCGAGGAGTCAGGCTGCTTCACGACTGGTAACGACTGATAGCCAGCCGCCGTCTTTGCCGGCACCGGGGATGTGGATGGCGCTGTTGCCGACAATGGTGCAGGAGCGGGAGCGGCAGCGGGCACAGGGGCGACAAAGAGAGGCTCGGGAACGGTTGCAACAACCGGATCGACCAGGGCTGGCACAAATGCAGCATGGCGCGAGTCTGCCCACGCCCTGGTCGCATGCACGCCGGTGTCGACAATCGTCCGGTCGGATACGATCATCCCCCTGGTCAGCGCTTTACGGAGATCGACACGCCAGAGATTGGCCCCCCTCAGATCGGCACCGGTCAGATCGGTTCGATCAAAATTCGACTCCCTGAGATCTACCGTTGCGAGATCCGCATCTTTCAGTACGGCTCCGGTGAAGTTTGCGCGACGCATGACGCATGCTGAAAAACTGGCGCCGGAAAGATCGGCGCCGGAAAACGAGGCCTCATCAAGCATGCACTTGCTGAACTTCACCCGCGGCGCACTGACTCCCGAAAGGTTCGCGCCGGTCGCCACAACCCCATAGAGACTTGCCTTTACGAGAATGGCGCCACGAAGGTCTGCCCTGCCGAGATCGACGTAATCCAGAATCGTGCCGCTGAAATCGACCCCGCGCAAGTTTGACGCCCTGAGATTTGCATGCGAAAGATCCGGGACAACCGAAGGATCGTTCCTGCGCATCGCGTTCCAGGCTTCAGCTCCCCTGCGAAGGGTTGCGCGATGCTCCCGGTTCATACCGGAAGCCCCCTCCTTGGCAACCAGAAACAGCCCTGCGACCACCACCATCATCACGAACCTTTTCATACACGGGACGTTCATCGATCACGTTGTTTACGTTCAAGAGTTGAAACCGAGAAAAGGGCAGGTAAGTTCATCCGGGACCGTTCGATCGCATGCCGCGACCGGTCATGCGGCCGATCAGGCGGGGAAGCGCCTTCAGTTTGATCTGCAACCGGTCGAACCAGACATAGAGCACCGGAATGACCAGCAGCGTCAGAAACATCGAACTCGAAAGCCCGCCAACCAGTGCCACCGCCAGCCCGGACTTCCATTCCGAACCCGAACTTCCCGACAGGGCGATCGGCATCAGGCCGAATATCAGGGTGAGCGTCGTCATGAGAATAGGCCGAAGCCGCTCCCTTCCGGCTTCGCTGATCGCCGGCACGAGTTCCATGCCCTCCTGCCTGAATTTGTTGATGAAGTCAACCAGGAGAATGGCGTTCTTTCCCACCAGTCCGACCAGCATGATGATGCCGAGAATCGTGAAAATGCTCAGGGACTTCCCGAACAGGGCGAGCGCCCAGAGGGCTCCGATGATGGCGAGCGGTATGGAGAACATGACGACACCCGGCCAGATCCACGAATCATAGAGGGCGACCATGATCAGGTAGACGAACAGGATGGCTACCAGAAATGCATAAAGCAGGCTGACGTTCGACTCACCCTGACGCTTCAGGTCTGCTTCGTACACATGGCTCACGTTGCCAGGAATGATTCCCTTGCGTTTCATGCCCGAGATCACGCGCTCGATATCGCGACCGATATCGCCCACCGGACGATCGACCACCTGCGCCTTGACCCATACGGCATCGTTGCGGTTCCGGCGCTGCAGGAGGGAGTACCCCCTTGACAGTTCCAGTCGGGAAAACTGTCCGAGTCGGACCAGCCCCGACCCCGGAGAGCGAAACGAGAGATCGGCGATACCGCCCGTATCGCTGCGGTAGCGTTCGTCAAGAATCAGGCGAATGTCGTACTCCTCCCCACGTTCCCGGAATTTGTTCAGTTCATCACCGTCGTAGGCGATACGCATGACCGATCCGACATCAGCCATGGAGAGGCCGAAGGCAGACATCTGTTCCCGGTCGATCTCGACGCGCATCTCCGGGGTCCCGGCCTGTGAGCTCAGCCTGACATCGGCGGTCCCGGAAATCGTCCTGAGACTGTCTTCAAGGGAATGGGCAACCCGTTCGACATCCGCCCTGATCGGTCCGCTCACGATCACCGTAACCGGGGTTTCGTTGGCGGTACCGAAAATACCGATCGGGTTGATGCTCGCCCTGAGGCCAGGAACACCGGTGAGCTCCCGCCTGACCAGCCGCATGATCTGGTCGGTAGAGCGTCTGCGCTCCTCCTTGGGGATAAGCCGGACGTTGATTTCGGCCACATGGTCGGAGCTCTGGCCGAGAAACCCTTCGTTCGAGGTACCAACGGTTACCAGGATCTTGTCAACTTCAGGATAGGCCTGAAGTTTTCTTTCGACCTGACGGACAAACCGGTTGGTCTGGTCGAGGCTCGTGCCCGGTTCGAACTCGAGCATGGCTGAAAAGTCGCCGCGATCGGAGACCTCAATGAACTCGCCGCCGATCCTGCCGGAGACGACCAGCGCGAAGGAGGAAAAGAGCAGGAGTGTCGCCGAGACGACCACCCTGACGGGATGACGAAGGCTCCAGCCAAGCAGCCGCAGGTACCAATCGCGCGAAGCGCTGAAGGCCTTCTCGAAGGCGATGGCCATCCTGCCGCCAGGGTTGTCGGGTGAGAGCTGTTCGATTTTCGAGAACCTCGACGCGAGCAGCGGAGTCACCGTAAACGAGACAAACAGGCTGAGCATCGTCGAAATCACCATAACGACCGAAAACTCGCGCAGGATATCGCCGACAAGTCCACCGATCAGCGACAGGGGGAGGAACACCACGACGTCGACCAGGGTGATGGCCAGGGCCGTGAAGCCGATTTCGTTTCGGCCGTTCAGGGCCGCGTCTCGCGGCGCCTCTCCCCGCTCGAGATGGCGGTAGATATTCTCCAGCACCACGATCGAATCGTCGACCAGCACCCCGATCACCAGCGAGAGGGCAAGCAGGGTCATCAGGTTGAGCGAGTAACCGAACAGGTACATACCAATGAAGGTGGTCACCAGGGAGGTCGGAATCGAAATCATCACGATCACCGAGTTGCGCAGGCTGTGCAGGAACAGCAGCATGACCAGGGCCACCAGCAGCACGGCCAGGAAAAGATCGTGCTGGACGGCGGTCACCGCATCGAGGGTGAAGGTCGACGCATCCTGCGCGATGTCGAACTTGAGCCCCTGGCTGCGGTAGAGGGACTCGAGAGCAGCCAGCTTCAGGCGAACCAGGCGGCTGACCTCCACGGTGTTGGCGTCGTTCTGCTTCATGACCACGATGCCGACGGCATTACGCCCATTGATCCTCGACATGGTACGGATCTCCCTGAAGGTGTCCTGCACCTCGGCGACATCACGCAGGTATACCGCCCCATCAGGACCGGAGTCCCGGACAACAAGGTTCCGCAACTCGTCGAGAGCGGCAAACTTGCCCGCCAGGCGAACCACATACCGGCGGTCGCCTGCATCGACGGCACCGGTAGGAAAATCGAGGTTTGATTTCCTGATTCCCTCGAGAAGGTCGGTAACGGTCATCCCCAGGCTTTCAAGACGATCCAGGTCGATGTTGACCCTGATTTCGCGCTCCCTGCCCCCCTGGATACCGACCTGGCCGACTCCGCTGATGTTCGACAACGCCGGCTTGACCTCGTTTTTCAGCAACTGGTAAAACTCCGTATCCGAAAGGCTGGAGGTCGCCCCCAGTCGCAACACGGGCAGTTCGTCGATGGAGAATCGTGAGACGACCGGTTCCTTGACTCCGTCGGGCAACCGGCCACGTGCCTCGTTGACCTTGCGCTGCACATCCTGCAGTGCCAGGTCGACGTCCGCATCGCTGGCGAACTCGATCGTGACCATCGAGAGGCCTTCGCTTGAAGAGGAGTTTATCGCCGAGATCTTCTCAATGGCCGAAACGGCCTCTTCGACCTGCTTGGTGACCGAAGTTTCGATCTCGTCGGGCGAAGCACCGGAGTAGACCGTCGTGACCGTCACATATGGCGTGCTCATCCTCGGCAAAAGCTCGTACTGGAGTTGCCTGTAGCTGAAAAAGCCGAGAATGCCGAGAATCGAAAAGAGCACGACGACCAGCGTCGGGCGCTTGATGGCAAGCCCGGTAATTGACATGCTCATCGCGCCGGTTCCTGCCTGTTTACCGTGACCGGTGCGCCGTTGTCAAGCTCGTTCTGACCGCTGATGACGACGAGGTCGCCCGCTTGCAACCCGCTCAGCACCTCGAGGCGGTTTCCGCTTTCCGCTCCGACAGCCAGCCTGACGCGGCGGGCAACGCCACGGGTCACAATGAACACCTCGGGATTCCTGATGCTGCCGACCAGGGCCTGGCGCGGAATGAGCACCGCCTGGCGTGCCTCGCGGCCTACGAAAAGGGTGCGGGCGAACATGCCGGCACGGAAAGGGGTCGCCCCCGGATTGTCCATGACCGATTCGACCTGGTAGGTATGGCCGCGTGTTGATTTTGCGCTGACGGAAGCAACCGTAGCAAGGAACGTACGTCCGGGCCAGATGTCGGTCGTGACCTGAACGGCCATCCCCGCAGTGATGAGGCCGACCTGCTTTTCCGGAACGGAGGATTTTATCCGGACTTTTGTCAGATCGACCATATTGGCGACCTTCATGCCGGGCTGAACAAGCTCGCCAATCTCGACCAGCCTGGAGGTGACGATGCCCGTGAAGGGCGCCTTGACCGAGGTATCATCAAACCTGCGCTTTGCGGCGACCAGGTCGGCCTCGGCGTCTTCAAGCTTGAGCTTCATGGCTTCATAGCTGGAAAGCGCCACGGCACCCTCCCGCTGCAGATTGCCGTAGCGCTCATAGTCCCTCATGGCAAGGGCGCGATTCACGTTGGCTTTCCTCAAGAGGGATGCCGCCACTTCGTCGTCGACCTTGATGAGCGTCTGGCCGGCGGCCTTCTTCTGCCCGACCTCCGACATCACCGACCTGACGACTCCGGATGTTTCCGAAAGGATGTCGACGTCGCGCCAGGCGTCGATCAAACCGATGACGGCAATGCTGTCGCGCAGTTCGCCTTTTGCAACCAGGGCAACCGAAACCGGAACCTTGGTCGCGAAGTCGCGCTCCCGACGCTCGCGTGTGGCGAACGGATTGTGCTGAAAAAGCCAGAATACAGCCAGCAGGGCGATAATGAACACCGCCGCCACCATTGTACGTTTACGGACTGCCATGTTGTCTGTGCTGGACATGAGAAGAATTCACCTCCATAGATCGTCCCTACCTGTCACAAGATATGAACCTTGCACACATTTCCGTATCACCGGCGCACCGGCCTGCGAGAAAAAAAAAGGCGGGACAAGCCCGCCTTCATGCTGCTGCCGTTGCTGCCATCAGCAGAAATTGCGGGCGATGACACAGGCGATTTCGGCTGAATCCTTAACGTGTTCGACTACGGAAAGAATGCCGGTAAAGTTCGTGATGTTCTGGTCGTTCACCTCCGATTTCAGCTTCTGCACGGCGGCGGTGTAGAGGGTATCGATCTCCTTCATCATGTCGAGAGTTTCGGATGCGTGCTTCGAGTTGCCGCTCGCATAGGCCTCGACCGCTTTCTTGATCATTTCGGCCGTGATGTCGCCCATCGGCTTCAGGCCGTACTCGTCCTTGTGCAACTCCTGCACGTTGGCAAGCTGCATATATTCGGTTTTGTCCGCGATGTTGAGCGCGAACTGGGCGAGCTTTTCGAGCTCTTTCAGGATCATCCGGGCATCAAGCACCGTCTTCTGATCAGCATCGCCGAGCTTCTGGAAGTTCGAGTACGCCAGGGTCAGGTATTCGACCTCGAACTTGCCTTTCTGAATGTACTGCTCGTCAAAGGTGAACGCCGACGCGGCAAGATCGCGATTTTTCTTCGTCGATGCCCTGACGACCAGCATGAGGTTGTTCTCGACGTTCGACGAGAGCTTGGTGAGTTTCTGCTTCAGGGATTCGAGCTGTTCATTGACCGGACCTGCGGGTTTGGTCGCGAGATTGAATTTGGACGGATCGATCTTGATGGTGAACGCCTTTGGGATCTCGCCGGATTTCGAAGAATCACCTGATTTCTTGCCGAACAGTGCCATAATGATGAAGCTCGTTGCTGAATGATGGTTGTGAACACGACCTGCTTCCGCCACCTGACGGCGACGGATAAAGAGCTGTTAATTTAAACCGATATACGGGTTATATCAAGCGAACAGGATAAAAAAAGAGGATCTCCCGGAAGGAAATCCCCGGCGACCCCGTCCCTCGGGTGCGCATGGCCCATACCAATCCCCGGGGCAACTGGTGCAGCCGTGATTTTCCGGCCGGCATCAGGCTGACGGGGCGTCCGCTCGGCACTTCAGCTGCGCAGGGACTGGATCATCTTCTCGAACGAGTCCTCGCTGTGACGCACGATCTCCCCGGTCACCAGATAGATCACCTCAAGGGCGATACGCGTGGCATGGTCAGCCATGCGCTCGATGTAACGAGATACGCTCAGCACGGCAAGCAGTTGCTCCGTGCTTGATCCGTCCTTCTTCATCGCCTCGGCCACTTTCCTGAACACCAGGCGGTGCATCACATCGACCTGCTCGTCGGTCTTGCATACCTCGTCGGCAAGGTAACGGTCACGAGCGACAAACGCTTCGATCGACTTCCTGACCATAGTCCCGGCAAGTCGGCCCATGTTATCGAACTCGTATCTGTCCATGACTTCAGCCCCAAGATCGGCCATGCGTTCGATGAGATGGACGGCAAGATCCCCGATCCGTTCGAGATCGTCGTTGATCTTGACGATGGTCACGATGCTCCTCAGGTCGCGGGCGACCGGCTGCTGCAGGGCCAGGAATGCGAGACACTGCTCTTCGAGTCGAACCTCGGCGGTGTTGATCTCGTCATCGAGCATCCTGACCTTTTTGGCAAGCTGGAGATCCTGATGCCTGACGGCCCTGAGAGCATCGTCAAAATTCAGCAGCACCTTCTCCGACAGCTTGACAAGAACCTCCGACAACTCCCTGATATACTCGTGTACCGGTCTTTCGGACATGGCGATTACGTTGATTTGTTAGCTGAATCTTCCGGTAATATAATCTTCTGTCATCCGGTCTTTCGGCCGGGTAAAGAGCTGTGCCGTCGGGGCATGCTCGACCAGCACCCCCTCGTAGAAGAACATCGTGAAGTCAGAGACCCTTGATGCCTGCTGCATGTTGTGCGTCACGATCATGATCGTGTAACTGCCGCGGAGTTCCTGGATGAGATCCTCGATCTTGGCCGTAGCCTTCGGATCAAGCGCCGAGGTCGGCTCGTCAAGCAGCAGGATTTCGGGTTCGACCGCCAGTGTCCGCGCGACACAAAGACGCTGCTGCTGGCCGCCGGAAAGCCCCAGGGCGTTCTTGTCGAGGCGGTTGGAAACCTCGTCCCAGAGCGCGGCCTTGCGCAGGCTCTTCTCAACGATCTCATCAAGGGTTTTACGGTCTTTGACCCCGTGCAGGCGCGGTCCGTAGGCGATATTGTCAAAAATCGATTTGGGGAACGGGTTCGGCTTCTGGAAAACCATGCCGATCTTTTTGCGAAGCAGCACTTCGTCGGTGAATTTACCATACACATCCGCACCGTCAAACATCAGGGAGCCAGTCGTTGAACAATTGGGAATGAGGTCGTTCATCCGGTTGATAGAGCGCAGAAACGTGCTTTTGCCGCAGCCGCTCGGGCCGATGATGGCCGTCACGTACTTCGACAGGATGTCGGCGTTGACCTTCTTGACCGCTTCAAATTCCCCGTAATAGATGGAGAAATTCTTGGCCACCACATGGGGTTTGCCACCGCTGGTTATTTTTTCGCGTTCAGGTGGCAGGAAAATATCGCGTACGGCCGTTTCCATGGTGTCAGCTCTCCTTACCGCTTCGGTTGCTTCAGGGTTCATTGGCATGATGGTGTTGGTTGGTCTCACCCTTTAAGTTTTTGTGAAATTCTTGCCCTCAGGACAATCGCCGACAGATTGAGCAGCAGGACGATCGTCACGAGCGAGAGCACCATGCCATACTGCACATGGCGGATTTCACTGGCGGCTTCGTGCTCGCTCGCGAGATTGTAGATGTTCCAGGACAGCGCGGGGGTTGGCGATGAAAAGACGTCGGCGAGGCCGATTGCGGATCCAACGCTGACGGCCGCAGTGAAAATGATCGGAGCGGTCTCTCCGGCAGCCCGGCCGAGACTGATGACCCCACCGGTGATAATGCCCGGCAGGGCAGCGGGCAGAATTACCGTTACAATCGTGTTCCATTTCGTCGAACCGAGGCTCAACGATGCCTCCTTGTATGTCTTGGGAACGGAGAGAATCGCCTCTTCCGCCGCACGGATGATCGTCGGCAGGATCATGATGGCGAGCGTCAGTGACCCGGCCAGAACACTCTTCGACTCGGAGACCTTGAGCGTGTTGATGAAAAAGGCGAGGCCGAAAAGACCGAATACGATGCTCGGCACACCGGCGAGGGTGCTGTTGGCGCTCCTCAGTACGCTGGTGAAAAATCCTTCGCGTGCATACTCGGTAAAGTAGATGGCCGCCACCACGCCGAGCGGGAATGCGAAAAGCATGGCGCCGATTGCGAGAAACAAGGTCCCCTGAATCTCCGGCCAGATGCCGCCGAAAATGTGGGCATCGACTGAACTGTCGGTGATGAACCCCCAATACAAGGTCCACTCGGGCATCAGCATCCTGTCGATGTTCTTTTCAACATAGGGAAACAATTTCACCAGTGAGGTGCCTTCGAATCCGGCCGCCCGACTGACCGAATACTCCTTTGCGGGGGCATCGGGATTTGAATAGTCCCACTTTTTCTCGTACAGCACCTCGTGCAGGCGTTCTTCGGCTTTCTCCCAGCGAGTCTGCCCGTACTGGGACCTGGTCAGCGCCGGAAGCGGATCACCGGGAATCGGACCGAGCAGCGTCTGGATGGCGCTCCTCACCTGGGCATATTGCTGCTGGTACTGCTGCCGCCGGGGTTCATCCATCCCCGTAAGCTCCTGCTCGAAGGCGGCCATCATGGCATACACGGGTTTCCGGCTGGAATCGGCGAGCGCCGTCTGCCGCTCCAGCTCAGCCCGGTCGCCCCTGTTGAATTCGGCAGCAAGCATTTTCCGGTGTTCGATCGTCCCTTTGAACACCAGGGCACCAAGGCCATTGGTCACGATCGGCACCAGCACGATCAGCAACGTCATGGCCATGATGACGATCGAGCCGATACCAAGTGCCGTAAATGAACGGTCGAGCAGCTTTCGGGTTCCAAGATTCATGATGTCGTCAGTTTGTTTTACTTCCGTTACTGGCCTGAGAGTATCTTTCGCTGGCGAACAACAATCCGTTCACTGACCAGGTTGCTGATGAAGCTGATCACCAGCAGCAGTAAGCCCATGGCAAACAACACATGGAAACGGGCCGAACCGGTTACCTGGTCAGCCTCACCCATGTCGCCGGCGATGGTTGCGGTGAGCGTGCGCACCGACTCGAGGTAGTTGAACCATGGGTCGGGAATATGTGACGAGTTGCCAGAAGCCATCCAGACCACCATGGTCTCCCCAAGCGCCCGCATGATGCCAAGGATGACCGCCGCGAGGATACCGCTGGTCGCCGCCGGCAGGATCGTCTTGACGATGGTCTCCGCACGCGTCGCCCCCAGAGCGTAACTCCCTTCACGCAACTCACGCCCGACCGCCTGCAGCGCGTCTTCGGAGACGCTCACGATCGTCGGGAGCGCCATGAAGCTCAGGATGATCGAAACGTTCAGCGCGTTGGTGCCGGTCAGTATCTGTATCGCCGACAAATGACGACCGACAAGAAACAGCAACACAAGAGCCAATATCCCGAGAAGTGAGGCGATCAGCATGTTGGCGAGCTTCCGCTTCCCTGGATCGGCGATGGAGGTCGTCAGGAGATCGGCGGTGATGATGACTGCGAGCAGGAGGAATGGCGCAGCGAGTATCCACCAGGCCCACATCAATATGGGACCGCCGAAGTTCTGGAGGAGCGGGGCGAAGATGACCAGCGCAAAAAAACCGAATGCCACCGACGGGATCGCGGCCAGCATTTCGATGACCGGTTTTGCATACTGCCGGACCGAAAACGGGAGGACATCGGACAGGCAGATGGCTGCGGTAATCCCCATGGGAATTGCTATCAGGGCGGAGCCGAGGGTAACCATCGCACTGCCGTAGATGATCGCCAGCGCTCCGAACTGGGCAGGTTCGTCAGCAGGGTACCACTCGCTGCTGGTGAAGAACTCGCTGAAACCCCTGATCTGGAAATAGGGGACGGCATCACGTGCCACGAAGAAAAAAATGAAGAATACGACGATAGCGACGAATGATGCGAACAGCAGGAGCGTCGATTCACCGGCAACCTTCGCGATCTTCTGCACTCTTCGTTTCCTGGCGCTGACGACGAACATTCCCGAGTTCCCCTGCGTCACTGTACCTTCACCTTGCATACGATTGGGTTTTGCGGAGCATTGGGCCCCTCATGTAATGGGATATCTTTCAGGACGCCGAAAATTTATGCTCTTTTTCGCTCTCAACCAATGCCACGAGTGTTACGATTGTGGAACATGTCCACCCCTCGTCAACTCAAGAGCCGGGTGCAAGTTACAGAAAGAAAGGAGTTGACGAGTTCACGACGCATAAGCCGGAAGGCCATCATAATCGACAGTGCCGGCACCACAATCCCGGAGTCGCCGAACCGCGAAGCTGCTTTCCGGGACAGGTCACCTGAACACCGTCAGCATGCAAGTTCGAGGCAGGCGAAGCCGTGAAAACACAACGGCTTCGCACGGTACGGAAGCAATCAGTATTTGTTGATAAACCCCAGTTCGCTGATCATCCGCTTGCCCTCCTCTGTTTTTGGCAGCTCGATGAACTTTTTGACATCGCCTTCAGGCTCGCCGTCGGTGACCAGATACAGTGGCCTGGAAAGCGGATAGCGATTGCTTGACACCGTTTCAGCACTGGGTTCGACACCGTCAACAGCCACCTTTTTGACCGAAGCGTCGACAAAGCCCAATCCAAGAAAACCGATAGCGCCCGGCGTCAGCGAAACACGGCTCTTCACCGAGCCATTGCTCGCCTGGGTCTCGGCGCCCTTGATGATTCTTGCATCTTTTCCGAGCACCAGCTCCTTGAAGGTCTCCTGTGTCCCGCTGTTCGATTCTCGCTGAATCACCACAATCGGAGCATCAGGCCCACCGACCTGGTTCCATCTGGTAACCTTGCCAGTGTAGATATCGGCAATTTGCGACTTGGTGAGATTCTGCACCGGATTCGAGGGATGCACCACCATGGCAAGGCCGTCCAGCGCCACGATGCTGGCAACCGGATTGATCCCTTTCGCCTTGGCAGCCTCGAGCTCCTGTGGCTTCATCGATCTGGACATGCTCGCGATATCGCACGACTTGTTGATCAGGCTCTTCGCTCCATTGCCACTGCCGGACTCGCTGACGGTGACCTCGATGCCATACGATTTGCGGAAATGGGCTGCAAACGACTTGGCCAGCGGGCCGACAGTCGTCGAACCGTCGATCTCGATGCTGTTGTTCGCCTTCTGCTGACACGCGGCCGCAAAGAGCGCCAAAAAGCCTACCAGCAATATCCTGCCCCAATGCTTCATCATCAGCTCCTTTTGTTAAATGTATTGAACACTGAAATTTTCAACGAAACGATACAACATCCCCATGCATTTAGAAAATACAAAAATTCACCTCCATCGAAGAGCATGATCCGGAAGCCTTGAGCCAGCTGCGGTCTCAGTCCGGAATCGCTCAAAAAAAAACCTGCCGATGTCACCGGCAGGTTTTTTTCGAGCTGTACAGAACAACCGGTCAGTAGTAGTTAACGAAACCGATCTCGCTGATGATCTGCTTGCCTTCAGCTGTTTTCGGCATATCGATGAACTGCTTGACGACACCCGACGGCTGACCGTTGGTATACATGAAGAGCGCCCGGTGAATCGGATACGTGCCGTTCTTGACCGTGCGGGCGTCGGGCTCGACGCCATCGACCAGCAAGGCTTTGACCGAATTGTCGGCGAATCCGAGTCCGACAAAACCGATCGCGTTCGGAGTCGATGCGACGCGGCTCTTGATGGCGCCATTGCTGGCCTGGGTCTCGGCGCGCTTCGAAATCGGGTTCTCCTTGCCCATGACGAGCTCCTTGAAGGAGTCCTGGGTACCGCTGTTCGATTCGCGCTGGATCATGACGATGGGGGCATTCGGTCCGCCGACCTGGCTCCAGTTGGTGTAGCGACCCATGTAGATGCCACGGATCTGCGCTTTCGAAAGCGCATTGACGCGGTTGGACGGGTGGACGATCATGGCCAGGCCATCGAGTGCGACGACGTGCTCGACCGGATTGACACCCTTGCCCCTTGCGGCGGCGAGTTCATTGTCCTTCATCGAACGGGACATGTTGGCGATATCGCAGGTCTTGTTGATCAGGCTCTTGGCGCCGTTGCCCGAACCCGACTCGCTGACCGTGACCTGGACGCCAGTGCTCTTGGTGAAGCTGCTGGCGAAAGCCTTGGCGATCGGGCCGACCGTCGTCGAACCGTCCATGACGATCTTGTTGCCGGCTGCGAATGCGTCGGTTGAGGCCACCAGGCCGAAAACCGCCGCGCCCAGAAAAATTTTCTTGAACAGTTTCATGTTGTTTGGTCAATAGTTGATGGATAAAAACAAATCAGCCTGCGGTGTCTGCCGCTCCCGAAATACGGGCCTCCCGGCAATTCCCGGGCGACCCGGCAGCAACACGGATGAGCACCACACCCACCCGACGGAGAAAGAACACCACACCACACGCACGAGAAAAAACGGAATCAGAACTTCACGACCACGTCTGCCTGGATGAGATGCTGGCGATCGTCACGATCGGCAACCGTCGTGATGATATCCTTGTTCTTCCAGTCGAAATTGAAGTAGGAAGCACCAATGGTCATGTTCTGAACGATATGGTAGGCCGCAGAGACCTTGAAGCCTTCGAGGTTCGTGAAGCTTGCTCCATTGCGATCGGAGTCGGTGATCGGGGCAACCGAGTCACGCTCGATGCTCACATATTCACCGCTGAGCGACCACTGGCCCGGGCTCTTGGCGTTACCGACCTGGAGTCCGACGAGATAGGCATCCCTTTCGGAGTTCATGATATTGACCTTCTCATCGGTATCATGATTTGCCGTGTTGAACGCGTACTGGCCATAGACTTTCCAGGGAAGGGTCTCGGTGATGTTGCCACCGACGTTGCCAAAGAACTCAACCACATCGAAGTCCTTGCCTGTGGCCATCTGGGCGAGCGTCGGCTTGGTTGAAGTTGTTTGCGAATCCATGTTTTCAAGATGCACGAAGTTGTAATAACCGGTACCGACAGCATAGCTGTAATCGCTCACCTCTCCTTTGTAGGAAGCAACAGCCGCAATCAGGTAAGGATCCTGTTCCTTCACGATTGCGTTCCGTTCGTCGACGGCATAGTAACCTACGGCAGCGCTCAGTCCGTCCTTCTCTTTTCCATCGCCATCCTTACCATACTGCAGTGTGGCGCCTTCAAAGGTCAGGTCGCTGTCCCAGACAAGATCCTTCTGGACAATGAGGGTCTTCGCAACATCCCGCTTACCGAGGAGGATGTTGACATTACCGCAGAGAAACGTCGGGTGGTAGTCGATGAATGCTTCGTTGAAATACACCGTATCGGCAAGGAACAGATCGTCATAGGTCTCGTTCCTTGACGTCGTTTCATCACCGGCTGTCGAGATCTGCACACCACCGGAGAGCTCTTCGTTGATCCAGGGGTAAACGCCGAGGCGGACGCGCATGCGATGGCGGTCGCGGCTGTGGTCCTCGGTCGTATCGACGTTATCATCTTTGGTCCCTGATTCGTAGCGATAACGGATATCGCCTTTCCAGTTCAACTCCACAGCTTCCGCCGCGCTGAACCCGAGGGCTGAAGCAAGAGCGACGAAAAACATTGCTTTTTTCATGATGAGTGTTTTTTGTTATGTGTAATGCTGACGGTCAGTTTTTGAACATTGCGACGTCGGGATGTCCTCTTTCCGAAAGCAAATCTATGGCACAAAGTGTTAAGCAATCATGAAGAACCGGTGAACAGGTTGTAAACAAATCGGGAGTGACGGAACCGGGCGGGCTTTCGTCAGCCAACGGGTGATGATGCTTCCGGTACATGCCGCACCTTAATCAGGGCTGCCGGTGAGGCTCATCCGTTTCTGGAGGCTCAACCGCATCCCCTCGCTCAACTCCTGATAGATCCTGCTCCGGCTGTCCTTGATCCTGTTGTACAACTTCAGGATGTCCAGGGTCAGGATGATCCGGGTCGAACTGCAGTTGAGCTCGCCCAGGAGGTGCCGACCGATCACTTCGAAGCCAAGCACCCGGGTATGAAAATTCAGTGGTGAATGGACCTCCCCTTCGAACACGTCGGTAACGAAATGGGTATACCCGCGTTCGACGACCTCGGCCGTCGCCGCACGCATGAGGCGGAGCGCAACAAGGTACTGGCGACGGAACTGGGGCATGATCATGAATCTTCCGATCTCGACGAAGCTGCCCAGCGCTTTCACCTGTTGGAGATCGACACCCGGTTCGAGGCTGACCTGGAAGGAGTCGGGAAGGTCGAACGAGGGGTCGTAACAGAGACGCATCACGCCAGCCGGGCTCTGCCCTACCCTGGCCAGGAACCACGAACACCGGTCATTCGACGCATAATCTTCGGGAATCTGCTCGTGCGTCCCGTCGATCCATCGCTTCTCCCTGACGAACACCGCATCGATCACCGTCCGGGCCGCTTGCCTCTCTTCCGGAGAGACGATCTTCGTAACGTTTATGCTGGACATAGCTCCTCCGTTGCTTGTCTGGTTATGGCCGTTTCACCTGCGCTGGACTGTTCATGGAAGAAACGCTTGCCGCAGAGTGGGGAAACCGACTGCATGATCTCGTCGGCAACCCTTTGGGCAAGGCGGTTAGCGCCTGCCCGGTCTCCTGCCCTGACACAGGCTCCATAGGAGTCGCTGACCATGTCGAATCGCATCGGTTCGCCGAACGACACGGTCATCTTTCCCGCGAATGGCTCCCGGCCAAGCCTTTCGGCCGCCCTGAACGTGATCCCTACCGGAATAACCGGAGCCCCGGAGAGGATGGCGAGATGACCGATCCCCGGCTTGGGAGGCAACAGCTCGAATGGATCGCGATTTCGCCGCCCTTCCGGAAAAATCCCGAGAACCCCTCCCGCTTCAAGACGCCGGAGGGATTCGCCGATCACACTGCTCCGTTTTTTCGGCCGCCGACGCTCGATGAACGGCAGTTTCGACGGTTTGCTGTATGTGAACACCGGATCGATAAGGGTCATGAGCCGTCCGACGAGCGGCAGATGCCCGAACATCCAGTCGACGATGAAACTGACCTTGCGGCCGCCGATCATGAACATGAGCAGTACCGGGACGAAGAGGGACTCAAAAACATTGTTATGGTTCAGCGCGATGATGAACGGGCTCCCGGGTGTCGATGCCGTCTCCGGCAGCAACTCGCGACCCTCCACCCGAACGAGCACCAGATTGGGCAGCATGAGGCAACGCAACAGCGTTGCGGTCCAGCCGTCAAGATTCGGAAGCGGTGTGCGGAGCAGTTCAGACGGCGTTGTCATGGGTGTCTTCGAATTCTTGTGGAAAAGCAAACGGGCCCGCAATCCAGACGGGGCGATGGTGAACTTCGCCTGCCCATGTGGGTAATAAACACCCGCGACTGTTGCACGCCCGTTGAGACCGGGCAACGTTTCTGCAACATCTCCGACAGCGTGGCCCCGCTTCCTGACGAAATGGCTCATCGTCGTCGATCTGTTCGTTCTTTACCGTGACGAACCGTATATTTCGGCGATCATTTCGTCATCAGGAATCCGTAACCATATCCAGACAATATGCCCGACAACAACTGGAGCGACTCGCCGCGATTTGACAGCAAGGCTTCGGAATGGGACTCGAACATCGTCCGCGCTGCCCTGGCCGACGCCGTATCGAGGGCGATCATCGCCCACCTGCCCGTCACTCGCCCGGAAAACGCTCTCGAAATCGGTTGTGGCACCGGTCTGGTAACCATGAACGTCGCACCGAAGTGCGGCTTGCTGACGGCAGTTGACACCTCGAGGGAGATGCTCGCCAAGCTCGAAGAGAAGCTCATTGTCGACGGCGTTCCCAACGTCATGACCGAGTTGCTCGACCTTGCCGATCCCGAGTCGGCCTCGCTCCTGCCCGGCAGCTTCGACTTTGTCTTCAGCAGCATGACGTTGCACCATATTTCCGATACGGAAACCTTCCTCGCGCACCTCAGCAGCCAGATGACCCCCGGCGCCACACTGGCCATCGCCGACCTGGACACTGAAGATGGGCTGTTTCATGACGACGAGACCGAAAAGGTGCATCACGGGTTCGACCGGATGCGGTTGACGGCCATGTTCGAATCGGCCGGCTTCACCACTGTGTCGTTCATGACGGCGCACCTCGTCGAGAAAAAGAACCGCGCCGGACAGCAGGCAACCTATCCGGTGTTCCTCGTCACGGCAGTCAAACCCCAATCCTGACGTTTCAATGAACCTTCACCCGCCTGGTCCATTCAGGGCGGTGCTGTTCGATCTCGACGGCACGCTGCTCGACACCCTTGAAGACATCGCATTCAGCCTCAATGCGGTGCTTGAACGCCATGGATACCCGACCCATACGCTCAAGGAGTGCCGCGAGCTGGTCGGCTTCGGCATGGAGGCCCTGGTCGAGAGCGCCCTGCCCGAACATGCCCGTAACGAGTCGGTTGTCGTCCCGTTGCTCGAAGAGATGAAAACCTCCTACGCAAACCACTGGAACGAGAACTCGAAACCCTATGACGGCATCGGCCTCCTGCTCGACGCCATCGACCGGAAGGGGCTGCAAAAGGTGATCCTCTCCAACAAGCCGGACCTCTTCACGAAACTCTGCGCCGATGAACTGCTCAAACCCTGGCGATTCGACGTGGTCATGGGACATCACCGGGAGATCGCCCACAAGCCCGACCCGCAGGGAGCACTCCTGCTGGCCGGCATGCTCGGCGTCCAGCCGTCGGAGGTGCTTTACGTCGGCGACAGCGGCATCGACATGAAGACTGCCTGCGCCGCAGGCATGTACCCGATGGGCGTCCTCTGGGGATTCCGTCCCGAACGGGAGCTCCGGGAAATGGGGGCGGCTTGGCTGGCGAACACTCCCGAAGAGATCATCGATTTTCTCGAGCTCGCCCGCCAAGCCTGAATGCTGCGGGCTGCCCTCCTGCAGCGAACGGATTTCACACGCATGTAACAGAGCGATACGGAGGTTTTGGGTAAGTTCTGTCAAGGAATGTCCCGCAAACCTGCCAACAAACCCAATACACGCGTGCAGCATCCTGAAATCAGCAAACTCACGATCTGGAGGCGGCTCTTCACCCTGCTGTTGCTCTTCGTGGCAATCTCGTCGGCAGGAGCCACCCCGGCCGCTGACACCGGCCGACCCAAACGGATCCGCTACGTGTTCCTCTTCATCGGTGACGGCATGGGACCGGCACAGGTGTCGCTCGCCGAAAGCCTGATGCCCGATGGCAAGTCACTTGCCATGACCTCTTTCCCGGTGCTCGGCACAGCCCTGACCCATTCGGCAAACCGCCTCATCACCGATTCCGGTGCCGGAGGCACGGCGCTGGCGACCGGCTTCAAGACAACGAACGGCACCATCTCGATGGCGGCGAACCGTCTCGACACACTCCGGACCATCGCGGAAATGGCCAGAAGCAAAGGGATGAAAACCGGCATTGTCACCAGTGTCGGCATAGACAACGCCACTCCGGCCTGCTTCTACGCACACAACCCCGATCGCGACAACTACTACGACATCGCCGTGCAGATGGCCTCAAGCCGGTTCGACTATTTCGGAGGCGGTTACGCTGAAGGTGATTTTCCCGGTAAACGCGCCCGATCGACGGGATTCAGGGGGCCGATCCCCGGGATCATGGAAAAAGCCGGTTATCGAATCGCCCGCACCCTCGAAGAGCTTCGATCGATACACCCCGGAACGCCTGCCTGGGCCTATGCGCCCTATGACCGGAAGGCAGCCATGGATTTCGAGATGGACCGCAGCTCGTCGGAGATGGACCTTGCGGCATTCACCAGGGAGGGCATCCGCCTGCTCGACAACCCTGCCGGATTTTTCATGATGGTCGAAGGGGGGAAAATCGACTGGGCCTGCCACAGCAACGACGCCACAGCGGCTGCCCGCGACGTGCAGGCGTTCGACACCGCGATCCGTGAGGCAATCGCCTTCTGGAAGCGTCATCCATCGGAAACGCTCATCATCGTGACCGCCGACCACGAGTGCGGTGGGCTTGCCCTGGGCAACCTCGCGAACGGCTACACCATAAAGCCCGAACTTCTCAAAAATCAACGGATCTCGTCACAGCGTCTTGCTGAAAAGGCGGCCGCATGGAAACAAAACGGGACCGTCAGCTATCGGATGGCGCTTGACAGCGTCAGGGTCTGGTATGGACTTGCCGCTGCTGCACCGGACACCTCTCTGGTACTCAAACCTGACGAACTCACGCGGCTCGGCACCGCCTTTTCGGATCAGAAGCCGGATACTTTCGCCGGAGCCGTCACGCGCATCCTGAACGAACGAGCCGGAATCGGATGGACAACCAATGCACATACCATGTTGCCGGTGCAGGTGTTCGCCATGGGGGCGGGATCCGCAGAGTTCGGCGGCATCTATGACAATACCGCGATCGCCAGAAAAATCATGAAACTTGCACGAATCGGTTCGGCTGGCAAATGAGTGACGTCATGAACACCCATCCGTCCGGCAATGCCTTCCCTGACGGGTTACCGATCGACTGCACGAAAAACGGCAGGGATCGAATCCTGGATTTCAGGGCGCCGTCGCTCTTCGCCAACCGCGAAATGAGCTGGATGCTCTTCAACCAGCGGGTACTCGAAGAGGCGGCCGACCCCTCCCTGCACCCATTGCTTGAACGGACGAAATTCATCTCCATTTTTTGTTCGAACCTCGACGAGTTTTTCATGATCCGCGTCGCCGGCCTGGAAAACCAGTACGAAGCCGGCATACAGAAGCGGACCGTTGATGGGTTGAGCCCTGAAGAGCAGCTGGAGCTGATCAGATCGAAAGCCCTCGGACAACTCGATCAGGTTCACCGGTGCCTCTACGGCGATATCCTGCCATCGCTCGCCGACGCAGGCGTTCGCTTCGTCAGCTTTGCGGATCTTGGCGGCGCGGAACGTGACGCGCTGAACCGGCATTTCCGCCGCGAAATCTACCCCGTGCTCACCCCGCTGGCGTTTGACACCGGCCACCCGTTCCCGTTCATGTCGAACCTTTCGCTGAACCTTGCCGTGGAGCTTGAAGACAAGTCGAACGGAACCCTGAAATTTGCCCGGGTCAAGGTCCCGGACAGCCTGCCCAGGCTGCTCCGGTTGAACGCGATCGACGGGATAGATGAGACGATTGGGGAGGTCTCGCTCCTGTGGATCGAAGAGCTCATCGAAAACAACCTGGAGCAGCTGTTCCCGAACATGCGGATCATCCGGGCCCATCGCTTCAGGATCATCCGCGACGCCGACATCGAAATTGAGGAAGACGAAGCGGGAGACCTGCTCAAAACGATCGAGAAGGGGGTCCGTTCGAGAAGGTATGGAAACGTCGTGAGGCTTGACATCAACCCGCAAATGCCCTCGTTCGTCAGGGAGTTGCTGACGAAAAACCTTGAGATCGAATCACGCAACGTCTATGAGATCGAGGGATCGCTCGGCCTGAGCTCCCTCATCGAACTCCTCCGGCTCGGCCGCCCCGACCTGAAAGACGAGCCGTACATTCCGGTCAAGCCGTTCGGAGAGAAGGGCAAGGGCGATCTGTTCAGCGCCATAAGCAAAAAAGATCTCCTGCTTCATCACCCCTACGACTCCTTCCAGCCGGTCGTCGAGTTCATCGAGCAGGCCGCCACGGACCCAACAGTCCTGTCGATAAAACAGACCCTTTACCGTGTCGGAAGCAACTCCCCGATCGTCAGCGCACTGATGAAGGCTGCCGAACACGGCAAGCAGGTTGCCGTCCTTGTCGAACTCAAAGCGAGGTTCGACGAAGAAAACAACATCGTCTGGGCCCGGGCACTCGAAGATGTCGGTGCCCATGTGGTCTACGGGCTGCCAGGACTGAAGACCCACGCCAAGCTGACCATGATCGTCCGCCGCGAATCGGGAGGCCTGAAACGCTACCTCCATCTGGGCACCGGCAATTACAATCCGTCTACAGGGAAGCTCTATACCGATTACAGCCTCTTCACCGACGACAGAGACCTGGGCGAGGAGGCTGCGGAACTCTTCAACGCCCTGACCGGATATTCGAGATACACCGCATACCGCCACCTTCTCGTGTCTCCCATCAACACCAGGGAGCGGCTCATCGGCATGATCGAACGTGAAGCAGCGTTGAACGACCGTGGGCAAGCGGGCCACGTGATCATGAAAATGAACTCCCTGGTTGACCCGGCGACCATCAGGGCGCTCTACAAAGCCTCATGCGCAGGGGTGCGCATCGACCTTGTCGTTCGGGGCATCTGTTGCCTGAAGCCTGGCATCCCGGAGGTAAGCGACAACATCAGGGTGGTGAGTATCATCGGCCGCTTCCTTGAACACAGCAGAGTGTACTTTTTCGCGAACGGGGGCAGCCCCGAGCTCTATCTCGGAAGCGCCGACATCATGCCGAGGAACCTCGACGAACGCGTTGAAACCCTGTTTCCCGTGTTTGACCGATCGCTGATTGAACGGGTCAGGGAGGAGCTCCGGCTTCAGCTCGGGGATAACGTCAAATCCTGGCGCATCCAGCCTGACGGCAGCTGCTCCCGAATCGAGAACGGCTCGCCGGAGGTCAACAGCCAGGAGCGACTGATGAAACGAGCCGGGAACAAGGAAAAACCGTCGGGAATCATGGGAAATTGAACGCATTGCTGGGCACCTGCCGGAATTTGTTACAATCGCGTGAAAAAACGGTAACAGCCCCGCAACAACGACACGAACAACAGCGAGTCTTTCTATATTTGTATCAGGGTAATCATCTATCGTGACCGGAACCAGACATCGAGTACGCCCCCGGCACGGTTCCAGGCCAACAAGCACAGAACAAGAAAAGCAATGCTCACCTTCAGGGATGTCATGGGTTGTATGGATGGAACTGGCCCGATCGATTGCTCCGGCAGGGGATTGACCTCACTTGAGGGGTGTCCGGAAATCGTCGAAGGGGCCTTCGACTGTTCAGGTAATCTGCTCACGACCCTCGAGGGTGCTCCCGCAGTCACCGGAAGCTTCGACTGTTCACGAAACATGATCACCTCGCTCGACGGAGCGCCGAAAACCGTCGGTGGGGATTTCAACTGTGCCAGGAACCTGCTGACCAGCCTCAGTGGCGCCCCTTCGAAAGCCAGGGGGTCGTTCGACTGTTCAGAAAACCTTCTGAAAAGCCTTAAAGGCGCCCCGAAAAAAATCAAAGGGCGATTCGACTGCTCGCACAACCTTCTGGCATCGCTTGACGGCGCTCCAATCCAAACTGGAGCATTCGACTGCTCTGGCAACCGCCTGACCTCCCTGCTCGGTGCGCCTGACGAAGTCCTGCATGATTTCGACTGTTCAGCAAACCGGATCACCACCCTTGCCGGATGCCCTGACGTCGTTGCGGGCAGGTTCTCCTGCGCCGGCAACCGGCTTGAAAATCTCAGGCACGGACCGCTGAAGGTGAACGGCAGCTACGACTGCTCACACAATCTGCTCACGACGCTGAACTATGCCCCCGGAAGGATCGGCGGCCGCTTCATCTTCGCGGGAAATCAGGTACTCGCCGGGCACGCCAGCATCGGCAAAGGATACCGGTCGGGCGCTTCGATCCTGCCAGGCCGGCTTCAGTGCGCCGGCTGATGGACACCCACCCCGACACCCTTTATTTCAGGACAATCGGATCCGACGGACCTGAACCGACACCCGGCAGCACCCTGCCTGGCGAATGGAATCTAGTTCCCATCTCGTCGCGCAACGAGCGGCACAGCTTTTACGACACCTTTGAAAATCATGCATTCCAGAAAGGCATGCTCGTTGTCAGGAGAAAAGGCCATCTTGAAGTCACCGGTCTCGATAATGGCAAAGTCCTGGCTGAAACGGAGTTCAAAGGGACCCCGGCCGCTTTCTTCCCCGAATCCCTGCCCGAGGGCGCGGCCCGGGAGTTGCTCCTGCAATGCAGCAGCCTCAGGGCATTCATGAAAACCTGCAGTGTGGAGATCTCCATCTCTTCTTGGAGGATCCTTGACGACAACCAGAAAACGATCGCCATCCTCAATAGCGAAACGATGCGTCCTTCTGGTGAAACAACCTCCACACCGTTCGCACGATTCCACTCCATCACCCCACTCAAGGGTTACCACCGGGAGCTGGCCCGCATGCTCAGGGCCCTGCCTGAGCCGGTTGACGCGTATCGAGTCACCGACTTCAGGGAGCGCGTCCTCCTGATGCTCAAATCCTGCGACCACATCATCGGCGACTACTCCTCAAAACTCCGGTTGCAGCTTGATCCGGAAGCAACCGTGCATGAAAACGTCCGGCGCCTGCTGCAGTTCACGACCTCGGTCATGAAGTCGAACGAGACCGGAATCCGGCAGCACATCGACACTGAGTTCCTGCACGATTACCGTGTGGCCATCAGGAGAAGCAGGTCGATAGTACGTCTGCTCAGGGGGGTGTTCGATCCTCACCGGACGGCATGGCTGCTTGGAGGACTGCGTGATCTCGGCAAGCGCACCAACCAGCTTCGAGACCGTGACGTCTATCTGCTCCGCGACGAAGCTTACACCCGCCTGCTGCCGCAGCGGCTCCGTCCGGCGCTTGACCGTTTTTTCGACGAGCTCGAGACCGAAAGAAAGCAGTTACATCGAAAGTTCTGTCATTACCTCGCAAGCCGCGAATACCGTACCTTCATGCAGGGACTCGAAACCGTTATGTCGGACGTGGCCATGCCCGATCAGGAGCTTGCACCCAACGCTGCCCTGCCGACCAGGACCGTGGCGTCGAGATCGATCAGAAAATCGTGGAAAAAGGTTATCATCCATGGACGGAAAATAGGTACGGGAACCCCCGACAGTGAACTGCATGAGCTTCGGATCCATTGCAAGAAACTGCGTTACCTGCTGGAGTTTTTCTCGTCACTGTTCCCGCCGAAAGAGGTCGGACGCCTTGTCGGGGATATGAAGGAGCTGCAGGAAACGCTCGGCGACTTCGTCGATCTCTCGGTGCAGATCGAATTCCTGCTGGGCCGTCTCGGGACGCTCCCGCACGACAGGGCCGGCATCGATGAAGCGGCCGCACTTGGCGGTCTCGTCTCCGCCCTGTACCGGAAGCAGGCGCATGCACGCAAAAAGTTCGGCGAGACGTTCGAGAAATTCGACGACGAACAGACCCGTGACCTGTTCGACAATCTCATCAATAGCCTGTAACCGCCCTCGTCGGCCATGAAATCCATCGCCCTCTACAGTATCAAGGGTGGCGTCGGCAAAACGGCCGCCGCCGTCAACCTCTCCTGGCTTGCATCCCGGGATGCGTCACCGACACTGCTCTGCGATCTTGACCCGCAGGGAGCAAGCTCCTTTTATTTCAGGATAACGGCCGAAGGCAAGTTCAGGAGCGACAAATTCCTCAAAGGCAGTAAAAAGATCTACCGGCAGATCAGGGCCACCGATTTCGAACACCTTGACCTGCTTCCCTCCGACCTCTCCTACCGGAACCTCGACATCGAACTGTCCGAAGGGAAAAATCCGAAGAAAAAGCTCAAAAAAAACCTGGCCGATCTTGACGAAGAGTACGACTACCTCTTCTTCGACTGCCCACCGAACCTCACCCTCCTCTCCGAAAGCGTGTTCGCCGCGTCTGACATCATCCTGGTCCCCATCATCCCGACGACACTCTCCATCAGGACCTTCAACCAGCTGATCGCGTTCTTCAGGGACAATGATCTCGACGCGACGAAAATCCGGGCCTTCTTTTCCATGGAAGAGCGAAGGAAAACCATGCACCGCGAGATCATCGACGAATTCAGGGAGGCACCGGGATTCCTCTCCACAACGGTCCCCTACAGTTCGGAGGTTGAAAAAATGGGCATCTACCGGGCGCCAGTCAATGCCGTCCGACCTGACTCACCTGCCGCGCAGTCTTATCGGCGGCTCTGGGATGAGCTGCGGGCATCGCTCGACTGAGCAAGTAGCACCATCAGACCGGCGACACCCGTTCAGCCCTGTTCGAGAGGCACGCCTGGCCGGAGCCAGCGTCCCGGGCACGTTCCCCTCCCTCTGCGAAGAACAAACCATCAGGTGGCGCCATTGAACACCGGTATTGATCCCCGGCTTCGGGGTCGTCCAGTCGAACTTGCCGTGCAGCCATCAGTCAGCAACCTGATCCTCGAAAAGACATAGTCGAGACGGTCTTCGTTCAGCACCACCCTCGTATAACCGCACACGCCACCCGCCCCATCTTGAACTCCGGTTGTCGCACACTCGCCAGAACGGTCACGCTGCCAATAGATGAGCCTGATCATACCCCCGTCGATCTCGATGGCCGTGATCCCCCGTTTGCCGATGGCGCAACCGGAGTTGAAGATGCTCGGAATGGTGATGTTGCCGTAGCGGCCGCTTCTGAGGCTTTTCCGGAAGCCCTTGCGATAGCAGGCGTCGAGATCTCCCTTCAGGTGGCGGATCTGCTCCTCGAAATCACGTTGCCGTTCCGGGCTCGACGATGCATATGCCCGGCAGAGCTCCTCGATGCGATAGTTCAGGTAATCCACTTTCGACAGGGATTCGAAGAGCGGCCGGTGGGTGTGCCCGATGATGGAGATGATGCCTGCGCTGTTCGAAAACTCGTAGACAGCGCGCTCGATTGCAAACCGCCTGCGGCTGTCGTAGGAGACCGGATAGTTGCGGATACCTGCCGGTTTGGCCACATAACGCAGCAGATAGCACAGTGATCGGCTGAACAGGGAACACGGGTTATTCAGAAAGGAAGAGGCCTGATGACCGTGGAACAGCAGCATGGTCTGTCCGCCGTACCTGAAAATCAGGGACTCCACGAGCCAGTCGGCAAGCGGGTAGTCATCCTCTTCAAGCAGTCCAAGGTCATGGTTTCCGTAAATCTTCCAGAACCCCCCTCGCTCGACGAACCGGATGAACAGGTCGTACAGCCATTTCCATGAACTCAATATGCCCGTGCAACTGAACTTCATCAGCTCCTCGATGTCGCCGTTGAGGACCAGTCCGTATCCCTGTTCCAGGTACCTCCGTTCAAGCAGTGTCCCGAACAGCGTTGCGTTGTGTCGGAACTCGTCTCGCTTTCCGCCGTCTCCCAGATGAAGGTCGCTGAACACGACCACCCTGGAATCGGAACCGAGCTGAACCACCGGTGAAGTCTGCAGCAGCCGGTCAAGATTCGGATATCGTCGCATCTCTTTCTGCATATAGATCGTGGTGATAGGTCAATCAAGACGACCAAACCCTGGCGCGACGGATGGAACTCCGCCCGCAGAACAAAGGTATGACATCCTCATTTCAAGTTCTGTGAACTTACGGCAAAATCTGTCGCGGTCAGGGTGCCCGCCGTATGGTGGGAAGGGAGCTCGCCGCTCCGGAGACGGAAAAAGGTTCTGCTTCCGGCATGGCGCGTGGGCAACCGGGGGAAAGAAGATCGAGGACAGGACGCCCCGTCGGCCTGAATGGCTCAGGCGAGAAGGCTGAGGCGGGAAAAGACGTAATCGAGATGGTCTTCGTTCAGCACGATGCGGAAATATCCGGAGTCGCCGAGTTGCTCTGGGTCGCTGTTCCGGTCACTGACGAACCTCCGGCCCTGCTTGCCCTTGAACCAGTAGACCAGGCGTATATGCTCGCCGTCGATCTCGAGCGCGGTCACGCCGCGCTTTCCGATGGCGCATCCCGAATTGAACACGCTGGGAATGGCGATGTTGTTATAGCGTCCACTCCGGAGCCCGATCTTCTTGCCTTCGGTAAAACAGGCGTCGAGCATGGTCTTCAGCTCGGTGATCTGCTCCCGGATCATCCGGCGTCCCTCGGGATTGACTGACGGATAAGCCCTGCAGAGCTCCTCGATGCGATAATTGAGGTGGTCGACCTTCGAAAGCGACTCGAACAGCGGCCGGTGGGTATGGCCGATGATGGAGACGATTTTGGCCTGGTTCGAAAAATCGTAGATCGACCGCTCTATGGCGAAACGGCGGCGGCTGTTGTAGGCGGTCGAGAAATTCCTTATCCCCATCGGTTTGGCGATGTACCGAAGGAACAGCACCACCGACCGGCTCACGAGCGGGTAAGTCTCCCAGAGCAGGATCGAGGCCTGATGGCCGTGAAACAACAGCATCGCCTCCTCGCCGTACATGAATTTGATCGCCTCGAGAAGATGTCCGGAGAGGCGGTAGTTCCGCTCTTCGAACAGATCGGCATCATGGTTGCCATAGGTCTTCCAGAAAAAGCCGTGCTGCTCGAATCGAAGGAACAGCTCATACATATGTCCCCACTGCTCGTTGATGCTTTCAATTGAAAACTTGAAAAGCTCCTCCACGTCGCCGTTCAGCACAAGGCTGTACTTTTCGGGCAGGTAGTACTCCTCAAGCATCGATCTGACCAGGTCGGCGTTGCGTTTGAATTCGTCACGGCGACCGCCGTTACCCATGTGAAGATCGCTCAACACCAGCACCCTGGAAGAGGGGCTGAGCGTTATGGCCTTGGCTGAATCGAGCAGCCTTTCGAGATGTGGATGTTTTTTCTGATGCAGACGCATGGATACGAACACGTTGCTCTTGCCGGCAACCGGTTGCCAGCCTGACTTCATTTTCAAATTCAAACAATTGCGAGCGGTTGAATGTTCTCTGAAGAGACGATCACCGGATGAGGAAACCCGCAATTGAACATTACGTAAAAAATAGGTTTCTTTCCTTCTCCGGCAACAAACGCATCGATTCCGGTGCTCAACGCACGCCATTCCGAGCACGGCAGCCACGGAAATTGCAAGCCCCGGACTGATGACTCTTGCATTCCGCAGTTGCCGGTGCAATATTGTTCACTAACGGTAACCCCAAGCTAAACAGGCCGATATTGATCGCTCCGGAACGATTCAGGAAGATACGCCGGCTGCTCGAAATGCGGCAGCCTGACCTCACGCTCGTCATGGACAACGTGAACAAGCCGCACAACCTGGCGGCCATCATCAGAAGCTGCGACGCCGTCGGCATCCCCCGGGTCCTTGCGATCTCCCACCACTCCGCCATCCGCACCAAGCAGCACACCGCCGCCGGAGCGAGCAAATGGGTCAAGGTTGACCTCAGAGAGAGCGCCTTGCCTGCAGGTGAAAAACTCAGGCAGGAGGGCATGCAACTCCTGGTCGCGACCTTCCGGCCCGACGCGGTCGATTTCAGATCGGTCGACTATACGATCCCGACGGCCATCATCGTCGGCGAGGAGCTGAAAGGGCCATCGGAAGGGGCCTTGCAGATCGCGGACCGCTGTATCTACATTCCCATGGCCGGAATGGTTGAATCCCTGAACGTATCGGTTGCGGCGGCCGTCATCCTGTTCGAGGCCCAACGCCAGCGGGAAGCCGCCGGAATGTATCGCAAACGGCAGATCACCGACGACGAGTTCGAACGTCTGCTCTTCGAATTCACCTACCCCCGACTGAGCGGGGTACTCAGGGAACATGGCAAGCCCTACCCTGCTCTCGACCAGGACGGCGCCTTCACCCCCATCGCAGGAGTGTCGCCCGGCGATCTCATGGATGATGACGATGTTGCCGGATCCGAAATCTGAATATCAACCGAAGCAGACATGATCCGACTCTCCGCGAAAGGCCTTCGCTGGCTCAAAGGCCTCCACCTGCTCGCCGCCTGCTGCTGGATCGGGGGGGCGCTGTCACTGATCACCCTCTACTTCCTCAAGTCGGGGGTTGATGACGGCGGCGTGCTGTACGGTGTCAACCGCAGCATCCACCACGTGGACACCAACATTGTCGTGCTGCCTGGCGCCATCGGCAGCCTGATGACCGGCCTCTGCTATTCGCTCTTCAGCAACTGGGGATTCTTCAGGCAACGCTGGCTGACCGTCAAGTGGATCACGACCGTCACGGCCATCATCTTCGGCACGTTCTGGCTCGGGCCCTGGGAAACCGCCATGATGGAGATCTCGGGAAAACTCGGAATGGCTGCCCTGCAGGACCCCGCCTACCGGCACAACCAGCTGATGAATCTCGCCTTCGGCGCCCTGCAGACCGCCACGCTTGCCGTGCTCGTCTTCATCTCGGTATTCAAACCCTGGAAAAAGAACACGGCATCGGCCAGTCAAAAGAGGAGTGCGGCATGAAACGTTCCGGCGCCAGCATCATCCTCGTCAACAGCCGCAACCAGGTGCTGCTGCTCCTCAGGGACGACAAACCCGAGATCCCTTACCCGAACATGTGGGACCTGCCCGGAGGCCACGTCGAACCGGGGGAAACGCCCATGGAGTGCATCGTCAGGGAGATGATGGAGGAGATTGAAACCGACGTCAGCAAATGCTCGCTGCTGAAAGTGTACGACTTCCCCGACCGGATCGAGTACATTTTCCTCATGGAGCTTGACGTGGAGGCGGATGCAATCCCCCTGCATGAAGGCCAGTGCCTGCGCTGGTTCGCCGCGCGCGATCTGCAGGGCCTCGAACTCGCCTTCGGTTTCGACCTGGTGCTCAACGAGTTCTTCGCCAACCGCACCCCACCCGGCATCCCGTGATCACGGAGACTTCCGTGCCCGATGCCTGACGGTTACCGGAAACGCCGAACCCCATCCTGGCATCTTCAAGTCACCAGAAGAGTCGTCGTCACCTGATGGATTCGAGGAACCGCTCGGCTTCGACCGCCGCCATGCAACCGGTGCCGACAGCGGTAACCGCCTGGCGGTAGATGAAGTCCTGGACGTCGCCGCAGGCAAAAACGCCGACGACGCTCGTTTCGGTGGAATGGGACTTCGTTTTGATGTAGCCGTAATCGTCCATGTCAAGTTGCCCACGGAAAAGCTCGGCGTTCGGCTCATGTCCGATAGCCATGAACACGCCGTCACAGGAGTGTTCGGTCAGCGCTCCGCTCCTGACGTTCTTCAGGCGGATACCGGTCACCTTCATGCCGTCGCCGAGGATCTCGTCAACGACTTCATTGAGCATGGTCGTGATCTTCGGATTTTTCTTGGCCCTCAGGCTCATGATCTTCGATGCCCGGAACTCATCCCGACGGTGCACCAGCACAACTTCAGAAGCGAACTTGGTGAGATAGAGCGCCTCTTCCATAGCCGTATCCCCGCCACCGATGACGAACACCCGGCAGTTCTTGAAGAAAAAGCCGTCGCAGGTGGCGCATGCCGATACACCGCGGCCCCGATACTGTTTTTCCGATTCGATGCCGAGCCACTTGGCCTGGGCTCCGGTCGCCACGATGAGCGTCCGGGCAAAGATCTCACGACCATCATCGATGGTCAGGCAGAACGGGTTGCGCGACACGTCGGCCTCGGTGACCGAGCTGAACAGAAACTCGGCACTGAAGCGCTCGGCCTGCTGTCGCATCCTCGACATAAGCTCCGGACCGGGGATGCCTTCCGGAAAACCGGGGAAATTCTCGATGTCGGTGGTAATCATGAGCTGCCCCCCGGGCTGATGCCCCTCGATCACCAGCGGTTTGAGATTGGCCCGGCCGGTATAGATGGCCGCCGTGTATCCGGCGGGACCTGTGCCGATAATGACGACGTCCCTGATTTCTTTCTCCATGACGCTCTGCTGGTGATGATTACGGGGATTGTAGAATAAAATATCCCGGCGCAAAAGCCGGGATATTGGAAAAAAAAGAGGGATCAGCCGATGTGTTCGTCGATCTTCTTGGCGATCATGTTTTTCGGCATGGCACCGACCATCTGGTCGACCACCTGGCCGTTCTTGATGACGAGCATGGTGGGAATGCTGCGGATGCCGTACTGGGCAGCCGTGTTCGGATTCTCGTCGACGTTGACCTTGGCGATGATTGCCTTGCCTTCGTACTCTCCGGCGAGCTCTTCGATGACCGGGCCGAGCATCATGCAAGGACCGCACCATGCAGCCCAGAAATCGACCAGTGCGACTTTATCTGCTTCGAGGATCGAAGCCTTGAAATTCTGATCGGTAGCAGTGAAATATTTTCCGCTCATATTGATGTGATAAGGGTTTAAAAGAAATGAGAAGGCTACTTGACGGCAATCGTGTTCATAAGCCTGAAACTTACTAAAAAATTCATTCAGTGAAAATCAGTACCAAGAGATTGTCAGCAATATCAGCCGCATCCCCCGGCGCATCCGATCATGGCTCCACGCTTCACAATCACTAACCCGTGATTTTCACATTGTCAGGCCCGAGAACCTCTTCAAGCCTCTCGAGCGTCTCGTCGTCAGGCTCAATCGGCGTGTTCCTGGCAAAAATCTTGAGTGTCTCGTTGCATGACGACATCGTGGCCTTGACCTCGAAATCCACGGGAGTCCCGCCCTTGTGCTTTTCGAATATCTCGCGTACCGTCTGAAGCTTCAGGAGTTGCTCCGGGTCGTCAGCATCGACTTTCAGGATCACCTTGCCGATAAGCGCTGCCCGGACTTTCTTCAGGGGAAGCACCTCACGCACCAGGAGCTTCAGGGTGCCGTCCTTGACTTCGGCCTCAACGCCCAGCATGACCACCTCCTCGGGCCGCAACAGATGACGGAACTGCTCGTAGACGCTGGCGAACACCGTGAAATCGGCTTTGCCGGTGAAATCCTCGAGCACCCCGAAGAGCATCTGCTTGCCTTTGCGGTCCTGGTAAGGCTTGACCGACACGATCACCCCGATCGCCTTGTAGAGTCTTGACGGCATCACCTCCCGCTTGTCAAGCGGCAGGTTCGCGAAGGCCTCCCAGTCGCGCCGGTAGGGATCGAGCGGATGGTGGCTGAGGTAAAAGCCGACAAGCCGTTTTTCATGCTGCAGCTTCTCGCTGTCCGGCATTGGCTCGGCATGGTCAAGCTCCGGGTAGTGCACGCCAGCCTGACCATCCCCGGCGTCGTCGGTGAAAAAGCCCCCCTGGCCGAGCGTCACCGCCTTGTTCTGCAACTGACCGTACTTGATCGCCTTGTCGACGTTCGCCAGAAGCCGGGCTCGATTCATGTCGATTTCGTCGAACGCACCAGCCTGGATGAGACATTCGAGGGCCTTTCGGTTCATGGCCCGCAGATCCACCGAGGCCGTCAGGTCGAACAGGTTGACGAAGGGTTTGCCGTTACGGCGCAGCCGTGCGGCCACGACCGCCTTGGCTCCGGTGCCAACCTGCTTGATGGCGCTGAGGCCGACCCGGATGTAGGAGCGCCCCTTGTGCTCCTCGACCGAAAAGAGCGCGTCGCTTTTGTTGATCGAGGGAGGAAGCGTGAAGATGCCGAACCCCTTGGCCTCGTCGCTCAGGTGCTTCATGCGCTCGGTGTCGCCGATTTCGCTGTTCATGATGGCCGTGACGAACTCGATCGTGTAATGCGCCTTGAGGTATCCGGTCCAATAGGCCAGCACGCCATAGGCGGCCGAATGGCTCTTGTTGAAACCGTATCCGGCGAACTCGGCCATGAGGTCGAAGATCCTCGTGGCGAGCGCCTGGTTGACATCGATGCTGACCGCCCCCTCGACGAATTCATCCTTGAACTTCTGCATCAGCTTCGGGTCCTTCTTGCCCATCGCCTTGCGCAGGTTGTCTGCCTTGGCGAGCGAAAAACGCCCCATGACCTGCGAAATCTGCATCACCTGCTCCTGATAGACAATAACGCCGTAGGTCTCCTTCAGGATCTCCTCGAGCATGGGGTGCATGTAATCGATCTCCTCGCGGCCGTGCTTGCGGTCAACAAACAGGTCGACGGCGTTGCGGTCCTCGTCGATCTCGGCGTTCAGAGCACCCGGTCGGTACAGGGCGCTCATGGCGATGATATCCCCGATCTGCGTCGGCTGCAGCCTGGTCATGTAACTCTGCATGCCGGACGATTCGAACTGGAAGATACCGGCCATCTTGCCCTCCTGGAAAATCCTGAAGGTCTGCCGGTCATTCATGGGGACTTTCTCAAGGTCGATCTCCACGCCGTGCCGCTTCCTGATGAGGCGCAGGGTCTCGTCGATCACGGCGAGCGTCTCCAGTCCGAGGTAGTCGATCTTCAGGAGCCCCGCCTGTTCGATGCAGTTCTTGTCGAACTGGGTCACGACCTGCTTCTCATCGGCGCCGTCCGTCGACTTCCCGCTCGTGCCGTCGATGTCGCTGGCGTCAAACTCGTCGGCGTACTTGCGCTCCTCGGTTTCGATCTTGTTCGAGACGTACAGTGGCACCTGCTCTTCGAGAGCGCCGTTGGTGATGACCACGGCGCCGGCATGCATCGAGACATTCCGGGCCCTCCCCTCCATCGCCCTGGCGTACTGCATGAGCTCTTTGTACTGCGGATCCGAGTCCACGAGACGGGCCAGCTCCTTGACATCCCTGAAGGCGTCTTCGAGCGTCGTTCCCGGTCGGGAAGGCACCAGCTTGGCAAGCTGATCGACCGCCTTCAGCGGTACGTCGAGCACGCGCCCGGCGTCGCGGATGGCCGCCTTTGCTCCAAGCGTGCCAATCGCGACCACCTTGGCGACGCTGTCCGTGCCATACTTTTCAACCGTGTACTCGAGAACCTTCTGCTTGCCGACCGGAGTGAAGTCGATGTCGATATCGGGCATGGAGAGCCGCTCCGGGTTCAGGAAGCGCTCGAAGAGCAACTTGTAGCGGATCGGATCGATCCGCGTGATGCCGGTCAGGTAGGCGATGATGCTGCCGGCGGCCGAACCGCGTCCGGGACCGACCGAATAGCCCAGGCGCCGCGAGGCGGCAATCAGGTCGCTGACGATAAGGAAGTACGAGCTGAATCCCATCTTCTCGATGACCCCGAGTTCCAGTTCGATGCGCGCCGTCACCTCCTCGGGGTCGATTCCCATGCTTTCGCAGTCGGCATATTTCTCTTTCATCCCCTCCGCGGTGAGGTACCGCAGGTACTCCTTTTCGTCGCTGAACCCCTCGGGCAGGGGAAAAACCGGCAAACGGGGCTCCTGGGTCCTGAATGCGTAGTCGCAGCTCTCGGCGATCCGCACCGTATTGTCGAGCTCACCCTGGGCGTTATCGAAGATCGCCGCCATCTCTTCGACCGATTTGAAGTAGTTCTCGTTGCCGGAAAGGCATTGCAGATTCCGGCTCTCAAGCTTCTCCTTGGTTCGGTTCGCGATCATCGCCCGGTAGCATCCTGCGTCGCTCCGTTCAAGGTAGTGGACGTTGTTGGTCGCCACGAGCGGAATGCCGGTCTGTATGGAAAGGCGGACGGTAGCTTCGACGAGATGGTCGTCGTACGACGCACCGTGGCGTTGCAGTTCGAGGTAGAAACGGTCACTGAAAATGGTCCGGTAGAACTCCGCTTTCCGCCGGGCCTCCTCCTCGTCGCCATCAAGCAGCGACCGACCAATCAGTCCCGCATGGGCGGCCGAAAGGCAGACGAGCCCCTCATGGCAGGACTCCAGAACCGCCAGTTCGACCTGCGGCATGCCGTTGACGAACCCCTCCCTTGCCGCCCGGGAAAGCAGAACACACATGTTGCGATAACCGATATCGTTTCGCACCAGAAGGATGAGCGTGGCCGGCCGGCCACCTTCGCGCGATTCGGTGCCGGCAAGAAAAACCTCCGAACCGATGATCAGCTTGACCTCCGCCTTCTTGGCCAGGCCGAACAGCTCCGGCATGTTGAACATCGCCGCGTAGTCGGTAATGGCCACCGTATCCATCCCCCTCTTTTTGCAGGCCGCGAACAGTTCGCCCGCGAAAATCGGGCTGCTCTGCATCGAAAAATGGGTGTGGGTATGAAGGTGGACGAAAGCCATTGAAACTTACTGATCGGAGGATGCGAGGGTTTGAACAGGGAGCCTGAACGACGGCCGCCCATATGATTCATTATAACCTTTCGACACGTTCTTCCAAGCAATTTTCAGCATCGTAACCCGTGATGCGTCACGCATCACGGGTCACGACCCAACACTCCGGTCAGGCCGCGATCTCCCCGGGGTGGGCCGTGGAGGTGTGGCGTTTTTTACCGGAAGCCATGGCGATCAATTCGTAGTAAAGCTTCTCATAGTTCGAAATCATATGCTTCTGGGTGAATCGCCGCTCGAACTCCTGGCGGCAGCCCAGCCGCGAAATGGTGTCGATCGTGCGGATGGCACGGATGAACTCCTGCCTGCTGTCGCAGATGAAGCCGCTTCGGCCATGGGTGATCACTTCGGGGGAAGAGCCGCAACGGCGGACGATCACGGGCGTACCGCAGGCCATCGCCTCGATCATCACCAACCCGAAAGGCTCCGGCCAGTCGATGGTGTTGAGCAGGCCTTTCGCGTTGCGAAGCAGCTCTGACTTCCTGAGGTCGTCAACCTCCCCGACGAATTCGATGTACGGACTGTCGAGGAGGGGCTTGATGCGCTTGGTAAAATAAGCCTTGTCGGCCGGATCGATCTTCGCGGCGATCTTGAGGGGGATCTTGCAGGCCCGGGCCATCATGATCGCCTGATCGGGCCGCTTCTCTTCAGAAAGACGACCGAGATAGAGGAAATAATCTTCCGGACAGGGATTAAAGGTGAACAGTTCTTCGGGATAACCGTGATAAATGGTCCTGGCCCAGTTGATGTCGGGTACCGGCTGGCGTTGGGCGTCGCTGATGGAGACATAGGCCATCGTGGCGTAACGCCTGAGAATCCTGGCATAGTCCGGTGTATCAAGCCTGCCGTGCATGGTCAGGACGGTCGGGGTTGAAGAGCGGGAGGCATACGGCAGGGTGAGGTACTCCAGATGGGAGTGGATCACGTCGAATTGACCCTCCATATCCTCATAGACCTTGGCAAGCATCAGCATGTGCATGATGATGGCCGATCTGGTTTTTCGCCCGAGCCTCAGGCTCTCGGAAACCGGCGCGATGAGCCGGGCGCTTGTGGTCGAGTCACCGGATGCAAACAGGGTGACATCATGCCCCTCGGCGATCAACCCTTCGGTCAGGTTGGAGACGACTCGTTCGGTGCCACCGTATTTCTTTGGCGGGACACTTTCGAACAGCGGGGCAATCTGGGCAATTCTGAGTTTTTTCATCTCTTTTCAGCTCCTCTTCATCATGTTGGGCAGTAACTAAGCTCATAAGGACGGTTCGTATGCAGTTTGGTGGTCTTTCCATAGATGGTGCACGGAAGGATCAGCTCAGCATCGGCGTCAATCCGGATCGAAAGCGTGCGATGGGAAATGTCGAGATAAACGACACGGTCGCGCCACTTCACCCTGAACGCCAGGCGCTCCCATCTCCTGGGAAGCCATGGATTGAGCACGATCCTGTCCGACTTGAGCGTCAGGCCGGCAAAGCCGTGGATGACGGTCTGCCAGGTCCCTCCGACTGCGGCGGCATGGATACCCAGATCGGTGTTTTTATGCAGGTTCTTCAGGTCGAACAGCGCGGTCTTCATGAAATACCGGTAGGCGTTGACCCGCTCCGCCACGGCGAGCCCCATCATGGCATGGGTGCAATGGCTCAGTGAAGACTTATGGGCGGTCCGGGGTTCGTAATAGCGGTAATTGGCCAGTTTCTCCTCGAAGCTGAATGCGTGGGGAAACAGCAGCATCATGATCAGCACGTCCGCCTGCTTGATGAGCTGGGTCCTTCCGATGTTCCGGTAATTCACCCCCAGCGGCATCACTGGCCGCCCCTCCCTGTCGTAGCGCACGATCACGTAATCCCTGAGCGCGAAATAACCGTCGAACTGCTCTACCAGACCGCTCTGCTGGTCCTGGGTAAACTTCAGGCTGCGGCTGACAAGCATCCACTTCAACGGCTCGCGCTCATCGAGGCCGATTTTGGAGCAAACGGCGTCGAGCACCTCGGGGTTGGTGCTTGACACATGCTTGTACAGCATGGCAGCCAATCGAAGATGCCACTTGACCAGGAAATTGGTATAGGCGTTGTTGTTGACGTGTTCATGGAACTCGTCGGGACCGATGACCGTGTGGATTTCAAACTCCTCCCCCGGCTTGACCGTCCGACTCTCCCAGAAACGCGCCGTCTGGAAAATCATCTCGATGCCGTAACGAAGGAGGAAGTCCTCGTCTCCGGTGACCCTGAAATATCGTTCGACACCATAGATGACATCCGATACGATATGGTCCTCTTCGGTGCCCGTATAGATCAGCCGTATGGTCTTTTCAAGCTTCGACGCGAAACGGGGCGTGACATCCTCTCCGGTTGTGGCCGATTCCCATGCATACTTTGCCCCGCGATACCCCATCTTTTCGGCGTTCCTCATGGCACCCGGCAGGGTATTGTACCGATACATCAGCAGGTTGCGCGCAATCGGGGGGAAGTTGTAGACATAAAATGGCAGAATGAAGATCTCGGTATCCCAGAAAGCGTGACCGAGGTAGCCTTCGGAGCTGAGAAATTTCGCACCGATGCCTGAAGGACCGGTCGGGCCGTTGATCAGAAGCTGGTAGATGTTGTATCGAAGAGCCATGAGGGCCTGTGGGTCGCCATCGATATGGACATCAGCCTGTTCCCACTTTGAGCGCCAGGCATCCAGGTGCTCTTCGATCTCCCGCCGAGCCCCCTTGCGAACATAACTCTTGAGTCGGCAGATCGTATCCCTGAAGAGGCTGTGGGGCGGAGACTCAAGGCTTGTCGCGACCACGGCCAGCTTCTCGAACTCGTACGTGCGACCTCTTGCGGCATCGATCGTGATCTCGCTGGTGAATTTCTCACCGTAGATTCTCGGTTCCCACTGCAACGGCTCCCCGAGGGGAGAAATCAGCTTCCATGAGGCCGCTTCGGCTATCCTGACGCCACGCTCCCGGGTCTTCATCTCCAGGTACATGAAGTTCCTGCCTCGCTCGATCTTTTCAAGCTGGAGATGCTTGTAGAGTTCCCTGGGGAAATAACCACGGTTGAACACCTCGCCGTTCAATCCTGAGAGTACCCGGATTTTTCCTGAGAAGTTTTTCGGGGTCACCCGGACATTCATGTAACCCAGATGCGGGGCGTGCATGCACGCAAGCCGGATGGTTTCGAGGGTGAGTATCATGCCGGACGAGTTGCGCAACACGCTCCTTCGATGGAGCAGCCCCTTTTTCATGTCCAGCACCTGCTCATGCGAGATCACCTTGCAGGTCGACAGGCAGAACTTCTCGCCTTCATGCCACACCGACACATCGGTCCACATCGGACACTTGACCAGTTCCTCGACATCGGACTCCGACTTGTCGAACACTCCAGCAATATACATGCCGCCACAATGTCCGGGAGGGAGCTCTTCAAGGCTGCCCCTGATGTTCAGATAACCGTTCCCAATGGTCAGCAACGTCTCGTTGACCTGTATCAGTTTGGGTGTTTTCCTGAACCCCTTGACCCGAAAAAGCCACTCTTCCGACGACAATTCAAAAAGAGCTGTGGCCTCCCCTCCCGCAGGATCGGTACGTGCTGAAAATCCAGTTGACATCAGGCCTCCCTGGGAATGCCGCTTGATACGTAGTTACCTCGATCACTATTCGAAACACGTTATCAGGGGAACGGGTTACCGAGCCGGACCAAACACAACCTGAAACTGCATACTATTACTACAAGATTAACGGCCGGAAAGTTCACCCGGTGCTTCAAGCCGGCTCCGGCAAGCCCTGTTGGGGACGCCGTTTCAGGCCACACATCTTTCCCGACAACTGGCGATACTATGGCTTGCGCCTGATTTTTTCGTATGTTATGCATTAAGATATTCAACCGATCAACCTTATAGGCAACCGTCCACTTTGGAGCAAAACATCTATAAACAGTGCCCGGTCTGCGGCTTCCCGCTGACCGAACAGAATGCTATCTGCCCGAGATGCGGCAATGACATTCTCGAAGACATCTCGACCCTCGACGAACAGAATCTCGAGAAGCATTATCGCATCATCGAGGACAAGAGAGCCGAATGGTACATCCGCTGTCTGGCCGAAAACCTCGAAACCGGCAAAAGCCCGTCAGTAAACTTCGGGCCGGAATTTTTCAGCTCCACGCAATCCAAAACGCCGGTACAGGCGCCCCACAGCGACCGGGATGACCTGCCCGCAACCAGAGCCATGCTGCTCCGTGATCCGAACAAGCGCATGGAGCTCTACAAATGGCTGAGCGCCGACTGGAAAGAGGTGGTGCGGAACAACCTGAAGATCCAGAGGGAGCCTGGCGATACCGAAATGCTTGAGTTTCTGAACACCACGAGCCTGCGGTGCGACAACCACCGGATCCACCATCTCGGTCCGGTGAGCCTGCTGGAAAACCTTCAGCAACTCCGCTGCGATGAAACCCCGGTGGAAAGTCTCGAACCGCTGCGATACCTGAGAAAGCTGAAACGCCTGTACGCGTTTGACTGCGATTTCACCTCCCTTGAGCCATTGCGGGATATCCGATCACTGAAACTGCTCTGGATCTCGAGCACCGAGGTCAGCGACCTCTCCGCTGTCAGCGGCCTGGAGAATCTCGAGGAACTTTACTGTTCAGAAACCCCCATCAGTGACCTCTCCCCGATCGCCGGGCTTACAAACCTTGAAAAGCTGAGCTGCTACAAGACCGAGATCAGCTCGATCGAAGCCCTGAGAGGCCTGACGAACCTGATCGAGCTCGGCATCAACAGCACCGGCATCACCTCGATCGAGCCTATCTCCGGGCTCACCAACCTTGAATACCTCCGCTGCAGCCGCACCCCGATCAAAAGCCTCGAACCGTTGCGAAACCTGGTCAATCTGAGGGAGCTGAGCATCGAGCAGACCGGCGTGCACAACCTGGACCCCCTCACCGGGCTCAACGATCTCGAGGAGCTCATCATGACCGGAACCACTGTCGACTCCCTCCTTCCGGTGATGCACCTGCATAACCTCGAAAAGCTGGAGCTCTCTGCGGCCTGCGTTCCGGAGTTCGAACTTGAACGGTTCGTCAGGGAACACCCGGACTGCGATGTCGTCATCAAATAACGGAAACGAGGCTGCCTCAACAGGATGAGGCAGCCTCGTCAGTCTCCTATCAGTCTCATCACCTCGAACCTATTCGAGGAACACGATGGTCTGTCCGGTGGAGACCGAATCCCCTTTCTTGATCATGACGGCAGAAACCCTGCCGGCTGCCGGTGATTTCACCGGAGACTCCATCTTCATGGCTTCGAGTATGGCCAGGTCCTGCCCTTCCGCCACCGTGTCACCAACCTTCACCTCAACCGAGACCACATTGCCCGGCATCAATGCCGTGACCGGAGTGCCCTGGTGCTGCCGCAGCGGCGCCATCTGAGGGATCGTGACCGGCTGCATGCCGGGAGCGACCGACTGCGCCATGGCGACACCGTCGGCGATCACGACGTTGAACGACTTGCCGTCGACCATCACCAGATAGTTGCCCGACAGTGAGCGCGTCGCGGGACGGATCAGCTCCTGCAGGCGCTCCGGCAGGGTCATGCCGTGCGAGGTCACCTTCAGCTCCTCTTCGTCCTTCTTGGCTTCGGCCTCGGCTTCGACATCTTTCTTGTAGCGGATACCGAGCGGCTTGTCGCCCAGCAGGAACTCGATGCCCTTGGTGCCGCAGGTCGCGGCGATGAAGATGTTCTCGTCGGTCTCAGGCAAATGCGCATCCCTCAGCAGTTTGCGGTTGTGCTCGACACCGAGGTCCGGATTGCGGTCGTTGATGTCGTGCACATCCTGAACCGTCGGCTCGAGGCCGAGCTGTTCGGCGGCAAGGCGCACCACTTCCGGATCGGCAGGCGCAGGCGTCTTGCCGAAATAGCCGAGCACCATCTTGCCGTACCCGTCGACGATCTTTTTCCAGGGGCCCTGCACCGTGTTGGCGAACGCCTGCTGGAAGTAGAATTGGGAGACGGGTGTCACCGAAGCACCGAATCCACCCTTGGCCACCACCTCGCGCATGTTGCGGATCACCTCCGGGAAAAAGTGCAGCGTGTTGTGGTCGCGCATCATCTGCGTGTTCGCGGTCAGCGCTCCGCCAGGCATCGGTGAGAACGGAATGACCGGGTTGACCTCCTTGGCCTCCGGGGGCATATAGTATTTATCCATGTGCTCGATGAACAGGGCTTCAACCTCGAGAATCTTCTCGTGGTCGATGTCGAGCGTATAGTCGGTCCCGCGCAGACGGTGCCACATCGTGAGGATGTCAACCTCGGCCGTTCCGCCGCTGACCGGAGCCATGGCAAGGTCGATGATGTCGATACCCGCCTGGATGGCCGCAAAATTGCACGCCACGCCCATGCCGGCGGTGTCGTGCGTATGAAACTGGAGCACGGTGTCTTCGGGGAGCATCTTGCGGGCACCCTTCACGGTCTCGTACACGACCGCCGGAGTGGTCGTGCCCGACGCATCCTTGAACGCGATGCTGTCGAACGGAATACCTGCGTCGAGGATCTCCCTGAGCTTGTCGAGATAAAATTGCGGAGTATGACAGTAACTCTCCTTCAGACCCGGAGGCAGTCCCATCAGGGCGATAACCACCTGGTGCTTCAGTCCTGCATCCACGATGCACTTTCCTGACCAGGAGAGGTTACGCACGTCCATGAGGGCGTCGAAGTTGCGAATGGTGCTGACACCGTGTTTCTTGAACAGCTTCGCATGCAGGTCGATGATATCCCTGGACTGCGAAACGAGTCCGACGACATTCGACCCCCTGGAAAGGGTCTGCAGGTTGATATCAGGACCGACAACCCTGCGGCAGGCGTCCATCATGTCGAACGCATCCTCCTGGCAGTAGAAGTAGAGGCTCTGGAACCGTGCGCCACCGCCGATCTCGAAATTGTCGGTACCGGCCAGGACCGCAGCCTCGAGCACCGGAAGGAAATCCTCGGTTTTGACCCTTGCCCCGTAACAGGACTGGAACCCGTCGCGGAAGGAGACATCCATAAACCGTATTTTTTTCATAACGTCTTGCCTGGGTTGTGCTTGCGCATTTACTGATGCTGTTTATTGTGAATCTCCTGCCTTTTCAGCGGGCACCCTCGACCTTGAGGTGGGCGAACGATTCGTCCTCGACCGTCTGGTGCAGGCTGTTGCCGTGAGCGTCCATGGTGACAATCGCAGGGAACGACTCGACCTGAAGATGCCACATGGCCTCCGGGACCCCCATCTCTTCAAGGAAATGGACCCCGGTCACGCGCTTGATGCAACGGGCATAATAGACGGCCGCCCCGCCGATAGCGTTCAGGTAGACGGCCCCGGACTCCTTCATACCCTGCAGGGTCTTCGGTCCCATACCCCCTTTGCCGATGACCACCCTGAGGCCAAGTTTCCTGATGACGTCCGCCTGGTAGGGCTCCTCGCGGATGGAGGTTGTGGGTCCTGCAGAGGTGATCACGTACTCACCAGACTCGTTTTTCATCACCACCGGTCCACAGTGATAGATGATCCCGTCCTTCGTATCAAGCTCTCCGGGAAGATCGTGGTGCATGACGTAATGGTGGAAGGCATCACGTCCGGTATGCATCTGTCCGTTGACGATCACGATGTCGCCGACCTTGAGCTTCCTGACCTCAGCCTCGGTAACCGGAGCCTGGAGGACCACCTCACGACCGGTCAGCGGAATACCGGCGCCCTTTGCCAAACGCTTGATCTCGTCCGGAAGGCGGTACTGCCAGGCTATGATCGCGCCCTCTGCCGGGTCAAGGATCACGCCGAGCCTCCGGTATGCCCAGCAGTTGTAGGCTACCGACACGTAGAAGCTTGCCGGCACGCGATGCGACTTGCCGATCTTGCAGCCGAGAAGGGTCGTTTTACCGGCAAAGCCCATCGGTCCGATATCGAGCCGATTGGCTCGCTCCATGATCTCCCGCTCGAGGAGGTCAAGCTCGGGGTCCGCATTCCGGTCGTCTACCGTGCGGAGCAGCTGATGTTTGGCGAGGTCGAAGCTGCTGGTCCGATCGCCGCCGATGCCGACACCGATGAATCCGGGGCTGCATCCCTGCCCCTGCGCCTGGAATACGGCATGCATGATGCATTTGCGGACACCGTCGATATCGCGTGCTGCGCGACCCAGTCCCGGCACCTCCATCGGAAGCGAATACTGGATATTCTTGTTCTCGCAACCGCCGCCCTTGAGAATGAGCTTCACCTCGATTTCGTCACGCTCCCATGGTTCGAAATGGATGACCGGGAAATGGTCGCCCAGGTTGTTGCCGGAATTCTTTCCGGTAAACGCATCGACCGCATTCGGACGAAGCTTTCCCCTTTTGGTCGCTTCGGCGATCCCTGCCTCGATCTCCCTTTTTATGAAAAGCTGGTCAGCCCCCTTCGGGGTATGCACGAAAAAGGTCGGCATGCCCGTATCCTGGCAGACCGGAGAGTTGCAGTCAACGGCCATGTCGATATTGACCGAAATGGTCGACATCGCCAGGTCGGCCCGGCTGTCCGGTGCCTCCTGTTCGATAGCCTTTGCAATCGCCCTGCGGACATCGCTCGGAAGATTCGCCGATGTTTCGGTGATCAGCGCGATTACCGAGTCCCTGAGATGTTTCATATTCGTAAAAAAGATGGTGTTGGAGTAGTGGATGATCACACAGGATCAGCCGGGAATCGCCTTGTCGACCGCATCCTGCTTGACGAGAAGCACAGGAATGGCCGCTGAACGGAAAACCGCTTCGGCCACGCTGCCCATCATGATACGCATGAGTCCGCTCCTGCCATGGGATCCCATGATGATCAGGTCGGCAAACCAGTCATGCGCATGCTTGATAATGGCGTCGGTAGGTACTCCATGCACCACCTTGACGTCAGCCATCAGCCCTTTTTTCTTCTCGGCCATGAGCATCTTCGTGAAACTCTCCGAAAGCGGATTCTCTTCGTCCATCGATTTTCGGACGATGCTCATATCAGGCTCCTGAATATGCAGAAAACGGACGTGCGCGTTGACACGGCGGGCGAACTCTATGGCGTATCGTACGGCCTTGTCTGAAGTATCGGAATAGTCTGTCGGGCAAAGAATCTTGGAAAGCTGTATCATTGATGCTGCTCGGTTTGCGGATATGTCTGGCTGAGAAAAAGGCTGGACCTCAAGTGCCTAATTTACATTTTTTCCTGATTTTTTTAACCTTCAGCGGTTAGGAGGCTCATCCATCTCGAGAGTCGCGGGCGTAACGGATCGCATGCGGCAAAATCCCGTTTTTAGGGTAGTATGAAGCTGGAAACCCTATCATCCCAGATGCCATGAACACCGTTGCCAAAGCCCTTAGCCATCCGGAAGCCTACCCGCATCGCGTGGAAGCCGATGGCTGCGTCCAGGTGGTCGAAACCCATATCTCATGGATTTTCCTCACCGGCCGCTTCGCGTACAAGCTCAAGAAACCGGTCGACCTCGGCTTCCTCGATTTCTCGACGCTTGAACGGCGGCACCATTGCTGCCTCGAAGAGCTCAGGTTGAACCGCAGGCTCTGCCCGGACCTCTATCTTGATGTGCTGCCGGTCGTGTTGATCAACGGGCACCCGTTTGTCGGCGGCGAAGGGGTCGCCATCGACTACGTCGTGCGGATGGTGCAGTTCGACAGGGACTTCGAGCTCGACCGCCTGCTGAAAAACGGGGCCCTGACGGCCGGGATAGTCAGTGAAATCGCGGAAGTGGTGGCCGCTTTTCATCAATCCGCACGCCACGCCCCCGCATCGACAGCATACGGCAACCCGGATGTGTTGCTCAAGCCCATGCTCGAGAACCTCGACCGCACCGGAGAGCTCATCCATACGCCTGAGGAGTCGGCCTCCATGCAGCGGATCCGCACCTGGACTCTCGATGAACACCATCGGCTCGGCCCGGTGATGCGAGAACGCAAGGAGAACGGCTTCATCAGGGAGTGTCATGGCGACATGCACACCGGGAACATGGTGATCTGGAACGGTAGGGTCATGATCTTCGACTGCATCGAATTCAATCCGAATCTCAGCGTCATCGATGTCATGAGCGACGCGGCATTCCTGTTCATGGACCTGCAGCATTCAGGCAGTTCGGAACTTGCCTGGCGATTCCTCGACGGCTACCTCCAGGAGACCGGCGACTATGAGGGCCTTCGCGTGCTTCGGCTCTACTGCACCTACCGCGCGATGGTCAGGGCGAAAGTGACGGCGATCAGGCTCATGCAGGAGCGGCGTGAGGAGCGGCGCGATGCCGTGCTCGAAGAGCACCGCACCTATCTCGCCCAGTCGCTTCGGTACCTGGACCCTGCGCCTCCGGCGCTCGTGCTCATGCACGGCGTATCCGGCACCGGGAAATCGTTCCATGCAAAAAGGATCGCCGAAGCGGGGGGATTCGTGCATCTTCGTTCCGACGTCGAAAGAAAGCGACTTTTCGGTATCCGGCCGCTCGAAAGCAGCCGGAATCAAGGGCTTGATATCTACACGGGAGAAACGACCGACCGGACCTACCGGGTACTTCTCGGATCGGCAGAGGCGGCTCTTGCCGGAGGTTGGACGGTGATCGTCGACGCGACCTTTCTCAAAAAAAGGCAGCGCCGTCCCTTCATCGAACTTGCCGGGAAACTGGGTTGCCGGTGCTGCATCCTCAACCTGCATGCGCCGCTCGAAACCCTCCGGAACCGGATCGTGGCCCGCTCGGTGTCAGGAGATGACCCCTCGGAGGCCGACGTAGCCGTGCTCGAATCACAACTGTTGTCGGTTGAAGCACCGGACGATAGCGAAAAGGCCCTCTGCATCGACATCGAAACAGAGGGCCCGGTCAACCATGCGGCGCTTGCCGTCACGATTTCCTCAAATTCGTCAGGAGGGTGACCCGGCTATACCTCCACGCCGAAAAACAGGCGGATGCCAAGGCCTGCGGCGAAACTGATGCCCGCCACGACCACGATCAGCCCCGACATCTCCAGGAAGCGCCCCCGGAATGGAACCCCCTGTGCGACCGATACATAGAAGTTGAACAAGGCGATAATGCCGATCGCGCCCGCGAACGCCAGGATAAGGCACAGGTAGAGGTTCTGGAAGAACAGGTAGGGCAGGATCAGGATCGTCACGGCGAACAGGTAAGCGACGGCCGTGTAGATCGACGCCTTGACGGGACTCTTGGCTCCTGGTTCCGACTTGGTCGAGAGGTATTCCGATGCCCCCATGGAGAGGGCGGCCGCAAAACCGGTGATTGAGGCGGTCAGGACCACGAGCTCGGTGTTCTGCAGTGCGAAAGTCAATCCGGCAAGCGCTCCGGTCAGCTCGACGAGGGCGTCGTTCAAACCAAGCACGATCGAGCCGGTATACTTCAGCCGGTCTTCGTCAAGGAGCATGATCAGCGCCTGTTCGTGCTCCTCCTCATCCCTGGAGATCGAGTTGATCTCGGTCATCGAACCGACCAGGCGTCCATAGGCCTCGTGTGCCTTCTGCTCGCCGGACTCCATCAGCTTGATACCGAAGGTGAAGCCGAACAGCAGGCTGACCATCGAATACAGCCAGACCCTGAAACGGTCAGGCGCGATATCCCTGCCCGTAAATCGTTTCCATACCTCGTAATGCCGGAGTTCATCGGAAGCGATCTGGGTCAGGATGCGGCGGTTCTTCACGCCTTGCACCCGTTTCGCAAGAGTGGTGTAGATATGGTGTTCGGTGATCTCGTTTTTCTGGAAAACGGCGATGCGCCGAAGTTCCTGTTCTGACAACTGACTCACAGCGTATGGTCGGGTTTTGTTTTCAACTATCACGCGCCAGCCCTCGTCGCCGCCTCGACCAGCTCATTCATCCTCGCCACATAGTCGGTGACGCTCTCCAGGTCCCCCTCGAGCAGCAACGCACCCTCATAGAGCTGCATCACGGCGGCGCGTACCACCGGATCATCTGTGAGTCCGACGGCCTGCTTGCCGGCAAGGTTGCGAATGATCGGATGCGAGATGTTCACCTCGAGCACCTTCCTGGAAGTGGGCATCTCCTGCTGCATCATCTTCATGACCTTCTCGAGCTGGCTGTCCATGGCATCCTTGCCGCTGACCAGGGTCACCGGAGAGCTCACCAGGCGCTTCGACTCGATCACATCGGCGACGCGCTCGCCGAGCACTTCCCGGAAAAGATCCAGCACACCTGCCGCAACCTCGCTCCCGAGGCGTTCGCCCTCGTTTTCAGAGGCCCCGGACGTATCGATTTCGGCCTTCTCGATCGACTTGAGCGGTTTCTTGTCATATTCGAAAATCGACGGAATCACGAATACATCGACCGGATCGGTCAGGAGCAGGACCTCGATCTCCTTTTTGCGGAAATATTCGAGATTGGGATGCCCGAGCATCTGGCTGCGGCTGTTGCCCGCGTGAAAGTAGATTTCGCCCTGCCCTGCAGCCATTCGCTCCACATACTGCCGAAGGGTCACATACTCCCCCTCGCCGGTCTTGGTCGTTTCGAACCGAAGCAGGTCGATAAGTTTGTCCCGGTTGGTGAAATCGGTGTTCAGGCCAATCTTGATGATCGGACCGAACGCCTTGTAGAACTGACGGAACTTCTCGGGCTGCTCCCTGGCGAGCAGGTCGAACCAGCTGAGGATCTTGCCGGTAAGGATCTGGCGGATCTTTGACATGACCGGGCTGGACTGCACCATTTCACGAGACACGTTCAGCGACAGGTCTTCGGTATCAACCACACCGGCTACGAACCGGAGGTACTCGGGAAGAAGGTCGCGGCACTCGTGCTGGATGAGCACTTTCCTGACGTAGAGCTGGGGACCGTGCTTTTCAAGCGCCCCCTGCTGGTAGAGCAGCTCCATCGGAGCTTCGGCGGGCAGGAAAAGCAGCGCCTTGAAGCTCACCGCCCCCTCCACCGACAGGTGCAGGTGATCGAGCGGATCGCGGAAGTCGGTCGAGATGAACTTGTAGAACTCGGTCAGTTCATCCTCCTTGAGTTCGCTCTTCGAACGCTGCCAGAGGGCGGCAACACTGTTGACCTGACGGCTTCCGAGCATGATCGGGAAGTCGACGAAGTTCGAATATTTCTTGATGATCTGCTCGAGACGGTACTCCTCGGCAAACTCCTTGAACTCCTCCTTGAGGGTGAAGGCGATCCTCGTGCCGCGCCCGGCAAGCTCTGCCGGTTCAATTGTATAGGTCCCCTGTCCAGAGGAGCGCCAGCGGCGTCCCTCCCTGCCAGCCTCGGCGCTCAGGGTCTCCACGGTCACCTCGTCGGTCACCATGAACACCGAATAAAAACCGACGCCGAACTGGCCGATCAGGTTCGCGTCCATCCCTTCGCCCTGCTGCTTGGCCTTCATGGCCTCCATGAATCCAAGGGTGCCTGAACGGGCGACGGTCCCGAGGTTGGCGATCAGCTCCTCCTCGCTCATGCCGATACCGGTGTCTTCGATAACGAAGCTCCGCTCTTCCGGATTCACGGTGATGGTGATCTTCAGGTCCCCCTCCCGGTCAAGGCCCTCATCGGAAGAGAGCATCCTGAACCGCGCCTTGCTCAGCGCATCGGAAGCGTTGGAGATCAGCTCGCGAAGGAAAATTTCGGGATGGGTGTACAGCGAGTGGACAATCAGGTCGAGAAGCTGTTTCATCTCGGCCTTGTACTCGAACTCCCTGGCTTCCGGTGAGATCTTGTCGCTCATTGACTACTATCGGTTTTCTGGTTGGAACGCGCCTGACGGTAACGGGCATGAACAACGGAGGCGCATCTGATAATTTCGAGGTAAATTTAATCGCGGAAGGGAAATATCGCAAGCGCGGATTGGGATAGCCGTGTCAATGAGAACCTCTTTTCCCGGACGCGGCATCTGACTCTTGAACCAAGGGACCTCCGGATCATGAAGTCACTTGGGCAGAATGCGTGCCGCGGCGGTCTCGAAGAGGTTTCAGACCCTGCGAAGCTTTTTCCTCGCGGCGGCCTCGCCTTCGTAGACCCGTTTGATCCCGTCACCCAGGGCCTTTTCAATGTCCCGGATGTTGGAGACCAGTCTTGCCATGCCGGAAATCTCGACCGACGCAGCCTGGTCTGAACCCCACATCGCCCGATCCAGCGTCACATGCCGTTCGACGAACGCTGCGCCGAGGGCGACCGCGGCCCAGGTGGTCGCAAGTCCGACTTCGTGACCCGAGTAACCGATCGCAATATCCGGATACTGCCGCTTGAGGGTGCTGATCATCCTGAGGTTGAGCTCCTCGACGGGGCATGGATAGGTGGAGTTCGTGTGGGCAATGAGGAGATTCTCCCTGCCCAGCGCCGTCACGGCGGCATCGACCTCGTCAATCGTGGACATCCCGGTCGAAATGATCATCGGACGTCCGGTCTCCCTGGTCTTCTTCAGCAGGGTCAGGTCGGTCAGCGAAGCCGATGCCGCCTTGTAGCACGGAGGATTGAACTGTTCCATGAAATCGACCGCCTCTTCGTCCCAACACGACGCAAACCAGGCGATCCCCATCTGCCGGCAGTATTCGTCGATCTCCGAGTACTCGTCGAATCCGAACTCCACCTTGTAGCGGTAGTCCATGTAAGTCATGCGACCCCAAGGGGTATCACGTTCGATCATCCGCTGATCCATCGGCACACACAGCTCAGGGGTGCGCTTCTGGAACTTGACGGCATCGCAGCCGGCCTGCGCCGCACCTTCGATCAGCTTTTTGGCCACTTCGAGCGAACCGTTGTGGTTGATGCCGATCTCCGCAATGACGTAAACCGGATGACCATCTCCGGCAAGTGAATTTCCTATCCTTACTTCTGACATAAAAACCAGGTAGATAAAGGGAACATGCCGCAGGCGGAGAGCGTACGGCGCATTCGGTTGAAAAATGCTGAATAATACAATTTTATTCGGTCTCAGGAAGCGCGAAGGGCGATCAGCCACTCAGCATAGTCCCTGAAAGCGCCGTATCCCCCGGGGGCAGCGCACCGGTAGTGCACAAAGGGTTCAACGAAATGCAGGCCATCGCCGGGACAGGCAGCAAGTCCGGACACGGAGATGGCCTCCATGATCCCGACATCGTTGACATCATCGCCGATGTAGGCGATCTCGGAGGTCCGGAGACCGGTGTCACGGAGCACATCATCGAGACGCGCAAGCTTGTCGCCAACGCCGAGATAGAGCAATTCGATATGGAGCTTCCGTGCCCTTTTGACCAGGCTCGGTGAAGTTTCGCCCGTTATGATCCCGGTTTCGATGCCCGCTGCGCGAAGCCGCTCAACCCCCATGCCGTCACGAATCGAATAACGCTTGAGCTCCTCGCCCCGCTCCGAATAGAAAACCCCATTATCGGTGAAGACACCGTCGTTATCGGAAAGGACAAGCTTGATGTTCGATGCTCTCGATTTCAGCTCTTCTGAGGAGAGGAGTATCATGTATCCTGATAGATGCTCACTGTTCGATGATAACCGTATGACGGTTTTTTTTGACCCGGCCAATATATCACTTTTCTCCTATTTCACCGCTCCTCAACCGCAACCGCTTGACCGACGCTGTTTTGAGGGCGCATCAACAAGTTATCAACATTCCATCAACAGAAGTCCAGAGAAGCCCGGAGAGCAACACGGTACGGGCATCGGCCCGATAACCGGCCTGGACACAATCGGCTATATACACTGTTCACAACAACTTATATACAACCTTGAACATCCGGGCCCGCCAACCTGACTGCCTCTGCTGTTAAGGCCGTTATACCTGAATGTTGATCAAACGCAATCATTCAACATTTCCGCAGGCATAATTGCCCCGTTTTTCCACCGCACTCCGGGGAGGGAAACCGTAAACGCCCTACAGACCGGCCATCCTCCTCAAATCGACCCAGCGGTCGAACTCTTCCCCGGTGAGCAACCCTGAATCGACGGCGGCATCACGGATCGTCAAGCCCTTTTCGATGGCGCGCCTTGAGATCAGGGCGGCCCGGTCATAACCGATGTGTGGCACGAGGGCCGTGACGAGCATCGGGGTCCGGGAGGCATTCCCCTCCATCCGCTCGAGCACCGGCTCGATGCCGGCAGCACAGCGGCATGCGAACGACTGGCAGGCGTCGCCAAGCAGACCCGCCGACTCGAGAAAGGCCGAGATCATCACCGGCTTGAAAACGTTCAGCTCGAACTGACCTCCGAACCCGGCGACCGCAAGCGTGACGTCGTTGCCAAGCACTCTGGCGCACACCATGGCCAGCGCTTCTGCCTGAGTCGGATTCACCTTGCCCGGCATGATTGAGGAGCCCGGCTCATTTGAAGGAATAAGTATCTCTCCAAGCCCGCAACGCGGGCCGGAGGCCATCGCACGCAGGTCCCCGGTGATCTTCAGAAGAGCCACGGCCGAAAGCCTCAACGCGCCATGGGCTTCGAGCAGGGCGTCGTGCGCCGCGAGTGCCTCGAACTTGTTCGGCGCCGTGACAAACGGCAGACCGGTCAGCGCTGCGATGATCGCCGCGCTCTGTTCAGCATAGCCGGGAGGCGCGTTGAGACTGGTGCCGACAGCCGTTCCGCCGAGCGCGAGGCGCTCCAGGCGGGGCAAGGCCAGCTCAATCGCGGAAACCGCCCCCTCGAGCTGGGCTGCGTACCCGGAGAGCTCCTGGCCGAAGGTGATCGGTACAGCATCCATCCAGTGGGTACGCCCGGCTTTGAGCACCTGCATGTATCTCTCCGAAAGCGCTGCAAGGACCCGGCGAAGCTCCCGAAGGCCGGGTAACGTCGATCGTTCGAGCGTCAGGCGGGCAGCGATATGCATGGCTGTCGGAAATGCGTCGTTCGAAGATTGCGAACAGTTCACGTCGTCATTCGGATGCAGCAGCCCCGACGCACCTCCCGGGACGCCTCCGGCAAGCACCGCCGCCCTGTTGGCGATCACCTCGTTTACGTTCATGTTGGTCTGCGTCCCCGAGCCGGTCTGCCAGATCACCAGCGGAAAATGTTCGTCAAGATCACCGGCGATGATCTCGTCACACACCCGTACAATCGCCCGGACCTTTTCATCGGCAAGCACACCGAGCGAGCCGTTGGCCATGGCCGATGCCTTTTTCTGGTATCCGAAAGCGTGAATCACCTCGACCGGCATGCTGCCCGGCGGACCTATCCTGAAATTATCGAGTGAACGCTGGGTCTGTGCTCCCCAGTATCGGTCGGAAGGCACCCGGACCTCCCCCATGCTGTCCTTCTCGATTCGCCAGGTCATTGGTGTGTCAGTTTCAGTTAAAGGATTGTTGAACTATCAACTTCGAAGGGGGCGTGTTGGTTGCAGCAGGCTGATGCATGCGCGAAGGAAATAAAAAACGGCCCGGAAAAACCGGGCCGAAAAAAAACTGGCCTTGCTGAACTACCCTGCCTGATCAGGCATAGACACCGTTGTAGCGTTCGATCGATTCGAGGACGATGTTTTTTGCCGTAGCGGCATCCATGAAATCCTCGACGAGCACGGTCTTCTTCTCGAGCGCCTTGTACTCTTCGAAAAAGTGCTGCAACTCCATCTTGAAGTGCTTCCCGAGGTCGTGGATGTCGTTGATGCCACTCACGCTCATATCATCTTCGGCGACCGCGATGATCTTGTCGTCGCCCTCGCCGTGGTCGATCATGCGCATGACGCCGATCACCCTGGCCCGGACAACGCACATCGGGACGATCTGGCACTGGGAGATGACCACGATATCGAGCGGGTCATGGTCTTCGCCGAGGGTCTTCGGAATGAAACCGTAGTTCTCCGGGTACAGGAGCGAGGAGAAAAGCACCCGGTCGAGCTTCAGCATCCCGGTCTTCTTGTCCAGTTCGTACTTGGTCTTGCTGTCCTTGGATATCTCGATGATCGCATTCACGACATTCGGGCAATCCTCCCCGATCTCGGCGTGATGCCACGGATTGAAATTCATAGTTGCGGGCCTCGGTGATGGTTTATGAAATGTTTGGGAAGATATAAAATCTACTCAAAAATAACAAGATGCGTACCGCGACAATATTCAGGGATTACGTGAAAAGTAGTCCTTCGTTTCGGCGGCGATCACCGGGCTGAGCAACAGCAGCGACACCAGGTTCGGCAGCGCCATCATGGCGTTGGCGATATCGGCGAAGGTCCAGACCACCTGCAGCGAGGCGACCGACCCGACCATGACCGCCACGACCCAGGCCCAGCGATAGGGCATGACCGCTCGCTTGCCGAACAGGTACTCCACGGCCTTCTCGCCGTAATAGGACCAGCCGAGGATGGTCGAGAACACAAACGTCAGCAGGCCGAAGGTCAGTACGGCAGGACCGACCACCGGTACTCCGGCGAACGCCGCGCTGGTCAGCTCGGCACCCTTCAGTCCGGAGACCCAGGCTCCCGAGTTGACCACGACGATGCCCGTCGCCGCGCACACCACGACCGTGTCCCAGAAGGTGCCGGTCGACGAGATCAGCGCCTGACGGACCGGATGTTCCGACTGCGCGGCCGCGGCCACGATCGGGGCGCTGCCGAGACCCGATTCGTTCGAAAAGAGGCCTCGGGCGATACCGAACCTGACCGCCTCCTTCATGCCCGCTCCGGCGAACCCACCGAGAGCCGCCTGCCCTGTAAAGGCGGACGAGAAGATCAGCTGCATCGTCTCGCCGAGGGATTCACGTCCCATCACCAGAAGGATCATGCAACCGATCAGATAGAATCCGGCCATGAAGGGCACCAGGTACTCGCAGACCCGGGCGATCGACTTGATGCCGCCGATGATCACCACCGCAGTGAAGAGCGTCATCAAGGCGCCACTGATCCATGGGGAGATTCCCATGTTGCCCTTCAGCATGGTGGCAATCGAATTGGCCTGCACCATGTTTCCGATACCGAACGCCGCGACCGACGTGAAAATCGCGAACAACACGCCCAGCCACTTCTGGCCGAGCGCCTTTTCGATCACGTACATGGGCCCTCCGGCGACCGAACCGTCCTCGGGATTTACCGTGCGGTATTTGACCGACAGCACCGCTTCGCCATACTTGGTGGCGATGCCGAACACACCGGTGAACCACATCCAGAGGACGGCCCCCGGCCCTCCTGCCGCAATGGCCGTTGCCACGCCGACGATGTTGCCCGTACCGATGGTCGCGGCAAGCGCCGTAACCAGGGCACCGAAATGGCTGATCTCCCCCTCCCCCTCCCTGGTGCGGGTGAAGGAGATTCTTATGGCCATCGGTATATGCTTCTGGATGATCCCGAGCCTGAAGGTCAGGAACAGGTGGGTACCGAAAAGGGCAACCAGCAGGGGGACTCCCCATACAAGGTCGCTGATCTGGGAAAGCACACGTTCGAATTCTGCCACGGAACCTCCTTTTGCAAACGGTGTTGACGAAACATTTTCAAAGATAAGGTTTTACCCTTATTTTGCGCGTCCTGACAAAGAACGCACGGCGATATGCCACTATTATTTCCCTATCAGACGGTTCGAGCCACCAATGGAGCTGCACAAAGAAATCGCGAAGCGAAGAACATTCGCCATCATCAGCCACCCGGACGCGGGCAAGACGACCCTGACCGAAAAGCTGCTGCTGTTTGGCGGCGCCATCCACACGGCCGGCGCGGTCAAGAGCAACAAGATCAGGAAGACCGCCACCAGCGACTTCATGGAGATCGAAAAACAGCGCGGAATCTCGGTGGCGACCTCCGTCATGGGCTTCGAGTACAACGGCCGGCGGATCAACATCCTCGACACGCCGGGCCACAAGGATTTCGCCGAGGACACCTACCGCACACTGACCGCCGTGGACAGCGTCATCCTCGTCATCGACAGCATGAAGGGCGTCGAGGCCCAGACTGAACGGCTGATGGAGGTGTGCCGCATGCGTCACACACCGGTCATCATCTTCATCAACAAGATGGACCGTGAAGGCCGCAACCCCGTCGAACTGCTCGACGAACTCGAAGAGAAGCTCGACATCAGCGCGCGTCCCATGACCTGGCCGATAAGCCAGGGACAAACCTTCAAGGGTGTCTACAACCTGTTCGACGGAACACTGAACCTGTTCGAAGCGACCGCATCGAAGATCGGTGAAAAGCTTACCGACATCAGCGACCTGAATGATCCGAAACTTGAACACTGGGTCGGCTCGGGCTATGCCGGCAAGCTCCGCGAGGAGGTGACGCTCATCGAGGGGATCTACGAACCTTTCGACCAGGAACTCTATCTGGAGGGGCTGCTCGCCCCGGTATTCTTCGGCAGCGCCGTGAACAACTTCGGTATCCGGGAGTTGCTCGACACCTTCATCGACATCGCCCCCTGCCCGCACGAACGCGAAGCCTCCGAGCGCATGGTGAACGCTTCGGAGGAGCCGCTGACCGGGTTTGTCTTCAAGATCCACGCCAACCTCGACCCGAACCACCGCGATCGTACGGCCTTCTTCAAGATCTGCTCCGGACGGTTCGAGCGCAACAAGTTTTACTACCACACCCGCCTCGACAAAAAAGTGCGCTTCTCCAACCCGACGCAGTTCATGGCCCAGGAGAAAAGCGTGATCGACGAAGCGTGGCCCGGCGACGTGATCGGCCTGTATGACAACGGCTCCCTCAAGATCGGCGACACCCTCACCGAAGGCGAGTCCCTGCACTTCAGGGGTATCCCGAGCTTCTCGCCAGAGATTTTCAAGGTGCTCGAAAACCGCGACCCGCTCAAGACCAAACAGCTCGAAAAAGGCATCCGCCAGCTCACCGACGAGGGGGTCGCCCAGCTCTTCATCCAGTACGGTACCCGCAAGATCGTCGGCACGGTCGGCGAACTCCAGTTCGACGTCATCCAGTTCCGGCTCGAACACGAGTACGGTGCCCAATGCTCCTTCATGCCGCTCCGTTACCACAAGGCCTTCTGGGTCACGAGCGACAACAGGGCCCAGCTCGACGAGTTCCTGCGCCGGAAGTCAACCGTCGTCGCCCTCGACAAGGAGGAGCACCCGGTCTTCTTCGCGGAAACCGAATGGATGCTCAAGATCGCCCGTGAAGACTTCCCGGAGATAGCGTTCCACGCCACCTCGGAGTTCAAGACCGAAAACCGGGGCTGACGCCCTGTCCGGTGCTCCCGTGGAACCTTTCCAGGGGAAACACGGTATGGATAATTGATCATGAAGTCCATACCAGACCCCGATACCTGCGATGAACCAGCGAACTTACGCCGTCACCGGCATGCACTGCGCTTCGTGCGAAGCGATCATAGAAAAGAGGCTTCTCAAGCTGCCTGGCTCGGTCAAGGTCAAGGCGTCAATGGGAAACGGAACGGTAACCATCCACATCGAAGGCGATCCGCCAACACCCGACGCCCTCACCAGGCTCTTCCCAGAAGGGCTCTACACCTTCTCGGACTCATCCACGGCGGGCAACCGCATGGTTGAGACGATCCGTGTTGTCAGCTATGCCGTTGCGGTGGTCGTGCTCTTCTTCGGACTCTCCGCCTCAGGCCTCATCCCCTCGATCTCCATCGACAGCACCAGCTCGTCCGGAGCATTCTTCCTCTTCGGCCTGATCGCCGGCATGTCTACTTGCGCGGCCCTGGTCGGAGGCCTTGTGCTCGCCCTTTCGGCCCAATGGGGAAACCGGCTCGACAAGGATGCGACCATGCCTGAAAAACTCCGTCCCCAGATCCTGTTCAACAGCGGAAGGATCGCGGCCTACACCCTCACCGGCGCGCTGCTCGGGCTGCTCGGAGGATCGGTGCGCCTCTCCCCGGGCTTCACTTCGATCATGGTGCTCGCCATCTCGACGCTGATGGTCGTGCTCGCGCTCCAGATGCTCGGGTTCACACCGTTCAGTACCCTGCGGATCGCCCTTCCAAAAAAACTCGTCCACGCAGTTGGTGGGGGAGTCGAAAAAGGGGGCCTGCTTCTCCCCTTCCCCTCCGGCTTCCTGACCGTGCTGCTCCCGTGCGGCTTCACCATGGCCGCCGAAGGAGCAGCCATGCTCTCCGGCAACCCGTGGCATGGCATGGCGATCATGTTCTGCTTCGTGCTCGGCACCACCCCCTCGCTCCTCTTCATCGGGCTTTCAAGTACGGGACTCGTCAACCGACCCGGAACATCAAGGCTCTTCATGAAGACCGCAGGCTTGCTGGTCATCTTCTTCACCGCGTACAACCTGAACAGCCAGTTCGGCATCGCTGCCAGGATCGCCGGCCAACCGACGCCATCGGCGAACATCAAAACCGCGGCGCCTTCGGGCGGTGGAAGGATCATCCGGAGCGTCTACACGAGTGCGGGGGACATCGCGCCAGCCAACTTCGAGGTCAGGAGGGGTGAAAAGGTCCGTTTCATCGTCGAGCCGAAGGACACCGGTTCGGGATGCATGAGCACCATCATGGTACCCGGCCTCTGGAACCGGTCCGAGGATCTGGTCAAAGGAAAGGCCATCATCATGGAGTTCACGCCATCGAAACCAGGCAGCTACAGGATCACCTGCGCCATGGGCGTTCCTCGCGGCGTCATCACCGTCAAATAAACAAGCCAGTCTACTGTCCATGCAGAAAATCACGCTCTCCCTTGCCGTGTCGCTCATGATCGTCTCGGGTGTCGCCGGCATCGGCGTCGGGTACTGGCTCACACCGCAGTACTCCCTCTCCATGTACGACAAGAATGTCATGGACCTCGGCCAGCCGGACAAATGGATCGATCTCCGGTACATCGACGCCATGATCGCCCACCATCGCGGCGCGATGCTGCTCGCAGAACAGGCCCGCCAGAGTAAAAACCCTGAAATCAAAGGGCTTGCCGCATCGATCCTGAAAGACGAACCGCCGAACATCGACGAGCTCTACGGCTGGAAAAAAGCGTGGTACGGCGACGCACGCAAGGTGCCTGACCCACTCGTGCCAAAGCTCGGCGCCTACGACAGGACCTTCGACCTCCGTTTCCTCAACGCCCTCATCGCCCACCACCGCAACGGCATCCTGATGACCAGGGAGATACGCCTGAAATCGAGCCGTCCGGAGGTGCTTGACAATGCCGACAAGGTCGAGCAGTTCCTCTCCGGAGGCGTTGCCATGCTGCGAGGCTGGAGGACAACCTGGTACAACGTCGCTGACCCCCAGCCCGAGCCATGACGACGAAAACCTACACGGTCAGGGGTATGCACTGCGCAAGCTGTGCGGCCATCATCACCAGGAAGCTCTCGGCGTTCGAAGGGATCGAGAAAGCAGACGTCAACCTTGCCACCGAAAAGGCGAAGCTTGAATTCAAGGGCGAAGCAGTCACCGACGAATCCCTGAACGAACTGCTCGGCAAATACGGTTACGGCCTCGTTGCCGACCAGATGCATGAAACCCCCTCCGCACCGGCCATCGACAGGAAAGCCGCAGCGGACAGCATGAAAAGGGAAAAAGAAGAGGAGTTGCTCGAACAGAAAGCCAGGGTGCAGTTCGCCCTGCCGATCGCCCTCATGGTTTTCGTGCTCATGATGTGGGACATCGCGTCGAGGTCCATCCCGTCGGTCCCCAACCTGCCGATCCCGATGGATCTCTTCAACATCCTCTCCATGGCGCTGGCCACCTACTTCGTGTTCCGCATCGGCGCGCCGTTCCTGCACGGCATCGTCATGTTCGTTCGCAGCGGCGCGGCAAGCATGGACACCCTCATCGGCATCGGTACGCTCACCGCATGGCTCTACAGCACCGTCATCACCCTGATGCCCCCGGTGCGGAAGCTCCTGCGCGTGGCTGGCGACACCTACTTCGACGTCACGATCGTGGTCATCGGCTTCGTGCTGCTTGGCAAATACCTTGAAGCCCGCTCAAGGATGAAGACTGGCGAGGCCATCGAAAAGCTGATCGGCCTGCAGGCCAAATCAGCAATCGTCAAACGCGGTTCCATGGAGATCGAGGTCCCGCTGGAGCAGGTCAGAAAGGGAGACTTGATCGTCGTCCGGCCCGGTGCGAAGATCCCTGTCGACGGCACCATCGTCGAAGGCAGCTCCTCCATCGACGAATCGATGGTCACCGGCGAACCGGTACCGGTGGACAAGAAGCCGGAAGATCAGGTCATCGGCGGCACGATCAACAAGCAGGGCGCATTCACCTTCACCGCATCGAGGGTAGGAGAGGAGACCGTACTGGCCCGCATCATCGCCATGGTCGGGGAGGCCCAGGGCTCGAAGGCGCCCATCCAGAACATCGCCGACCGCATCGCCGCGATCTTCGTGCCTACGGTGCTCGTGCTGGCTGCCCTCACCTTCATCGCCTGGCTCGCCATCGGCTCGGCCTTCATGAACTTCCCGACTGCGCTCTCCTTCGGCATCATGGGTATGGTGGGCATCCTCGTCATCGCCTGCCCCTGCGCTCTCGGGCTCGCCACGCCGACCGCGATCATCGTAGGGATCGGCAAGGGCGCCGAATACGGCATCCTCATCAGGAACGCCCAGAGTCTTGAAACCCTCAGCACCGTGGACACCGTCGTCTTCGACAAGACCGGAACCATCACGGCCGGAACACCCTCGGTCACCGACCTTGTGCCGCTCGATGGCAGATCTTCGCCAGACCTGCTTCTGCAGCTTGCCGCAAGTGTCGAAAGCCGATCCGGGCATCCACTCGCACAGGCCATCGCCGGCGCCGCAAAACAACGCGGCATGGCACTCCTGGAGGTCACCGGCTTCGAAGCCCTCGAAGGGGTCGGGGTAAAGGGCGCAATTGGCGAAAAGCTCCTCAGGGTCAGGAAACCCGACGGCAACGATGCCACCTTGCCACAACTCGGTCCGCTTCAGCAGCAGGGCAAAACCGTGGTCATGCTCGAAGAAGGGGGCGTTGTACTCGGGCTCATCGCGCTGTCCGACACCATCAAGGAGGAAGCCGCAGAAGCCGTCCGCGCCCTTCACCAAAAAGGAATCAAGGTGGTCATGCTCACCGGCGACAATCGCCTTGCAGCCGACTTCATGGCAAAGCAGGCCGGCATCGACGATGTCATCGCCGAAGTGCTCCCGAATGAAAAAGCCGATCGCATCCGCGAATTGCAACAGCAGGGTCGAAAAGTCGCCATGGCCGGCGACGGTATCAACGACGCCCCGGCGCTCGCCCTGGCCGACGTCGGCATCGCCATGGCCACCGGTACCGACGTCGCCATCGAATCGGCCGGCGTCACCATCCTCCGGGGAGACATCAGGAAGGTCGCCCAGTCCATCACCCTTGCCCGTGCCACCATGCGGGTCATTCGCCAGAACCTGTTCTGGGCATTCATCTACAACATCATCGGCATCCCGCTCGCCGCAGGAGCCCTCTACCCCGTCTTCGGCATCTTCCTGAATCCAGTCTTCTCGGGCGTGGCAATGGCCGGCAGCAGCGTCTCGGTCGTCACCAACTCACTGCGCCTCAAAACCAAAAAGCTCTGAGCCATGGACAGGCAAACCCTCGAAGCGCACCGCTCCTTCCTGAAAGACGACATCCGCCAGAAATTGGACTTTTCACAGACAGCCCAGAGCCGCAGGTTACCGCCACCGCCAGTCGAAAAACCCTTCTCCGTCAATGCGAAGCGCATCGATCTTCCCAGGGTCAAGCAACTTGAACAGATCGGCAACATCGACCTGAAAACCGCCATCGCGAAACGCGAAAGCTGCCGCATCTATGCCGATACCCCCCTTACCCTCGAAGAGCTCTCGCTGCTGCTCTGGGCCACCCAGGGGGTACGGCTCAAGCTCGATGCCGGCCACACCCTCAGAACCGTTCCTTCAGCCGGATGCAGGCATGCCTTCGAAACCTATCTCGGCGTCCTGAACGTCAACGGCCTCGCAAAAGGAATTTACCGCTACCTCCCCCTTGAACACCAGCTCCTGTTCGAATTCGAGGTGACGGAGCTCGAACGGAAAATAACGAGGGCGGCCCTCGGCCAACCCTATCCGGGTGATGCAGCCGTCACCTTTATCTGGACCGTCATTCCCTACCGCATGGAGTGGCGCTACGGACTGGCCGCCCACAAGGTCATCGCCCTCGACGCCGGCCATGTGTGCCAGAACCTCTACCTCGCCTGCGAAGCCATAGGCGCCGGCACCTGCGCCATAGCCGCTTATGATCAGCAAGTCATGGACGATCTGCTGCTCGTCGACGGCGAAGAGGAGTTCACCATCTACCTCGCTCCCGTCGGAAAGAAGCCGTGATTGCACCGGGCGATCAATTCCACCTGACCTTACCGAGTGCCTCCTCGCAGAACATGAGCATATCGATCTCCGTTCCTGCATCCCTGTCGCCGAGAAGCCGCCTGGTCAGGAGGAATGCCATCCGCTCGTACAGCCCGGTCGTGTCGGCGTAATTCCTTACCGCCACAGGGTGCCCGGCACGCTCTCCGACAACAATACCAAGGCAGGTATGCAGAACGTCGAGATCTGTTTTGGCTTCCAGCGACAAGGCATTCCGGAACTCCTCGTTCTCATTGCCGAGTGCATTCAACGCCCTCCATGCCATCAGGTAACTCCCCGTTTGCAGGTATCCCAAAATGCTCTCCAGACGATGTTTCATTTTCGGTTGCGTTCTGCCGTTCAGGTATTTGACCGTTACTCACTTGAAATTATCTTGCACACAAACAAGTTCCCAAAGAAAATGAGCACGAAGCGATCCTGAAACGCAGGTATGGCGATTTGATCGGCACCCGGAGAAAGACGAGACACCTCAACGCATGATCATCGAAACTTTCCGATATGAAATCGGGGCAGGGATCGCCCTTCGGCTCCGTCTCGAAAAAAGCCCGGTCAGCCACAATTTCTGGGTACTGAAAACCGATGAGGGCAAGGTCGTCGCCGAACGGCACGACCTTGCGACCGACAAAAAAACAGGCAAGCCTCTGGTAATCGGCCTGACCGGCTCGGTCAACCGCTTCTACACCTTCACCCCGAACGAACACGATGCACGGATGCTCGGGGTGACCGGACAGATGATCGAAGGCAGAACCTATATCCACTGCCGCCAGGAGCGGCACGTCGTCTTCGTCGGCCCGGATGCTGCCGCGCTCGAGAAATGGAACACCTGGGGCTCGCTCATCCCGTTCATCAACTCACTGAACATCCCCTACCCCCCGCTTGGCCTGAACCTGCCGAATCGCACGATCAATTCGAACAGCGGCTATGCTACGGGCGCCTGCATCATGGGACTGGAACCCCACTATTTCAAATCCACCTGGAACCCCGGCAGAAACAGCCTCCTGCTGCCGAAACCCCAGCTTGATCTTCAGCTGTCGAGGCACCGTAAGTCGCCACTGCCGCCCGGCCGATCTCCTGAACCAGATACTCCCGTTTCTGAATTGGTCGGTTGATCCTGACGCCCTCGCCCACTCGATCACCGGGAAGTTCGTCAGCAGACACCACACCTACCGCTTGCTCATCAGCATCAAGCCGATCATGCCGCTATCAAGCACCCCTCAGTCAGGCTTTCAAAGTAAAATCAGACCCTGGTGAAGAAAATGCAGGCCAAGTGCACGCTCCCCTCGGCCGGCCTCCGATGCAGCCTCGTTCATTTAATGCCGAATTCGCTTACTCGGCTGTGGAAGATATGATCGCAACACCAGGGCGATGAGTACGACGGCCGAGATGATCGCGATCGGTCCGGCATCTTCGTGGCTGCTGCGGGCGATCCAGTGGCGGATGTCGAGGCCAAGCCATGCGTACAGCGAGTTGATGGCCATGCCTGCGGCGAAGGACATGACGACGATTGCCGCGAGGTAGACGGTAGTGGCCCGCTTGCCGAGAATCCTCGAGATAACGGTGAGCGATGCCGCGTTGGTCGCAGGTCCTGCAAGCAGGAACACCAGCGCTGCGCCAGGCGAAATCCCCTTGAGTGCAAAGGCCGCCGCAATCGGGGTCGAGGCGGTTGCGCACACATAGAGGGGTACCGAAATGGCAAGCATGAGGGCCATCGACAGGTACTCATTCGAGAGATAGCGTTCGATGGTTTCGGGGGAAACCAGGGCCGATATCGATCCAGCAAGCACGACGCCGGCAAACAGCCATACCCCGACATCCTTCAGGAGATCGCCGAACGCGAATTCGAGACCCGATTTCAGTTTGTCAACGACGGTGGTCCGCACCGGCTTCTTGTGGCCGCAGCAGCAAGACGAGGTGCAGGAAACCTCACCCTGGGGAGTTGCCACCGCTTCAGCGTGCACGCTACCGCCGATCCTTTCGGAAAACGACACCGCGATGCCAGCCGCTATGGCCGTCAGAAAACCGGCCACCGGCCTGGCGACGGTCATGACCGGATCGAGCAACGCCCAGGAGACGGCGATGGAATCGACTCCGGTCTCGGGTGTGGAGATCAGAAACGAGGCCACCGGCCCCTTACCCGCACCCTGTTTGCGCAAGCCTGCGGCAGCCGGAAGCACACCGCAGCTGCAGAGCGGTATGGGAACGCCGATAGCCGATGCCTTGAGAATGCTCTTGAAACCGTTACCGCCAAGATGGGAAGCCACGAAATCGTCAGGCATGAAGGCCTTGAGCAGGCCGGCCACCAGAAAACCGAGCAGGACGAACGGCGCGGCATCAAGAAGCACCGCCCATGATGCTTCAAGAATCGTGGAGAACATGTTCACTGCGTTTTGCATACATCACCTCGCTTACTTCTTTACATAGTATCGCATGATCAATTGTTCATGCTTGTGAGAAAAAAAAGTCATCATCTGCCCTCCTGCACATGCTCGAAACCGATACGGATCAGTTCGGCTATGTGGCTGTCGTCAAGACTGTACAGCACATTCTTGCCCTGTTTCCTCGACCGGACGATCTTCGCATCACGAAGTACCCTGAGCTGATGGGATACCGCAGACTGGTTCATGCCGAGAATCGAGGTCAGGTCGCAGACGCACAGTTCCGAACGGTAGAGGGCATTGAGAATCCTCATCCGCGTATGGTCCCCGAGCACCTTGAAAAGTTGCGCCAGGTCAGCCTGCAACGGCTCCCCAGGTATCGTTTTCCTGACCTGGTCAACCAGATCGGGGTGAAAACATGCCGTCTGGCAGCTCTCAGCGCTCGTATCAATCATAATCCCCCTCATCGCATGAGTCAATATTCATATGATAATCAAAACAGGAAACTCCCGCAAACCGTTCAGGGATCTTCCGAACGGTTTGCAGAATTTTTCCAGCCAATCCGAAGGTTCTCCGTCCGGCATACTCAGGGTAGCTGTCCAAGGGTCTTCAGGAACGGGGCGGGCTTGACGAAACCGACGATGCGGGTGCCCTCGACCTCCGTTCCGGCTCGGTTAAAAAAGATGATTCCCGGTGGCCCGAACAACCCGAAGCGCTTCATGAGCAAGCGGTCGTCGTCGGTGTTGCCGGAGACATCGACCTGAAGCAGGGTCATGCGACAGAGACGTTCCCGAACGTTCGGATCACTGAAGGTCTCCAGCTCCATCTCTTTGCAGGATACACACCAGTCCGCAAAGAAATCAAGCATGACCGGCCGGTCCGAGGCTGCAATTTCGCGCTCCAGCTCCTCAATCGTCCGGATACGCCTGAATGGCAGCTTTCCGCCCTCTACCGCCGCTGATGCCGATAAACCGTGCAGACCTGCAAGGGGTTTCAGCGGGTTGGTACCACCTGAAGCCGCGCCAACCAGTTCGAGTACCCCGATCACGCTCATCACCAGGCCAAAAGTTCGGAGAAACTTCGTGGTGATGGTGACCGCCTCGCCCATAGGCCTGAACACACCCGAGAACACCGCGCAAAGCAGGGCAAATGCCCCCCAGCACAACAGCACCGCCTGCGGCTGAAGCACCGGTGTAACCATCCAGATTGCCACCGCGATCAGCAAGAGGCCGAAAACGTTCTTGACACCGATCATCCAGGGACCGACCTTTGGCAAGAGGCTTCCGGCCGAAAGGCCGATCATGAGAAGTGGCACGCTCATGCCCATGGCCATCGAAAAGAGCGCCAATGCACCGGCGAGCACATCTTTCGTCTGGCTGATATACACCAGCGTGCCGGCCAATGGAGCCGCAACGCATGGACCGACGATCAACGCCGAGACCGAACCCATGAAGAACACGCCGACGAAACGGCCACCTTTCAGCTTGCCGGTGCTCCTCGTAAGATGGTTCTGGATCGACGCAGGCACCTGGAGCTGGTAGAGGTCGAACATCGAAAGCGACAACGCGAAAAGCAGCAACGAAAACAGTACCAGAACCCAGGGTTTCTGCAACGCTCCGGCAAGCCCTTCGCCGGCAAGGCCCGCCGCCACGCCGAGCAACGTGTAGACCAGGGCCATCCCGAGGCAATAGGCGACCGACATCATGAAGCTCTTACCACGGCTCGCATCCCCTTCACCCACGATGATCGAGGAGAGGATCGGCACCATCGGCAATACGCATGGGGTAAACGAGAGCAAGAGGCCGAAAAGGAGAAACGTCACCGAAATCTTCCACAGGTTGTTGCCTTCAAGCGTGGCCGTTGCCAGGGAGATGTCGTCACCCCCCGCCTTCACCACCGGCGTGGCCGCAACAGCAGGGGAAGCCGACGGCGTCACTTCGGCGTCGGCAGGAGCCGGGGAGGAAGCGGCTGGCGAGACGAGGGCGAGTTCGCCCGGCTTGGCGGGATCCACCTCAAAAAACTTGTCAACGGGTGGATAACACAGTCCGTCATCGGCACAACCCTGATATTGGATGTCAAGCCTGAAGGGGGCGGTGGCCCTCACCACCTTCACACTGGCCGAAAGCTGGTCATGGAAAATTTCCATCTTCTCCCCGCTGGACGGATCGACGAACCTGACGCCTTCTGGCAGGTCCGGCGCGCCGAGGCGCGCGTCGCCACGCTCAACGCTGACGTTTATTCGGTCGCGGTAGAGTTTGTACCCTTTCGCGATATCCCAGTGAAAGAAGATCCTGCCGTCGCTGACCAGTTCAGCCCTGAGCCTGAACGCCTGCTCCGGGTCCAGGAATTCAGCGGCAAACGCGGTAGTGCTTTTACCGTAAATCAGGAGGAGTGCCGCAAGAACGGCAAGTGATCGCATGAATGATCGTGGAGTCATCGCATCGTGCTGCGGTTGTGTTATCGCCGTTGTCAGTCCTTGTGAAATATCCTTCCGGCACTGTCCATGGCGAGGTACTTCACGCCATGGAGCGCCATATAATCGATGGCCTCATGGCCTTTGAGCATCCCGATCGTCGTACAGCTTCCTGCCTCGAGGGCAGTCGACGCGATGACCGTCACGGATCTCCAGAATGCCACAGGATACCCGGTGTGCGGATCGAGAATGTGGCAATAGCGGCGACCTCCGACCTCGATATACCGCTCATAATCGCCGCTGGTGGCCAGGGCGCCACTGAAGAGCGGAATGGAGGCCATGGTGCTTCCGGGGTTTCGAGGGTCCCGTATCCCTATGGTCCAGGGCGCCCCGTCAGGCTGAGTTCCGACAACCCTCACATCGCCCGCCATGTTCACATAACCATGCCGGATACCCTTCTCATACAGGATTTCGGCCGCACAGTCTGCTGCATACTCCTTGCCGATGCCGCCAAGGTCCACCTGCATGCCTTGACGTGCGAGCCGGACGCCTCTTTCGTCGAGGTCGACGAGGTGCCAGCCAACAACTTCAAGCAGTTTTTCGAGCACCCGTTTTCCGGGGAGCTCGGGCTTGTTGAAATCCCAGGCTTTTCGCAAGACTCCCGAGGTCACATCGAACAGCCCGCCGCTTTGCTCATACAGCTTGTCCGCATGACGAAAAAGGCGCATGGTCTCTTCGTCGCAACTGACCATGGCGCCTCCTGCCGCTTCGTTGATTGTCGAAACGATGCTTCCTGGCAGGTATCGGGAGTACTTCCGTTCGATTCTTGCAATCTCATGCATGGCGGCTTCAGCCGCCGACAACGCCATCCCTTTTCCGGAACATGCGGCAACGATTTCACAGCAACAGCCCATAGCATTGAAACCGAATCGGAAAATACCCATCATCTCTTTTGCTGCTTATCATTGTTGAAACGTTGCCGCTGCTTCCGGAAACATCAGAACTCCTTCGACACACCCACCTGAATGAAGTGGGCATTGAACTCTTCCAGCCCGGGATCCTTCGTTCCGTTGATGGTCCATTCACTGCGCTGGGCATAGGTGTCATACTTCAGATCGACCAGCCAGCCATCATCGAAGCGTTTCTGGACCTTGATACCGAACGTTACCGCTCCGAAAGCAGACAGGCGCTGGTCAAGGCTCGAATATTCAAGCGCGCTGGTATCCGGCGGAGTCGGCAGGATCGATGGATTGCTCGGCACATAAAAATCGGCGGCACTCTGGGAGTACAGGCGGATGGACGGGGTGACCGTAAACCCGGATGGCAGCGGCTGCACGTAATCAAGACCAAGGGTATGCGCATCGATCCCGAACGAATCGCTGTAATAACGGTATGAAAGACGTGCAGAACCTTCGGTCGCCTCGAAATAGTGGTTCCAGCGCCCCATGAAGGTGGTCTGATTACGTTTCCGTGGCCTGTTGTCGTTCACTTTGTAGGGGTCGGTGTAATAACCGCTGCCATGAGCGTACCCGACATTCAGCTGTATGATATCGTTCTTCGTCATGACCTGGGTGACGCCGATGATTCCCGAGACGATATCCTTGTTTTCGCTGATGGTGGATGTCCCGCTGCGCGAGTCGCGATCATCGTCCCGGCCGCCGTCATCATCGTCGTCATCTCGATCACCGGCGGTCCCTGCAACGGTGCCAGTCGCCCGACTGAACTCGATGGTATCGTTCGTGACACTCGCCCCGAGGGTGAGCATGGTGTTCTTGCTCTCGTTCAGGTAAACGTTTCCAAGCAAGGACAGGCTCTTCGAGTCATAATCCGATTCGCTTGAGTAACTCGTCCCCAGGGTGATGCTGCCCGAAGCGAGGTAGCGGGTGACGCTCAGGTCGATGGCTTTGCGCACCTCATCTGATGTCGAAGAAGAGGAAGAGGTGGACGATGAGGTCGAGGCCCCCGAAACGACGCTCACGCCGGCCGGAGCGGGGCCAATGTAGTTGTGAAACAGCGGTGAAGCCCCGGAGACGGAGTCGTAGGTCCCGGTGACGTCGATCGACCATTTACCGGCAATCGGCGCCATGCCTCTCAGCGACCATGCGTTGACGCCGATCCTGTCCCGGCTTGGCTGGCTGTCCTGATAATTGAGGTATTTGAAGGCCACGATCCCCTTTTCCGGAGCCGATTCGGCAAATACGGAGGGAGGGAGCGGAAGGGAGATGGCGGCGGCAGCAATGGCTGCTCCGATCAAGGCGTTCTTTTTTGTCGGACCCGGTTTCATAATATTTTCATAAAAGATTGAGTGTTACCTTTAATTGCAACCGCAGCCGCCGCCACCTACTCCCGAACCACCTGACGCAGCTTCCTTGCTGCTGTAGATGTGCTCGGTATAGTTTCTGTCGAGCTTGTCGTCTTCGAAGGTCATCTGGGGCTTTGCAAGATTCTGCTTTTCCCAGGGTTGCACGGTCGCACAGCCGACCAACCCGGCCATACCGATGAAACAGCCTACCAGCGAAGCCGCACGAGTCATGGTTGTTCTGTTCATTTTCCCTCCAGTGCAGTCTTGATGTCGTTTTCAAGCTTCCCCTTATCCGCGGCGTTGAATCCGAGATGACTCGATATGACCTTGCCATCCTTTCCGATGATGAAGCTGCTCGGCATGCCTTTGACACCATATTGCGCTGGTGTCGACCCCTTCGGATCGAAGGCAACAGTGAATTTCGATGGATTCATTGCCAGGAATTTTCTTGCATCCTCGGTTTTCGCGTCAACGTTCACCGCAATAACCTTGAGCCCTTTGGCACGGTATCGCTCCTGCATCTCGTTCATCCACGGGAATGACTGCCGGCAGGGCCCACACCAGGAGGCCCAGAAATCGACGTAGACGATCGAGCCTGCCGCGTCGGAAAGACGGACCGTGCCGTTCGTGCCGGAAAGCTGGAAATCGGGCGCCTTGTTCCCCTTTTCGACAGCATAACCGCCAACGGAGTTGCCGATCAACAACAGAAATGCCAGAAAAGCCCCTCGCAGGCCGTTTCGAGTAAGAAGAGTCATGGTTGATGTATTTGGTGTTGAAAAAACTGCGTATGGCGGACGAAAACATTAACAATCGTTACTACACAGGCACAAAAAAAATGCATCAGAACGCAAGGCGTCAATGCTGGCAGTTCGGGTGCAAAAGGCGACACCGGTCATCGTTGAAGCAGCGACATGAGCCACGAAGTGAAACCCGGCAGTGACCCGCCTGGGCTGTCATCAGCTGGATGACGAGGGGACGGTGGCTGCTGGTAAGGGGTAATCCGTCAATTCAGTACAACCTACACCGCAACGCATTAAACGAAGGTTAATAGCGTCTTAAAAAATGATAAAAAATTGTTCCGAACCATGAAACCCGGGTTGTGAAGGGGCTCGTTGCCTGAATCAGGTCGAATGGGTGGAGGAAGAGAGCGCTCCGTTTGAACTGATGCAATGAAAAAAGGCGACTACGGATTTTACCGTAATCGCCTTTCATGTCGGGGTGGCGGGACTCGAACCCACGACCTCTGCGTCCCGAACGCAGCACTCTACCAGCTGAGCCACACCCCGAATATCATCGAACCTACACTTGTGCCCTTGGACAGATTCGAACTGCCGACCTTCAGTTCCGGAAACTGCTGCTCTATCCACTGAGCTACAAGGGCTTGCTGACCCTCGGGCCAGTCCTTCATTCAGGTCCGTTAAAATAATAATTTAATACAAAAAAGGAACAACTTTTCGTATCCGTCCAAAGTTTCTTCGCCCGAGCAGCCAAACCGTGGCAAGTGCCCCGGAACTCATCACTCGTCACTCGTCACCCCCCCCTTCATCGACTCCCTGACAATCCCTTCAACGGCGAGGTTGGCGCTCATGACCGCACCGCCCATCGAATCGTAGTAGAGCTGCTGCGAGAATCCACCTGCGATAAACAGGTTGCTGACCGGAGTCACCTGAGTTGGCCGGAACTGCTCCTTGCCGGGCAGCGGCGCATAGACCGACTGCGGAATCCTGACGACGCTCGACTTGAGGATTGAGGCCCCCTGTGACGACTGCGGAAAATTGGTCCTCACGCTCCGGTCAACCCGCTGGACGATCTCGTCGTTACCAAGCCCCATCAGCGATTTTGCAGGTGCGACGCAGAACTCGAACCGGGTCTTGCCTTCGAAATGCTCACCCCTGAGGGTGCGGTAGTCGGGGGTTGTCCGGGCAAGGTTCGCAAAGACGGGAATGAGTCCGTCGGGACTGAACAGCACATTGTCGACGGAGGTGATCTCACGGTCGTACCAGATCTGGACAGAGATGACCGGAACCCCTTCGAGCTGCTCCAGGTTTCCGAAAAACGGATCATGCCTTTTGAGCGATGCCGGCATGACCTTGCGGAGGTTATGGATCGGCAGGGCCGACAGGTAGTAATCCGCGTCGAGAATCTCCCCGTTGCGCAACTGGACCCCCCTGATCTTCTGACCGTCGAAGAGGAGCTCGTCAACCGGCGAGCCGGTCTGGAACAGCGCCCCCTTTCTGGTTGCGTAGTCCACAAGCGGCTGGTGCAGGTACTCCTGGGGAGAGCCTTTCAGGAAACCCATGCAGGAGGCTTCAGGAATACGGTAGAAGGTCTCGGTGACGTCGAGGATGATCTTGGCCGATATCTCCTCCGGCGGAATGAACTTGAGTGCCAGGGCCATCGGGCGGAACATCTTGTCCATGAGCCGCCGGCCGAATTTGCGTTCTTCGGCCCAAGCCGCGAAGGTCAGATGGTCCTGCGTCGGCGGATACTTATCTCGCTTCAGTGCCAGGGGGATGAGCGACCTTGAGAACGCCGCCATCTCGCCGAAGGTGAAGTAACCGTTCCTGATGATCGCCGGAAGCAGGTGCAGTGGGCTGGGCATATCCCATGTGGCGAAAGTGAAGCTCCCCCCACCGTCGAGCGTATAGGTCAAACGATGATCTTTCCAGAGCACGGCGTGATAGGTGCCGATCTCCTTCATCAGATCGTAAAGCACGTCATAGGCGCCGAAAAAGCAGTGGGTGCCGGACTCGATCCAGTCGCCCTCCTGGTCCTTCCATGCGGACACCTTACCTCCGAATAAAGGTCGCTTTTCAAGCAGGCGGACCTGGAAGCCACGGTCGACAAGCCTTTTTGCCGCGGTCAGGCCAGCAAGGCCGCCGCCGATAATCAGTACCTTCTTGTTGTCTCCGTTCATCAGTGAGAATGATATTCTGAAATGGTTGAGGACAAGCCGATCGAGAACTCAGATCGCCAAGCGCCCCTCCATGGCACGAGACAATGTGGCTTCATCGATGAACTCGAGTTCGGCGCCGACCGGAATGCCCCTTGCAATGCGGGTGACGCTGATTCCGAGCGGCTTGAGCAGTTTACCGATGTAGAGCGAGGTGGTCTCCCCTTCTACCGTCGGGTTCAGGGCAAGCACGACCTCGCGAACTTCTCCCGGAGTCCCGGGTTGAAGGCGGGCGAGCAGTTCGCGGACCTTGATGTCGTCCGGCCCGATGCCGTCAAGCGGTGAAATGACTCCGTGCAGCACGTGGTAGAGCCCCTTGTAATGCCCTGTCTTTTCAAAGGCGAGCACCTCGACCGGCGATTCGACGACGCAGATAACCGTGCGGTCCCTCCCGGTGGAGGTGCAGACCGTGCAGGGATCAGTGCCGAGATCGGTGATGTTCTGGCAAACGGTGCAGCGGGTAACCTTGTCCTTGACCTCGAGAAGCGCCAAGGCAAGCTTCTCGACCTCCGGGCGCCGCTCCTGCAGCACATGCATGGCGAGGCGCTGCGCAGTTTTCCGGCCTATGCCGGGCAACTTTGCAAACTCATCGATCAGCGCCTCGATGGCTCCAGAGGAATAGCGCATGAAAAATCGGTTACTGACCCAGGTTCAGGTTCTTCAGGAGATCGGCAGGATTGATGCCGCCGGCAGCTTTGGTGATCTCGTTCTGCGCGAGCTGGGCAGAAGCCTCGAGGGCATTGTTGACGGCCGCCACGACGAGGTCCTGCACCATGTCGACGTCGTCCATGATTTCGGGATCGATGCGAAGTTCGAGCAGCTTCTGGCGTCCGTTGACTTTCACGCGGACCATCCCACCGCCCGCCTCGCCCTCTGCGGTAAGCTTTTCGAGCTGTTTCTGCACATCCTGCATCTTCTCGCCAGCTTCCTTGAGCTGCTTCATCATGTCATTGAAATTCGGCATCGACATTGTGTGGTGTTCTCCGGTTTCCTGTCCCTGTCCCCCAGGGCTGGAGCCTGGTGCAACAAGGGAAAATGTACGATTTGTCCGTCGGGATAAACTCTTCCTGAATGTACGACGACCATTAATCTTTCCTGCGCAGCGCGAGGTAAATCTTTTCAAGAATGTCTTCAGTGGTCAGCCGGTACTTCGCCAGCAATTCGTCCGGCTTGCCCGATTCACCGAAGGTGTCCTCGACGGCGACCATCTCGATCGGAACGGGAATGTTGCGGGCACAGACGTTGGCCACGGCTTCACCGAGGCCGGTGTACATCTGATGCTCCTCAGCCGTGACAATTGCTCCGGTTTCGTGGGCGGCCATGACAATGGCAAGCGTATCGATCGGCTTGATGGTGTGCATGTTGATCACACGCACAGATACCCCCTCCTTCTCAAGAATCCTGGCGGCTTCGAGGGCTTTCCAGACCATGATGCCGCAGGCGATGACGGTGACGTCCTTGCCCTCATGGAGGCGGATGGACTTGCCGATCTCGAATCCGTCCTCGTCACTGCTGAAATCGGGCACGTTCGGGCGGCCGAACCGGTGGTATACCGGCCCCTCATGCTCGAGCATGGCTTTGGTGGCGCGCTTGGTCTCGCTGTAATCGCAAGGCACGATGACGGTCATGCGGGGTAGGCTCCTCATCAGGCCGATATCCTCGAGAATCTGATGCGTGGCGCCGTCCTCGCCAAGGGTAAGTCCGGCGTGCGAAGCGCAGATCTTGACATTGAGGTTCGAGTAACAGACCGACTGACGGATCTGGTCGTAGACACGACCGGTCGCAAACACGGCGAAGCTCGATGCAACCGGAATCTTGCCGGTGGTCGCCAGGCCTGCCGCCATGGAGATCATATTCGCCTCGGCGATACCGGTCTGGATGAAACGCTCCGGAAACTCGTCCCGGAACAGATTCATGTTGAGCGAACCGGTAAGGTCGGCGCAGAGAGCCACGATCGCAGGGTTTTCGCGGCCTGCTTCAAGCAGCGCTTCACCGAACCCGGTTCGGGTTGCCTTGTTGCCCCGGGAAGCGTACTTCTCGGTCGCCTCGATGGTATTTTTCTCTCCCATTAATGACAGAATAGCTTATAATTATTGGAACTTATCCCTCCAGGCTGAAGCCCGGGGCAATGGACAGAAGCAAATGTCCGCCGTCCCGACCTGTCGGGACTCTTCATTGATTCGCGATCTTAATCATACCCTCGACGATGACGAAAGTTGAATATAAGCATACGCATATAGCGGCAAAAAAAAATTTGGGCCAAAACTTCCTGACTGATCGCAATATCCCGAGAAAGATCGTCCGTGAATCGGGCATCGCAGAGGGCGCGCGGGTACTGGAGATCGGCCCAGGCTTCGGAGCGCTCAGCTCAGCCATTCTCGAGGTCCTCCCTTCGTTCACGGCCATCGAGAAAGATCAGGCCCTGGCAGCGTTCATCAGGCGGGAGCACCCTGGAATCACCCTGATCGAGGGCGATTTCCTGAAAGTGCCGCTCGGGCCAATCGCCGAAGGCGGCAGGATCGCCGTACTCGGCAACATCCCCTACTCCATCACCAGCCCAATTCTGTTCAGGCTGCTCGACCATCGCAGGCTTATCTCGTCCGCCACCCTCATGATGCAGCACGAAGTCGCCCTTCGCCTGGCAGCCAACCCCGGGACTAAGGAGTACGGCATTCTGGCCGTGCAACTGCAGGCTTTCTTCGACGTAAAGTACCTGTTCAAGGTCGGAAGGGCGGTGTTCAGACCACGCCCCGAGGTTGACAGCGCCGTTATCCACCTGGTGCCGAAGCCACAGGACCCGGTAAACGACAGTGACGGGTTGAGGGCGTTCATCCGTTGTGCTTTCCGGCAACGGCGCAAAACCCTGTTGAACAACCTCAAAGAGGACTACGACACCTCGGGCGTTCCCCAGGAGACGCTCAGGCTGCGCGCGGAGGCGCTCTCCGTAGACGAGCTCATCTCACTTTTCGGCCTGCTCCGCCCATTGAACTGTCAAGCAGGAAGCAGGGGCGCATTTCAGGAAAAAACCGCTCAATCGCCGCAATAGCCGCATTGCTTAATTCCGTATTTTTGTTAACATTGGTTTTTCCAAGATTTTCAATTTCGTTCACCGATGCGAAACCAAAACCTCATCCACGCTCCGCTTTTGTCCAACACGTAATCCGTCTCTCCCTACCCATCTAATAAACTATCACATCAAAGGGGGTCGTCAGTATGTCACTTTCCTACAGCGCCGTACACCGGCAATCGGTTGAAAACCCGGAGCAGTTCTGGGGAGACATTGGTGAAAAACTCCACTGGTACACCAAGTGGGACAAGGTGCTCGACGATTCAAACCCTCCTTTTTACCGCTGGTTCACCGGCGGTGTTACCAACACCTGCTACAACGCCCTCGACCGTCATGTCGATGAAGGACGTGGCAACCAGACCGCCGTCATTTACGACAGCCCGGTTACCGGCACTATAGAAAAATATACCTATCGGGAGTTCCGTGACCGGGTCGCCCTGTTTGCCGGAGCCCTCCAGGCCCGCGGAGTCAGAAAAGGTGACCGAATCATCATCTACATGCCGATGATTCCCGAAGCTGTTATCGCCATGCTTGCGTGCGCCAGGCTCGGAGCTATCCACTCGGTCGTCTTCGGCGGCTTCGCCTCCCATGAACTCGCCGTCCGCATCGACGACTGCAAACCGAAGGTGATCATCTCGGCATCATGCGGCGTGGAACACGGAAAGATCATCGACTACTACCGCCTGCTCGACTTCGCGGTCGAACTGGCCCACTTCAAGCCTGAAATATGCATCGTCCTTCAGCGCCCGCAGATGAGGGCCCTGTTGAACGAAGACCGTGACATGACCTGGAAGCAGGCGCTGCTTGGCGTCGCCCCCGCGCAGTGCGTCCCGGTCGAGTCTACCGATCCGCTCTATATTCTCTACACCTCCGGCACCACAGGACAGCCGAAAGGCATCGTCCGCGATAACGGCGGTCACATGGCCGCACTGAAATGGACCATGGAGAGCGTCTACAATGTCAAGCCTGGAGAGGTATTCTGGGCAGCCAGCGACGTGGGCTGGGTTGTCGGCCACTCCTATATCGTCTATGCCCCGCTGCTGCATGGCTGCACAACGGTCATCTTCGAAGGTAAACCGGTCGGGACTCCCGATCCCGGCACTTTCTGGCGGATCATCAGCGAGCACGACGTGGCGGTGCTCTTCACCGCTCCGACCGCGTTCAGGGCCATCAAGAAAGAGGACCCCACCGGAAGCTACATCCGCCGCTACAACTTCTCGAACTTCAGGGCACTGTTCCTCGCTGGCGAACGAGCCGATCCGGACACGGTCAGGTGGGCTGAAACCCAGCTTCAGGTGCCGGTCATCGACCACTGGTGGCAGACCGAGACCGGATGGGCCATCGCAGCAAACTGCCAGGGTATCGAACCCGGGCCGATCAAGTACGGCTCGGCATCCAGGGCCGTCCCCGGATATGACGTCAAGGTGGTCAACGCCGAACTTGAGGAGCTTCCTGCCGGCCAGATGGGCGACATCGTCGTGAAACTGCCGCTTCCTCCGGGCACGATGATGACCCTGTGGAAACAGGACAACCGCTTCAATGAAAGCTACATGAAGACCTATCCCGGTTACTACCAGACCAGTGACGCAGGATACATTGACGAGGATGGCTACATCTACATCATGTCAAGGACGGACGACATCATCAACGTGGCCGGACACCGCCTCTCGACGGGTGCAATCGAGGCTGAACTCTGCGAACACCCGGATGTTGCCGAAAGCGCCGTGATCGGCGTTGCTGACGACCTGAAGGGCGAAATCCCCATGGGCTTCCTCGTGCTGAAGAACGGCGTGGACACCCCGCCGGAGCTGATCATCAAGCACGTGATCGAGTATGTCCGGGAAAACATCGGGCCGGTCGCCTCGTTCAAAACGGTCGTCATCGTCAATCGCCTGCCGAAGACCAGATCGGGCAAGATCCTGAGGGGAACGATGCGCAAGATCGCCAACGGTGAGGAGTATACCATGCCTCCGACGATCGATGATCCCGCCATCCTCGATGAAATCAGCGAGGCGCTGCAGACCATCGGCTACGCAAAAAAACGCTCGTAAACCAGAAGGAACCGCTGCACCATGATCAACAGGATCGACCACATAGCGATAGCGGTTCAGGACCTCGATGCCGCACTCGGGACGTTTCTCAACGTCCTTGGGTGCGACCCGGGTTCGGTCACCGTTGAAGAGGTCCCTTCGGAAAAGGTCCGTGTGGCCTTCATACCGATCGGCCAGACACATATCGAACTGCTCGAGCCGCTCGGAGATGACGGGGCGGTATCGAAATTCATCGCAAAAAACGGCGAAGGGATGCACCATATCGCACTGGCGACTGACAACCTGCCACAGGAGACCGAACGGGTGACCGGACTGGGGCTGAATCCCCTGGGGACGCCGTCGATCGGCGCAGGAGGTAAAAAAATCGTCTTCCTTCACCCAAAACAGACCAACCGTGTTCTTTTTGAATTGGTGGAACCTAATCCACATCACCACTAAGAACTTACGCAGATAACCGTGAAACATTTTTACCTGCCTTTCGAGAAAAACGAAAAGTTCAGCTATTCGATCCAGTCAATCAAGAAACTGACCGAATACGAAAAGTACCAGCTGTCATTTCACCCCGAACGCCCCAAGTACCTTGACTACCTCGACGTTTTCGACAACGTCTCCGAATGCCTCCAGAACGACCACCATGGAAGCTGCCTGATCCAGACCCACCGCGCCGACATCCGTTACAACGACTCCAGCCATCCGGTCATGTTCATCGGCCAGCAGTCTGGCCCGACCTCCAATTTCGGCGATCTCCAGCACGCCATGAAGGATCACACCCAGGTGATCAAATGGAACCAGGGCATGCCCACCCCGGCCGCATTCCAGAAAGCCATCGACGCCATCGCCATCGCCGAGGCGGAGAACCGGATCGTCATCACCGTGATCGACACGGCTGGCGCCGACCCGACCGAAGCGTCCGAATCCGGAGGCATCGCCTGGAAGATCGGGCGCTGCATGCAGGCCCTCGCCGAATCGAGAGTCCCGACCATCTCGGTGATCATCAACCGGGGATGCAGCGGCGGTGCCATCGCCCTGACCGGCTGCGACGCCGTGCTCGCCATGCAGTACTCGACCTACCTGGTCATCTCCCCGGAGGCCTGCTCCTCGATTCTTTTCAGGACGAGGGACAAGGCCAACTTCGCGGCGGAAATCTCGCAGATCACGGCAAAGGAGGCTCTCCTGAACGGCATTGTCGACGAGCTCATCCCCGAGCACGCCGGTCCGGCGCACCGTTTCCGTACTGAAGCGCTCGAGTCTTTCCGCGACGTGGTCTCCAGATGGGCCGGAAAACTCGCCAGCGAGCATTTCCACAACGTGTTCGAACGCCGTATCGACCGCTGGCAGAGAATCGGGCAGTGGGACCTGACGACCGAGGATGCCATTCACACCTATGAGCGCTCGATCTCCTGCTTCATCCCGAAACCGGACAAGAACCAGTTTATCGCGCGCCACAAGGGGTGCCGGAACGAGCTGGGCAAGCATGTCGCCGATCCGGTATTCTACAGCAAACTGGTTGCCGACAATTTCGTCTGCGACACCTGCGGCCACCGCTACGTTCGCCTTTCGGCGCACGATTACCTCGACCTGATCCTCGATCCGGGTACCTTCACCGAACATAAGGAGACCCGCTATATCGTCGACAGGGATATCCTGAACTTTCCCGATTACAGCGAGAAGATCGCCGAAGCCCGCGTCAAGAACGGCATGTCTTCGGCATTGATCACCGGCGACGGCAAGGTCGACGGCTACGATGTCGTGATGTGCGCGACGAGTTTCGGCTTCCTCGGCGGTTCGTTCTGCATGTCGACCGGCGAGAAGGTGTGGCAGGCGGCGCAGCTTGCGATCGACAGGAGCTGCCCGCTCATCATCCAGGCTGCCGGCGGCGGCGCACGTATGCACGAAGGGTGCTCTTCGATGGTCAGCATCCCGAAAATACACGTTGCACTCTCCAGGATCGAGAAGACCGGCCTGCCGCTCATCACGATCGTCACCGATCCGACGCTCGGCGGCGCTGCCATCGGGTTCGGATCGCGAGGAATCAGGATTTTCGAGCACAACGCCGGCAACATCGGTTTCTCCGGCAAGCGGGTGATCGAACAGTACACCGGAAAACGTACGGCGAAGGATTTCCAGACCACCAACTGGCTGCAGCAGAAGGGCTTCGTCGATATGGTCGCACGCCCCTTTGAAATGAAGGCCAGAATCCGTGAGATCATCGAACGGCAAATGTCCAAGTGAAAACAGAGGCACCGATGCCGGCCATCGCCGGCACGGCGCCAGAACGCAAGAACCAGCAGAACATCATCACCAATGTCCCAGGCTGAATCTCTTTTTTCCGGGTTTCCTCCGGTGGACCACGCCGACTGGAAATCGAGAGTTCTGAAAGAACTCAAGGGTGCCGACTACGACAAGATCGTCTGGAAAACACCGGAAGGCTTTGCCATCGAGCCCTGGTACAACCGCCGAACCGCCCTGCCCTCCCCTGTCGTGCCGCTCAAGCGGTCGGCAAATTCATGGAACATCTGCGAACCGGTCGATGCCGGAAACCCGGTCGAAGCCGCAAAAACAGCAGCCGCAGCACTCGCGGGTGGTGCAAACTCCATCGAGTTCCGCTTCTCGGAGCCGTCACAGTCGAGTGCGGACAGGCTTGGCACACTCGTCGGCGGGCTTGACCTTTCGTCAGTCCCGATCTACCTTTCCGGAGCTTTCGGCGACGCATCGGAACTGCTTGGCAACCTCATGAAGTGCACCGGCTTCTCTGCCAACACTGGCGCCATCCTCAATGATTCGGGAACGGCAACCCCCGACGACGCAGGGGACCATCCCGCGGGATTCAGGACACTCTGCGTGAGCACGGAGCGTTTCCATGACGCCGGGGCGACCATCACCCAGGAGCTCGCCTTCGCGTTAGCCGGAGCCAGCGACCTGCTCAGCCGGTTCACCGATGCAGGTTTCGAAGCGACGAACCTGGCCTCTTCGATGGCATTCGTTTTCTGCATAGGCACAAGCCACTTCCCGGAACTCGCCAAACTCAGGGCATTCAGGGCGATGTGGCCCCAGCTCCTGGGGGCTTATGGCGTGCCAGAAAACTCGATGCCGGAACCGCTCGTCTTCGTGCGCACCTCCAGGCGCGCGACATCGGTGCTCGACCCCTACACCAACATCCTGCGCATCTCCACCGAAGCCGTCTCGGCCATCCTCGGTGGATGCGACACGCTCCAGCTTGCGTCGTTCGATGCTGCCGGATCGGTGCCGGCTGATTTTGCGGCCCGGATCACCAGGAACATCCACCACCTCCTGAGGGAAGAGTCCGGTCTTGACCGCGTCGTGGATCCGGCGGCCGGCTCCTGCTATATCGACACCCTGACCGCAACGATATGCCGCCACTCCTGGGAT
>JAAXXR010000039.1 GCA_013334335.1 Chlorobiaceae bacterium
CCGATTTCAGCGTAGCCGAGGATCGGCGTCAGAATGTTGTTGAAGTCGTGGGCGATGCCTCCAGCGAGCGTACCTATGGTTTCGAGGCGCTGGGCTTTGCGGAGCTGCGTTTCAAGCCGCAGCTTCTCCTCTTCCTCGATTTTACGGTCGGTGATGTCGATGATGATGCCGACATACCGCAACACCTGTCCATCGGAATCCTTGAAGGGGGTGCCTCTCGACATGAGCCAGCGCATGCTTCCGTCGGCATCCCGGGTCCGCCATGTTGCGTTGAACTCCGCGCCTTTTTCCAGCGCATCCTCGGCGGTGCGCCTGATCAGGTCGCGCTCTTCCGGGACGATGGTCTTGAGCCAGTTTTCATAGGACGGTTCACAGCTGTGCGCCCTGATGCCGAAAAGGCGCCAAACCTCCTCGGACCATACCGTTTCGCCCGACTCCATGCCCATTTCCCAAAGACCGGCATTTGCCTCCGAGAGGATGTAGTGCATGCGACGGTTGTTTTCAACCAGCTGTTCCTGTGCCCGTTTCTTTTCGGTGACGTCGTTGACGATGGAGTAGAGCAGCGACTTGCCCTGGATGAAAATAGGGCCGCTGACGACCTCGACGTCCCGTATCGAACCGTCGGCGATCCGGTGACGGAAGTAGAAACAGTTGCAGTGCAACTGGTGCGCCCGCCGCATCTCATCCTTGATCTCCCTGTCCGTCAGGGTGTTGATCTCGTTGATGTTCATACTCATGATCCGGTCGCGATTCCAGCCGTAGAAGCCCACTGCGGCGGGATTGGCGTCGACGATCGAGCCGCTCTCCGGCTCGACGATCAGCATGACGGTGTGGCGGTTCTCGAAGAGGCTCCGGTAGCGCTCCTCGCTCTGGCGCAGCTCGATCAACGTCAGTTCTTGCGCCGTGCGGTTTTGCAACATGGTGATCCCGTAGGCCATGTTGTCTGACAGCGATGAGAGCAGTTCGGTCTCTTCCGAATCGAAGGCGTCAGGAATCAATGAATAGATCGTGAGCGAACCGAACACCCGGTGTTCGTTTTTCAGGGGAAGGCACAGGGCGGAGGCGTAACTCCTTTTTACGGCTTCCTCGCGCCAGGGCTCGCATCTGGGGTCAGTCCGTATGTTCCGGATTGCGCAGTGCCGGCCGGTACGAATCGCGATGCCCGTTGCTCCCCGTCCCCGGTCAACATCCCCCCAGGACATATTGGCGGTCTCGAGGAATCCATTTTCAACACCGGCAACGGCGACGGGTTTCACGCTTTTTCCCGGATCGTCCTCAGCATAGCCTACCCACGCCATCCGGTACCCGCCGACCTCGACGACGATCCGGCAGATATCTTCCAGCAGCTCCTTCTGGTTGTTCGCCCTCAGCAGCGCCTGGTTACAGTTGTTGATGGCCAGCAGGGCCCGGTTGAGTTTGTTCAGCTGCTCTTCGGCTGGCTTTCGTTCCGTAATGTCGGTGACATGCCCGATGATGCGGAGGGGGTTGCCGTCGCCGTCGAAATCAACGGCCCTGCTCTTGGACTCGAGCCAGTAGGTCCGGCCATCACCCGAAAGCAGGCGGAACCTGCATGAGGTCGAGACCACCGTGTCGGATGCGCCAGCGAGTACGGAATCGAAGAAACCCTGCCGGTCTTCCGGGTAGATGATCGAGGCGAAGAGGTCCGTTTCGAGCAGGGCCTCATGGGCGAAGATCCCGGCGAGCCTGCTGAAAAAGGGGTTCAGCCAGAATCGTTTGCTGGCAAGGTCCCATTCCCAGAAACCTTCATCGGCAACCTGCAGCATTGAACGCTGGAACCCGGCATCGTACTGTATTCTGGGGCTGTGACCAGCCTCGCATGTCTTCATAGGGGGCGAGCAATAAGGTTACTGTGTCTCCCGGGGTCTGGTGTTCCGGTCCTACTCGATCTCGATGCCGTAGCTGTCGAGCAGCCCAAGTACTTCAGGCATCGTAAACTTTGCCTTTTTCAAGTGGTTCGATTCCGGTGCCAACGAATAGCCGAAAGCTGACCGGAAGTCGGCACGTTCGAGGTTGGTCCTGAAAAAGGTCGTCCTCGAAAGGTTGCATTTCGTGAATCTGGTCCCCGCCAGATCCGCTTCCGTGAAATCGGCCTCCTGCAGGTCGCACTCCTCGAAGACGGTGTTCCGGAGATCGAGGTTGTTGAATACCGACAACCTGAGCATGCATTGATTGAAACCGATCCGGAGCATGAGTTTTCGGCATTCGCTGAACTGGACCCCGAGCAGCTTGCAACGCAGGAACCTCACCTCCTGGAGGGAGGTCTCCCTGAAGCTCGCGAGGCTGAGGTCGCACGTTTCGAAGAGGCAGTTCCTGAAGACCATTCCGGAGAGCTTCGCATTGACGAAACTGCTATGGCTGAACCTGCACTCCTCATACAACAGGCATGCAGGATCCAGGTCTTCGAGTGAGATCTTTTCAAAGAAGGCGTTGACGGCCGGTTCTGCACAGTTGGTTTTCATATACCAACATACCAATCAAAGACCGCATCTGAAAATCGCGCGTGCCAGTGGGCTCAACGGAGCCTTCCCTGCCTCGGCATGCCGCAGATTGTCCGGACGGCCCTATTTTCATATAATGGAGTAAAGTGCGGCAGGTGCGCCGAAAGGAGTCAGGAGAGATGAAGATCGAAGTCAGGCCGACGGCTATCGGGAAGATCGCCATTGCGGAACATGGGGGGGCGCTCACGGGGCTGTTTTTCGACAATGAGGCGTTTCCGGGAGGTTATGAACAGGGCGGCACGCCGTTGCTGCACGAGGCGTTCAGCCAGCTCGATGCCTGGCTTTCCGGCCAGATCCGGGCGTTTTCGTTACCGCTCGCTCCTGACGGGACGGTATCCATGCGCCGGGTGTGGGATGCCCTGTCAGCCATTCCTTATGGCGGCACCATTTCCTACGGGTCGATTGCCGCATCGGTCGGCTCTCCGGGCGCGGCGCGGTTTGTCGGTACAGCTTGCCGGCGCAACCCCCTGCCGATTTTTATTCCCTGTCACCGGGTCGTACCAAGAGCTGGAGGTGCGGGGGGGTACCGGGGAGGGCTCGACCTGAAACGGCAATTGCTCGAATTCGAGAGCAGGAATTGCGCCCTTTTCGACGTCCAACCTGTGCAGCAAGCTGAAAACAGATGGTGACGAACAGGAGAATATCTTGTTTTTTCGTTATCGTTAAGCGGACATCAGCCCGACGACCGCTCGGCAGTTCGTTGCCGGGACAGGGCAGGGATAGTTTCAGTTACCATACACTGATCAAGAGCAACAGCATGACCATCAGAACTCCCTCGGGCGCCTCCCTGCACATATTACGAATTGCCCGTGTGGCGGCTTTCGGCGCAACCCTGGCGCTTTCCGGCTGTGGCGGTAAAGGGGGGGGGGATGACAGGAACAAGACGCCGGCATTACCGGTGATGCGTGTCGAATTGGCCACCGCGGATCTCTCCACGGAGTACTCGGTGCGGCTTGAAGGGCGTGCCGACGCAGAAATCCGGCCTCAGGTGGACGGCGTGCTCCAGGAGATCCTGGTCAAGGAGGGCGATCCGGTCAGGAAAGGGCAACCGCTTTTCAGGATCGACGATGCCGCATATCGCGAACAGTACAACACTGCCCTGGCTGCTCAGCATGCTGCCGAGGCGCAGGCATCGGTTGCAAAGGTGAATGCGGACAAGCTGGTTCCGCTCGTGGAGAACAATGTCGTGGCTCCGGTGCAGTTGACCACGGCCAAAGCCCAGGCGCAGGGCGCCCGCGCCACGGCCGAGCAGGCCACAGCCCAAGCCCGGTCGGCGCGCATCAACCTCGACTACACGCTCATCAAGGCACCGGTCGCCGGATATATCGGCCGTATTCCCTTCCGCCAGGGGACGCTGCTCACCAAAAACCAGACGCAGCCCCTCACCACGCTCTCGGACGTCGGTCAGATGTTTGCTGTTTTCAGCATCAGCGAGATCGAATTCGCAAGGTTCAAGAGCCTCTACGCCGGCAATACGATCGACGAAAAGGTGTCTAACGTGCCGCCGGTCTCTCTGACCCTTTCGGACGGTTCGTCATATCCCCATCACGGCAAGCTTGAGTCCCTGAGTGGCGGCTTCGATCGGCTGACCGGATCGATCGGCATGCGCGCCTCCTTCCCGAACAGCGACGGGTTGCTCAGGAGCGGTAATTCGGGCACGGTAACCCTTACCGCCCGCTTCAACGACATCATGCTCGTACCGCAATCGGCCACGGTCGATCTTCAGGACAAACTCTTCGTCTTCGTGCTCGAGCCAGGCAACAAGGTCAGGAAACAGGTGATCTCGGTTTCGGGCAAGTCCGGCCCGAACTATATCGTCAAGAGCGGCCTCAAGCCGGGGGAGAGCATTGTGACGGCCGGTATCGACAAGCTCAAGGATGGCGCGGTCATCAAGCCGACGGGCACCGCCTCTTCTTCCGCACCAGCCCGGCTCAACACCCGTTAACCCGAAGAGCCCATGTTCGAACGTTTTATCGCTCGCCCTGTCCTTTCGACCGTCATCTCAGTCATCCTGGTGCTGCTCGGTCTGGTCAGCATGAGCCAACTGTCGATCACGAGGTTCCCGGACATCGCCCCTCCGAGCGTCTCCGTATCGGCCAGCTATCCCGGTGCCAGCGCAGAAACCGTCGGTCGCACGGTGGCTCCGCCGTTGGAGGAGGCGATCAACGGCGTCGAGAACATGACCTATATGACCTCGACCTCCTCCAACGACGGTACGCTATCGATCAATGTGTTCTTCAAACAGGGCACCAACCCCGACCAGGCGGCGGTCAATGTGCAGAACCGTGTGGCCCAGGCCACGAGCCGTCTTCCCACCGAGGTTAACCAGATCGGCGTCTCCACCGTCAAGCGGCAGAACAGCCAGATCATGCTGATCAACCTGTCGAGCAACCAGAAGGAGTTTGACACCACCTTCCTGCAGAACTATGCCAAGATCAACATCGTCGATGACCTTGCCAGGGTGCCTGGCGTGGGTCAGGTATCGGTCTACGGCAACATGGACTACGCCATGCGCGTCTGGCTTCGTCCCCAGCAGATGGCAGCCTACGGTCTGACACCACAGGAGGTCTCGGCGGCAATCCAGAGCCAGAACCTCGAAGCGGCTCCCGGATCGTTTGGCCAGATGAGCAACGAGCCGCTGCAGTACGTCATGAAATACCGTGGTAAGTACGCCCTGCCTGAGGAGTATGAAAACATCGTGATCCGGGCCAACACGGACGGCTCGCTGCTCAGGTTGAGGGATGTCGCCAGGATCGAGTTCGGCGCCTACAGCTATACGGTGAACACCAAGGCCAACGGCAAGCCGGGCGTGGTGCTCGCCGTCTACCAATCGCCTGGTTCGAATGCCAACAAGGTTGAGACGGAACTTCGCAAGGTGCTCCAAAAGGCCTCGCTCTCGTTTCCTTCCGGCGTGGAGTACTCGATTCCCTTCAGCTCCAAAAAGGTGGTCGACGAATCGATCGAGCAGGTGCAGCACACCCTCATCGAGGCCTTCCTGCTAGTCTTCCTCGTGGTGTTCATCTTCCTCCAGGATTTCCGATCCACGCTTATCCCCGCCATTGCCGTCCCGGTGGCCATCATCGGCACCTTCTTTTTCATGAACCTCTTCGGTTTTTCGATCAACGTGCTGACGCTTTTCGGCCTTGTACTTGCTATCGGTATCGTGGTCGACGACGCCATTGTGGTGGTCGAGGCGGTGCATTCCAAGATCGAAGAGAAGCACTGGCCATCGACGGTCGCCACAGTTTCCGCCATGCGCGAGATCACCACGGCCATCGTCACGATCACCCTCGTCATGGCTTCGGTGTTTCTTCCGGTCGGCTTCATGCAGGGCTCGACGGGTGTGTTCTACCGCCAGTTCGCCTTCACGCTGGCCATCGCAATCCTGATCTCCGCGGTCAACGCGCTGACCCTCAGTCCGGCGCTGTGCGCGCTTTTCCTGACCGACCTTCATCAAGAGGGGGCGCCAAAGCACCAGCGATTCGGTGCTTTCGCCCACCGGTTCTTCACGGCATTCAACGCCGGTTTTGAAACGGTCAAGCGCCGGTATATCGACACCCTCTTCTACGCGCTGCGCAACCGGAAGCTCGCCTTTGGCATTCTCGGGTGCATCGCCATTGTCTCCATCTGGCTTTTCAGGGTCACCCCGAGCGGCTTCATCCCGGACGAGGACAACGGTTTCGTGATCGTGTCGGTGACGATGCCTCCTGGTACCTCGCTTTCTCGCACCCAGGCGTCGATGGACAAGGCCTCAGCGATGATGCAGTCGATGCCGGCCATCAGGAAGGTGATTTCGGTTGCGGGCATCAACATCCTTTCACGAAGCTCCTCTCCGGCCTCAGGCCTGATGTTCATGCAGCTCAGGGAGCGTAACGAGCGGGGCAAGGTGAGGAATATCAAAGAGGTCATCGGCGCCGTTTCCGGCAAACTCTCGTCGATCAAGGAGGGCTCGTTCTTCGCGCTCTCCATGCCTACGGTGCCTGGCTTCGGCACGGTCAGCGGGCTCGAGCTCGTCCTGCAGGACCGCACCGGCGGCGAGTTCGGCAGATTCGGGGAGGTGTCGCAGGGTTTCATCGGAGAGCTGATGAAGCGCCCGGAGATCGGCATGGCGTTCACCACCTTCAAGGCAACCTGGCCGCAATACCAGCTCGAAGTCGACAATGCAAGGGCAGGCGAGCTTGGGGTCAACGTGAAGGATCTGATGACTGTCCTGCAGGCATACTACGGCAGCATGCAGGCTTCCGATTTCAACCGTTTCGGCAAATATTACCGGGTTGTCATGCAGTCGGAACCGGGGGATCGGCGGGAACCCTCTTCACTCAACGGCATATTCGTCAAGAGTTCGAGAGGGGAGATGGTTCCGGTCACCTCGATCGTCTCCTTGAAGAAGGTGTACGGACCGGACGCCGTGGACCACTTCAACCTCTTCAACGCAATTTCGATCAACGCAGTCGTCAAGCCCGGTTTCAGTACAGGACAGGCGATCAAGGCTGTCGACGAGGTCTCCCGCGCCAACCTGCCCTCCGGATACACCCACGACTGGAAAGGGCAGAGCCGCGAAGAGATCGAATCCTCGGGCGGCCTCCTGCTCATTTTTACGCTCTCGGTAGTGTTCGTCTATTTTCTCCTTGCGGCACTCTATGAGAGTTACCTCTTGCCGCTGGCCGTCATGTTCTCCATTCCGACCGGCTTGCTCGGTGTGTTTATCGGTATCAAGCTCGCCGGTATCGAGAACAACATCTACGTGCAGGTGGCGATCATCATGCTCATCGGCCTTCTGGCCAAGAATGCCATCCTGATCGTCGAGTTCGCCCTGCAGCGACGGGTCGCGGGCCTGTCGCTCGAGGAGTCGGCCGTGGAGGGGGCTAAAGCCCGGCTGCGCCCGATCCTGATGACCTCGCTCGCCTTTGTGGCCGGCCTCCTGCCGCTGCTTTTCGTGACCGGTCCGGCCGCCATGGGCAACCACTCGATCGGTGCGGCGGCCATCGGGGGCATGTTCTTCGGTATGGTGCTCGGCATCATGGTGGTGCCGGTGCTGTTTGTCGCGTTTCAGGGCCTGCAGGAGAGGATCACCGGGCCGGCCGCGCGTATTGTCGAGCCGGGTACGCTGCTCGAGGAACAATTGAACAGAGAGGGGAGTCACGAATGAGCTCGATGGAACCGGCAAGATCAATTCGCAGGCTTCACCGAAGAGCCCTGTTCACGGTACTTTTCATCGGCTCGGCCCTGAGCGCCTGCAGTCCGGTCAAGGAGTACCGCCGACCCGACGTGCAGATGCCGGACGCCTATCCAGGACCAGTAGCCTCCGGCACGCCGATCTCGGAGATGCCGTACAACCGGTTCTTTTCGGACCCGGACCTCCGGTCAATGATCGACAGCGCGGTGGTCAACAACAACGATCTCCGGATCGCCCTGAAGAATATCGAGTACGCAAAGCAGTCGCTCAATTCATCGAGGCTCGGCAACCTTCCAACCCTGAATCTCCAGGGTACAGCAACCTCGACGAGCTATTCCGAGCACAGTTCGAAAGCGCAGGGCTCTTCGGACCTTAACGCCAAGGATTTCACGGTCGCCCTTTCATCGTCATGGGAGCTCGACATCTGGTCGAAAATCAGCAACAGTAAAAAAGCCGCCCTTGCAGAGTACCTCAGGAGCACCGATGCGGCAAGAGCTGTGCGCACCCGCCTGGTTTCAGATGTGGCGCAAGGCTTCTGGAACCTGAAGATGCTCGACGCCCAGGTCGACATCACCCGCCGAAGCCTCTCCTTGGCAGACTCCACGCTCACGATGATGCGCCTGCAGTACGATGCAGGAAACGTCACGAACCTGGCGGTACAGCAGCAGGCCTCGCGCCGGCAGGTCGCACAGCTCCTGATCCCGAAACTCGAAGCACTGAGGAGCGAACAGGAAAACGCGCTGTCGATCCTCGCCGGCAGGATGCCCGGCGGGCAAGTGAAACGGACTCCGGGTTTCCCCGGTCCTTCCGTCCCCGATTCGCTGGGTGCCGGCGTGCCCCTTGAGCTTTTGCGCAACCGGCCGGATGTGCGGGCCGCCGAGGCGTCGCTCATGGTCGAGCATGCCACGATGGGCGCAGCCAAAGCGATGCTCTATCCCTCCCTCGTCGTCACGGCGCAGGGGGGCCTGAACTCGGTCAGCTCCGGGAACCTGTTCAGTACGCCGGGCTCCCTGTTCGGCATCGTCGGGGGGTCGGTGCTCCAACCGGTGTTCCGGCGCGGCGAACTGACTGCGGCGTACCGGAAATCCGGCATCAGGCGCGATCAGGCTGAACTGACCTTCCGACAGACCCTGCTCAGATCGGTCGCCGAGGTCTCCAACGCCCTCATGCAGGTTCAGAAACGAGGGGAGCAGGAGCGCATCGCTGCAGAGCGGGTGGCGACACTTCGGCTGGCCGTCAGGAACTCGAGGCTCCTGTTCGCAAGCGGCATGGCCACCTATCTCGAAGTGATCACTGCACAGAGCGACCTTCTGTCGGCCGAGCTCGATCTTGCCGATGTCAAACGCCTCCGGCTTTCGGCTGTAGCCGATCTGTACCGTTCGGTGGGTGGTGGCTGGAAGGAGTGACGGTCTGGCTGGTTTTTCCGAAAAGTCCACGACCGGGAATCGCGTGATACTTTCGTATTTCGTCGAGGTTTCCTATACTGACCTGTATATGAATCAGTATGTTGATTCACTCAATCTGAACCGACCGACTATCATGTTGAAACAAGCAGCAACCGTGGCAGGAGCGGCTTTGATCCTGTCGCCTATCGGCATTCCGTTGGCATCCTGCGGGTTGCCGGGCCTTCTGGTCGCCGGTGCGGGACTGTTCGTGGCCGATGCGTTCCTGAAGGACATGAAGGGCGCCATGAACAAAGCCGAAGCCGGAGGGGAGGAAGCTTCCGGAGATGAGGGAGAGCCGAACGATTAAGCGCACCTGCGACAGCTGATGCAGATGGCGTGATACCTGGCGATAGGGCGAGGGAGGTGAGGATCGTCGGTTTTCCTGAAACGAAGGTCGCGCTCTTTTCCGGCACCGGGGAGATCCGGCACTGATCGATGAATCGGTGAGGAGGTTCGCGTCCTGGCTTACGGAGCATGGCCTGACGCCGACAACAAGCGCGACCTACAATATCCTGTATGCCCCTCCGGATCCGGCGGCTCCGGAGTCGTACCGCATCGATCTCTGTGCCGCCGTTGAGCGGGAACCCGATTCTGACAGGTCCGGAATCCTTTTCAGGGTCATTCCGGCCGGTCGGTGTGCGGTGCTTCGGCATACCGGCACCGATGAGACCCTCGGGGAGAGCATCCGGTCACTCATGTCGCGATGGTTTCCCGGCAGCGGGGAGCGTCGTCGGGATTTCCCCCTGTTTCTCCAACGGGTGCGGTTCTTTCCGGAAGTACCGGAAGGGGAGTCCGAAGTGGATATTTTCCTGCCTCTCGACTGAGCGGTCCGGGGTTTACGCGCTTACTGTGCCGATCAGGAGTACACCAGACCGGTCTATTGCTGACCCCTCTCCTTGGGGCCCGGAGCAAAGCCGATGCCGTCAATGCCCTGACTGACGGCAACCACTGGGTCGCTGAACGTGTTCTGGTTTGCGCTTTCTGATCCGGCGGGTTGGGGCAGGCGGAAGAGAATCGGGCGATTACCGGCCTGGACGCGCAGGGCGACAAGCTTGAGGGAGATTGCTTCCAGTTCTTCAGGGGTTCCCGGCCACGGAAGGTCCGCCACGAGAAGGTCTACCTTGCGGCCAAGCATTTCCACGTTCTGGCCTGAAGACTCGGGCTCGCGGTAATTGATCGCCGTAGAGGCAGGTACAATCGTCGAAATTTCAATGTTTTTTCCACGTTCACCTTCGGCGCTTTTTTTGAGCGCGCCTGCAAGGTCCGCGATCTGCTGCGATTTCCAGGTGCACCAGGAGGTGTAGTCCGAGTTCATCAGTTCGGAGAAGCTGGGCGTCCGGTCGAACCGTGCGTCGCTTGCGTAGGTGCTGATGACCATGGGCGAATAGTCGAACTCCGAGCTGGGGAGGGCGAGCTTGTCCAGGCAGATGCCATCGAGCCGGTAATTGCGCACGAGTTCGCGAACCATGCCGCCCAGCCAGTCGACCACATCGGGATTCGATGGAGAGAGCCAGAGATCCGAGGGATCTCCGCTTTTTGAGTGCATCGCCCAGTCCGGATGCAGGCCGACGGTTGCAGCATTGGCAAGAACCGAGAGCACGGCATGCACCCTGATGCCTTTCGATCTGAGTATGCTGACGGTTTTGCCGAACCTGTCCCCAGTATCGCCCTCGCCGTAGTATCGGTTTCCAAGGGTGTCGCTGGCAGCGATGAATACATCGGTTGTTCCGGTGGCGGAGAGCTGCGCGAGTAACGTCCCGGGATCGGGCGTCGTACGGTTCAGTTCGATCCAGACGGCGCGACGAAGCGGCCGGGGTTCCCGGATCGAGGTGATATAGCCGTTGAACGACATGAACTGCCCGTCATGCTTCCCGGCCCACGCGATAAACTTCTTGAGGGCGCCGACCTTTTTTACGGCAATTCTCGGGTGCAGCAGCACGACAAATGGCTGGCCGCTTTCCACCTTTTCGAGATACATCTTTCTCAGGTTGCCTTCAAACCGCTGGTCATCGAAATGTGCCTCTTCGATCATGTCGTAGTCGGAGGCGATCAGGCTTGAGTTGATAAAATTCGATATGGGAAGTTCGAGTATGGTCGCCTGGGACGCCCAGGACTCCTTTTCTGAACTGTCACCCTGATACCCTGCCGATTTCAGCGCCTGCAGGAGCCGGTCGTCGTACTCCAGGTATGGTGCCCGGAACCAGGTCACCGCTTTTCCAGTGACCGATTCGAGGATCTTTTTCGATGCGGTGACCTCCAGCCGGATGCTTTCCGGTTCAAGGCTTCTGAAATGACGGTGGGTGTCGGAGTGAGAGCCGATGGTGTTGCCTTCACTGGCAAGACTCCTTACGGCTTCCGGGTATCGCCGTGCGAACTCTCCCGTGACGAACCAGGTTGAGGGGACGGAGATGTCAAGCTTTTTCAGTGCCGGAACATCGGCGGACTCCTCCACGTCGAACGAAAGAAGTATGGGTGATGCTCCGGCGGGAGCGGGACTCAATACGGAGATCAGGAACACGATAACCGCTGTTGTGGTAAGGATGAGCCTCATGTTCATCAGGTGCGCAAAAAGAGAATGGATGCGATGTCGTGCTCGTTACTGGAGTTGTTCGTCCGGCAGCCATTTGAACAGCTGTGCTGTGGAAAATGAGAATTTCAGCGACGGCATTTTCTCCGGCAGGGTATGCTTGAGGTCCTCCATGCTCTCCTTCAGGCCAATGAACCGGACGATCGCGTAAAAAAGGAACGCGGCGTTCAGCAGGGAGAATGCGCCAGGATAGACGAATCCTTTGTAGATGCTGTACAGCCCGCCGGCAAAGAACTGGATAAACAGCAGATAGGAGGCGATGATGTACAGCGGGCTTGCCGCGGTACGGCCCTGGATTTTCGGCGTGCGGCTGAACGGTATGTGCTTGCCGGTCAGCGCCTGTTCGATCGACTTGAACACGCCGCCAAGGTTGACCGGGATCAGCAGCAGGTTGAGCGCGTAGACCCTGAAGACATCCGAGATTCTGTAGCCGTTCTGGTTGAGGTCGCGGGCATACAGGATGTAGTAGGTCAGCGAGGTGAGCGGCAGCCAGATGCTGTTGAACTCCTTGCCGAAAGGCAGGACCATGAGCAGGAGCAGTCCTATGTTGACGGTTGCGATGGAGACGAGGTAATGGAAGCGGAAGAAACCTTCAGAAAACCGTCTGAACGAGAATTCTCCGAGCAGGTACCTGATGAGCTTCGGGGTGATCAGCAGTCCGCCGTTGGCCCAGCGACGACGCTGGATGACCAGTGACCCGAAATCTGGTGGCGTCGCGCTGTAGGCGAGCCGTTCCGGGTGGTTGTACAGCCGCCAGCGGTTATTGGCCAGGTCGATGCTCGATTCCGTGTCCTCGATCACCGTTTTGTCCTGGATGAACTTCTGGATGTCGTAACCGCGCTCCTCGGTCATGATCCTGATGTCCTGCAGGGCCGCGGAGCGAATAAGGGCATTGGCGCCAACCCAGTAGGTCGCGTTGAAGAAAGTGAACCCCTGGTGGATCATATACTGGATGTCGGTGGTTGCACCGGCGATTCTTTCGATGCGGTTGTCCGCACCGGGAATGGCGCTGTACGGCGTCTGTGCGATGCCGAGGCTGCTGTTTTCCGGACGCTCCATGATGCTGATGAGGCGTGCCGAATATTCAGGGACCAGCAGGCTGTCGGCATCAAGGGTGATAAAGAAGTCGGTGCCGGGGATCGTCAGCTGCGCTTCGTTTTTCTCGCAGCTGACCAACATGGTGCCCGCGGCGGATTGCTCCTCCCGGAAGAACCCGCCGGCAAGCCCGATATAGCTGTTGAGGTTCATCGCCTTGTTGGCTGCGTGCGACAGATTGACGTACTTTTTGCGTTCGAAGGAGTCGATCTCCACATCGAACAGGATGACCAGAAAGCGGTACTCCCTCTGGAGCTCTTCCATGGTGAGGGGCGCATCGCCAGTCAGCTTGCCGGCGAAGATCGAGCGGAGCTTGTCGTAAATCAGGTTCAGGAACAGCTCGTCGACATGGCTTTTAACGTCGTAGTTGGCAATCTTGCTCGCGAAATAACGTTCCATTTCGGTCCACAGCGTTTTCAGGCGGGTTGTTTCCGCTGCCCGGCCGGCAGGAGTGTCCTGGTTGCGGGTCAGGAACTCCTGTTCGAGTTCGGCAAATCGCTGCTTGTGGATTTTGAAATAGTCGGTCAGCATTTTCGGAAGTCCCCGGGCTTCGTTCAGCAACCGGTAATCATGACCGGCAGATGGCTTGACCGGTGGATTGTCGATCAGCAATACCACGCGGCGACGGGGATAGAGCTGAAAGGCGGCTGAAAGGAGGGTCTGCATGATTACCCGCTGCTCTTCCTTGTAGGATGGCACCAGAATGGTCAGGCGAGGTGCATCGGCCTGGTGCATCAGACTGTTCTCCGAGTCGAGGTCGTTTCGGCTTTTCGAAAACCTTTTGAAATAACCGATTCTGGTCAGGTGGTACAGAATGCCACCGTACACGAGAAACGAGACCATCGTCAGAAAGAGGATATGGGTGACGAAGCGGTCCCAGGAATGGTTCACGAACAGCCAGACGAGGGAGTCGAACTGCTCGTACAGGACACCCGCGAACGCGGTGACGGTGAAGATCAGGAACAGGGCGGTGAGCCTGATTTCAAATCTGTTTTTGTTGACGAAGACCTTGTCAGGATAAGCGCAAGACATGGATTCTTGATGAGTTAAAGGTGTTACTGAAACAAAGTGTCCATAACTTCAACAGCTCCGCTCCAGCAGGGATACAAATCGTATTCCCATGGCGCATGAATGGTACCGATTATTCACGTGACGAACCTTGCGTGCCGGCGACATTGCAATGGAAACGGGGGGGCTTCCGGTGACCGCACGACAGGTTCCACATAGCTCGTGACTGTTCATGTATTAATACGTGCGGCAGTCGGGTTTCTTTCAAAATAATCGAATGAATGATCCCGGCAGGTTGGGGCTGCACCGGAAGTACTGATCTTCGCGGTTTGTTTCATCGCCTGAAGAAAAATTAGTAAGTTCCCGATTCTCGGAAACTTGAGAAAAGGGGGCGTGACGCTTCGGGTACTCCACCCATTCAGATCAATCTGACGATGTGCGCAGATGATCATTGTCCGGATGATTTTTCCCGGGGTTTCATCCTGATTCCAGGTTCAGGGTGCCATATCGTCGTTTTTAAATTTTGAAACGGAGTAAAGCAGGAAATGAACAACACCTCCCGTATTCTATGCAAAGCACTGCAGGACAGAGTCATGTCCGCAGAGGCGGCTGCAGCCCTCATCCCCTCCGGGGTAAATGTAGGCATGAGTGGTTTCACGGGTTCCGGTTATCCCAAGGCCGTACCAATGGCGCTTGCAAAGCGCATTGCCGAGGCCAATCGTGAAGGTCGGAAATTCAGGATCAGTGTATGGACTGGAGCTTCCACGGCACCAGAGCTCGACGGCGCGCTTGCTGAAGCTGATGGCGTCGAGATGCGCCTTCCTTACCAGTCCGATCCAACCTGTCGCAAGCGCATCAACGCGGGAGAGATGGAGTATCTGGACATCCATCTTTCCCATGTCGCCCAGTTTGTCTGGTTCGGATTTCTCGGAAAGCTCAACATTGCCCTCGTCGAAGTGGCCGGCATTCTTGAAGATGGCCGCCTCGTCCCCTCTTCATCGATCGGCAACAACAAGACCTGGCTCGATCAGGCCGACAAGGTTATTCTCGAAGTGAACTCATCGCAGAGCCATCGTCTTGAGGGAATGCACGACATCTATTACGGTACGAACCTGCCGCCACACCGGCAACCGATTCCGCTGGTCACTCCTCGGGACCGCATCGGAGACGCCTATCTCCATTGCGATCCTGACAAGATCATCGCCATCGTTGAAACCAGCGCTTCCGACCGCAACTCGCCGTTCTCACCTCCGGACGAGAACTCGCAACTCATCGCCGGCCACATACTCGAGTTTTTCGAGCATGAGGTCAAGCGTGGACGTCTCCCGAAAAACCTGCTTCCCCTGCAGTCTGGTGTGGGCAACATCGCCAATGCCGTCATGGCCGGCCTGAATAACGGGCCGTTCGATAACCTGACGGCCTATACCGAAGTACTGCAGGACGGAATGCTCGACATGATCAGATCGGGGAAACTTTCGATGGCTTCGGCTACCGCCTTTTCGCTCAGCGACGCGGGCCTGACGGAGTTCAACAATAACATCGAGATGTACCGCGAGAAGATCATCCTGCGTCCTCAGGAGATCAGCAACCACCCGGAGGTGATCCGTCGTCTCGGGGTTATCGCCATGAACGGCATGATCGAGGCCGATATCTACGGCAATGTCAACTCGACGCACGTCATGGGCAGCGCCATCATGAACGGCATCGGCGGGTCGGGAGATTTTGCACGCAACGCCTATATCTCGATCTTCATGACCCCATCCCAGGCCAAGAACGGGAAGATATCCTGCATCGTACCCATGGCCTCGCACGTCGACCACACCGAACATGACGTTCAGGTCATCGTTACTGAGCAGGGGCTTGCCGACCTCCGGGGCCTGTCTCCGAACCAGCGGGCCAAGGTGATCATCGAAAACTGCGCGCATCCGGACTTCAAGCCGGCGCTTCTGGACTACCACGATCGCGCGTACAAGGGTTCGTCCGGGCGCCACACGCCCCACCTTCTCGACGAGGCGTTGAGCTGGCACAGGAAGTACCTTGCCGAGGGGCACATGTGACGTGTTCGCCGGTTCAGAGATTGACGTATATGACGGGGCAGGAGATGCCCCGTTTTTTTATTTCCCTTTCCAACATCAGGAATTTGTTTCGTTTCCGTCGCACCTGTTCAGGATTGGCTTGGATATGGTGCCTGGTATACATAAACTCAATCAATGACAACAAGATCGTCGGCAAACAAACCGTCTGATGCCATGAAACTGAACCACTTTCTGCCGGCGCTCTGCCTTCTTGTTCCTCTGCCGGGCATGGCAGTGGCGTTCGCCAACCTCGCGGTCTCTGCCGAAACGGTCAGGAACATCGGCTATCATCCCGCCGTACCCGGTTCCCCGGACCAGATGGAGGTCCGGACCATACGCCTTGTCCAGGGCCTCTATGAAAAAGGGCGAAGGCTGGTCGACCAGGATTACGAGTTTCTCCGTGCAGGCCAGATCGCGCTGGGTGACCTTGATGGTGACGGCGACACTGATGCTGCGGTTATTCTCTACTATATGAAAGGAGACCGGAAATCGACGCAGCTTGCCGTTGTCCTCGACACGAAAGGGGGGCCGGCCCACGTTGCTTCACGAGCCTTCATCGAGGGAACCGAGGTTATGGCCCTGAAGCTGGGGCGTCCGTTTGTCAGGGACCCCAAAACGGGCATGCTGTGCAGGGTCGGAGTGGTCAGCGTCGAGGTGAGCAATGAAACCTGTTGCAACGGGCAGGGCAAAACGATGACCTACCGGTTCGAAGCCAATCGGCTTGTCGGACAGGATCCGTTCCCTCGCTGAGGGGCCAGGGGTTTGCCTCTCCTTTGGCTCCAGCCAGATGTGCCCTCCGGCCACGTTAAGTCCGGCATGTTTTTTCGACCGACCCGCCCGGCATGATCATCAAGCTGTTCCGGCGTTTCTCACGGCTTTCCGGTTTTTTTATCTGGTTGTGGCGTATCCTTCCGAAAAGATTATCCTTTCTTCCGACCTGAAGCAGCGGTTATGCGCGGTATCCAAGGAACTGCGGATGGCCGGATGCGCCTGAGACGCAGGCGGGGGTGGCAGCTATGTCGGTAGCATCGGTTTGACAGGAGCTTTCGGACTGAAGTTTGAAGAGCGCCGGAACCTCGGCACCGGAGGTTGGCCGGATACTTCACGTCCACCAAGCTTCGAACGGCCTTACTCGTACAGCCAGATATGTGCGGGAGGAAGGTTAAGCATAACCGATTTTATTTTTGTCGATTTTTCGAATCCGACCTCTTTCAGTGGACTGGCGGGTCCATAGGTGAAAATCATGCACCAGGATATGATGCCCCGCGCATAGGCTTTTCTGATGGCGGCGATGATATTGTCCCGCTCAGGATTGTTGATCAGGGGGATCGAAACGATCAGGCCGCACGTCTCTCGGTACTCCTCCAGGAAATCGACGGCGCAGCGATTTTCAATTGCGCATCCGGGAAAACGATCGCTCAGCAGACGGCAAAGTTCGTGGTCGATCTCGACCAGATGAGGCCGGGTTTCCGCGATGTGTTGTGTGATCGCGCCAGTTCCCGGACCGAGTTCGACGATACGGTCGGCTGACAAACGTTCGACCTGGGCTGCGAACGCCTTGCCCAGTCGTTCCGAAGAGGGCATGACCGAGCCCGTTCTTGACGGATTTTTCAAATAGGCTTTGATGAAGGCGGATTTACTCATTGGGTTTTACGATAAACGATTGTGCAGTCGACCTCGGATTGTCAGCTGGTTCAGTCTGGGGGAACGGCCAGGGGTATTCACGGTCCGTCAAGCCGGTCCAGTCGAGTAAGACAATGTAATTCAAGTTATGGATTTCCCGACAGCCCTTTTTCGAGTCCCGGCTCAGTCATCGTATCCGTGGGCGAATGGCTTTTCGAGACATGGTGTCGTGCGGTCGCTTTTTGTTTGGCACGCTTTTTGATTAATAGTATGTGTACGCCCAAATCAGTTTGCGGGCGGTAGGATAATTAATTGAAGTAATGCAAGCCATGATTGAAGAAAAAGGCCGCAACATGCAGGAGCAGCAAAATGGTGACAGGGCTCCTCTCGGAAAGGGCGCTGTCGTCGAACCGATCCAGAAAGCTCCAGGAATGACCGTCAAGTATCGCAAGGTTGATCCGCTTGAGTGCGGACGTAGTGCCGGATTGGGGAGTGTGGAACAGGCGCATGAAGCGAAAGATGGGCGGGCATGAATATTTCCTGGAAGCCGATCGAGGTCTTTGCAGTAAAGGGTTTTCTCAAGTTGTAACACCATAATATGGATGCCGAATCCTCTCTTTCTGAGAGCACGGTATCTCTTTTTGCCAGTCGGATGCAGGTTTTCGATTCAGGCAGATTTCGGTGTTCACAAGCAGGAAAGTCCATTTCCCGGAGCCTCATTCAGGTCAATCGAATGCAGGTTGAGGTGCTCAGCTCAGCGCCGGTGCCTGACACCTTCAGAACGGTTGATCCTGGTGGCGTTCATCACGATGGATGACCTGCCGCTCCTGGCGTTCAGATCTGTGAAACCGTGTGTTGAGGATCCTTGCCATGAGGGTGAGACGGTAGATGTCGTTTCCTGCGAGGAGTATCGTTGTGGTCACACTGTCGAAGATGTTTTGAGGCAGAGCAGGAATGGGCGCTACTTTTTTGATGCCCTGGCCGTCATCGGTGACCGATGTGTGCTCTGGCGGCCGGCAAACGTGCCTGTAGGGGAGCAATCCCCGTCGCGCTTTCCAGCCGGAAGCATGCCGGCTTCGTTGGTTATCGAACGGTGCGTGCAATCGGGAAAGCAATCGTCCTGAAAGGTCAAGCATGCGGTCTTGCGAGTGGGGCAACCACGAACGGAGCAGAGCTTGAAGAGGATTGCTCCGCAGAAAGCCCCGCCTCGGTCATCCCGGAACGGGCTGTACAGCGTACAGCATACCCTTGGGATCGACAATCGTCTCTGCAAAGGGCGATTATCGCTTGAAATGATCCCTTGGCGTTGGCGAAGGGGGGG
>JAAXXR010000040.1 GCA_013334335.1 Chlorobiaceae bacterium
CCGACCAGGAATCCCTCGAACACGAACAGACCGACCATCTGACCTGATGAGAAGCCGAACGACTTCATGATGGCGATATCACGGCTCTTCTCGAACACCGTGGTGACCAGGATGTTGGCCACCCCGAACCCTGAAACGATACCGACGAAAGCGACCAGGGAGATCACGATATAGCCGATCCGGGCAAACAGCATCAGGACGCTGGCGTTCTCCTTCTGCCAGGTCATGCAGGTGTAGCCGGTAACCCGCTGGAGCTCCATGGCAAGGCCGTCGCCGTCAAGGGGGGTACGGATCTTCAGGGCGATACCGGACACCTTGTTGGCCGGAAAACTCTCGAGGATCTGGGCGAACTTCAGCGATGAGACGATGCTGTTGTCAGCAGCGTTCACCCCGGTGAAAAAAACCCCGGCAACTTTGCATTGGCGGCTCTTGCCGTCAGCCGAGATGATCGTCACGGCGTCGTTCAGGTCGACTTCGAGGTCACGGGCCACGGTACGCCCGACGAGGATGGCGTCAGGACTTTTGCGGAACAGGGTCAGATCCCCGGAGGTCAGGCTCCTGCCGATACGGCTGATCTGCTCTTCCCGCTCGATGATCACCCCCTTGACCAGCACCGGCTGGTTGCGGCTTCCCCGGACCGCCATGACCTGAGAATCGACGAACGGAGAGGCCGCAAGCACCTCCTGCCGGTACTCCGGGGAGGCGAGGATCTCAAGAATCCGTCCATAATTGCGAACCTCCTCCCGGTCATCGCGCCCGATATGGTCCTCGACGAACGAACGGCCCTTCGTTGAAGCTCCGGCAATCAGGTCTACCGGAACCGGCTCGATCTTCTCCCCCTTGATGGTGATGTGCGGGGCGACGTCGATGATGGTTTCAGTGAACGAGTCGAGCAGGCCCCGGGTAAGAGAGATCGTGGTAATGAGCACCATGGTGCTCACGGCAACGCCGGTCATCGTCGTCAGCGTCTGTCGCTTGCGCCCGAGGATATGCCGCAAGGCGATGTCGAAGAGCGTTCTGAACATGGGGACGAAATGGCAAGCCTCAAAAAAGTTATGGGATGTTTGGTATAAGTTATACTTTTAACGAGAAGTATAGCAAACCGTCAAGGCCTTTCCCGACGCCATGCAGCAGACCAGCGCCATCATAACGGCTGAACGAAAACACAGCCATGTCGAGATATGCCTCCAACGGGAGGTCTGCTTCGACATGACGCCCACCGGTTTTGACGGATACCGCTTCGAGCACAATGCAGCTCCCGAAATCGACGCCGCGGCAGTCGATCTTTCAACCAGCTTCCTCGGCAGGAAAATCGGGCTCCCGCTCATGATCTCATCGATGACCGGAGGCTACGGAGACGCCCTTGCCCTGAATCGCACCCTGGCCGAAGCGGCCGAAAAATACGCCATACCGCTGGGGGTCGGCAGCATGCGACAGGCCCTCGAAGGCCAGTCCCACCGCGAAAGCTTCGCCATCGTACGGAAAGCCGCTCCCAACGCGCCCGTCTATGCCAATATCGGCGCTCCCGAAGTGGCTGCAGGGCTCGACAGGGCCCAGCTCTCGACCATGATCGACCTGATCGGAGCCGACGCACTGATCGTCCACCTCAACCCGGCCCAGGAGCTCTTCCAGCCCGAAGGCAACACCGCCTTCAGCGGCTTCCTGGACAGGCTGCAGACCGTTGCCGCGACCATACCGGTCCCGGTTATCGCCAAGGAGGTCGGATGCGGCATATCGGCAAGGGTGGCAAGGCGGCTTGCCGACGCCGGCGTCAGGGCGATCGACGTTGCCGGCGCGGGCGGGATCAGCTGGCAGAAGGTCGAAGAGTTCCGCTACCTCTCCCGGTTCCCCGAAGAGAGCCGGTTCAGCCCCTCGGCGCTCCAGGAGCTTCTCAACTGGGGCATCCCCACCACGGAATGCCTGAAAGGCCTCAGCGAACTCAGGGCTGGGCATCCGGAGTACGCCCAGTTGGGCCTCGTCGCCTCGGGCGGCATCCGAAACGGCATCGACATCGCCAAATCGATCGCCCTCGGTGCCGATCTGGCTGCCTCGGCACAGCCCCTGCTCAAGGCCCTGCATGCCGGTACGCTTGAACGAACCATCGAAACCTGGATGAACGACCTGAGGGCCGTCATGTTCCTCACCGGGTCGGCCACCATAGAAGAGCTGAAAAAAGCCCCACTTCATAACAAACTTTGAGCTTTCGGCGTCATGATGTTACAGATTACCCAGGAACAGGTCAACACGCGGTACCGGGCGTACCATACCAAAATCAATGAAGCGCTTGCCAACTGTTTTCCCAAGGCGAGCCCTGCGACGCTCTACGGCCCCGCCCGTTACATCCTTGAAGGAAAGGGCAAGAGAATCAGGCCATTCCTGAGCCTGCTTGCGGCCGAAGCGGTAGGCAGTACCGCCGACAATGCCCTGAGCGTAGCCCTGGGCATCGAGGTCCTGCACAACTTCACCCTGATGCACGACGATATCATGGACCAGGCGGACCTCCGGCATGGCCGCCCCACGGTGCACAAGCAGTGGGATGTCAACTCGGCGATCCTCTCCGGCGACATGATGATCGCCTACGCCTACGAACTGGCACTGAAGGCTGGATGCGGCCGTCACAAGGAGCTCATCCATATCTTCAACGACGCCAACATCACCGTCTGCGAAGGCCAGGCACTCGACATGGAGCTCGAGACACGCAAGAATGTCTCAATAGCCGATTATCTGGACATGATCTCGAAAAAAACGGGACGCCTCATCTCGGCAGCGCTCGAGGCGGGAGGTGTCGCCGGCAACGGCACCCCTGAACAGATCGCCGCCCTCGTCACCTTCGGCGAAAAGATCGGACGGGCATTCCAGATCCAGGACGACTACCTCGACATCATGGCCGAGGATGGCAAATCGGGCAAGATCGCCGGAGGCGACATCATCAACGCCAAGAAAACCTTTCTGCTGCTCCGCTCCCTCGAGCTTGCGACCGGCAAGGATCGCCAGCTCCTGCAATCGATCGTCGACAACAACGGCGCGACACCGGACCAGGTCTCGGTCGTCAGGGAAGTCTACGAGCGGTGCGGCGTGCTTGAGGAGACCAGGCAGCGCATCAACAGCGATACCGAAGCGGCCCTCTCGGCCCTCGACACCCTCCCCGGAGAAGGCAGGGAGTACCTGAAAGGATTCGCCTGCATCCTCATGAAACGCGACTTCTGAGAAGGATATCTCTGTTTCCGGTGGAAGGATCACGCATTCAGGAGGGATTCATCCCGACGGACAGGTAATTTCTTGCATTTTCTTGTGTAGCCCCCGGGGGTGCAACCCGGGGACAAATCTCGACTCCTCCATCCCCAAGAGGTGCCCATGAGCGTTCTCCCCCCGGAACGCGGCAGGGAGCTCCTGCTGCTCATCTTGGCCCTGATCCCCGGCATCGGGCCTGCAAGAACCAACGCCATCATCGGCAGGTACGGTGCCGATCCGGCCATTCTGGATGCCGATCCGGCAAGTTTTTCCGAAGTCCCCGGCATCGGGCCGACCCTTGCCGGAGAAATCGCGTCCCTCTTCGGCAACCCCGCATGGCGACGGCAGGCAATGGAATCAGCACGCCAGCAGCTCGAACGCGCAGACCTGCTCGGTGCACTCGTCCTGACCATCCTCGATCCCCGTTACCCGGAGCTCCTCAGGGAACTCTACGACCCGCCTCCGCTGATTTTCGTTCGCGGTGACCATTCTTATCTTTCACGCCCCGGCGTCGCCGTCGTGGGCACCAGAAAAGCGTCCACCTATGGACACCAGGTCACCGAGCTCATCTGCCGTGACCTGGTGATCGCAGGGCAAACCATCATCAGCGGACTCGCCTACGGCATCGACAAGACGGCCCACCGGGCAGCTCTAGACAGCGGTGGAGGTACCGTCGCGGTGCTCGGTTGCGGCATCGACACCATCTACACCGACCGCGGCGGCAAGCTCTGGCCGAAAATCGTCGAGCGAGGGGCCATCATTTCCGAAGAGTGGATCGGGCGGGAACCTGCACCGGAAAACTTCCCGAAGCGTAACCGCCTGATCTCCGGACTCTCCGCCGGGACGCTCATCGTCGAATCGGATCTCAAGGGCGGCTCGATGATCACGGCCTCTTACGCCCTCGAACAGAACCGTGAGGTTTTCGCCGTACCGGGAAGCATTTTCTCACCCAACTCCCGAGGCACGAACCGCCTGATCCAGCAGTGCCACGCAAAACCCGTCCACTCCGCTGCCGACATCCTTGCCGAACTCGCTCCGGTCGGAGCAATGCCTCCCGCACCTGCTGGACAGCAGTTGGCAACGCTCCCATCCGGAGGATGGGGCCCGGAAGCGTCTCGGATCGTCGAAGCGCTCCTCGAGGGCCCGCTGCACATCGACCTGATCGCGGAACGTTGCAGCATGAGCATCGATACCCTGCTGGTTCACCTGTTCGATCTCGAACTCAAGCGCGCTGTGGCTCAGGAACCGGGACAGCTCTTCAGGCTGCGCCGTTGCTGACCGGATGCGGTGCGGAACTCCGCCGCCTTTTTTCGGCGGGCACAGTTACTATTTTACCGTGGATTTATTACCTTTGATGGTATTATGTTAACGTAAGTATGCTGATGACTCGTACGAATATTCCACTATAACCATAATCGAAACATTTATGTCTCCTATCAAAGAACTTCAGACCATTTCACGTCGCATTCTCATGGCCATCGCCCTCTGCATGCTGCTCTCGACCTCCAGCGCATTCGCCGCAGGTGCAGCACAGAAGATCGGTGTGGTTGATTACGGCAAGATTTTCCAGCAGATGCCTGAAACCAAGGCTGCCGAACAGAGCCTCCAGGCCGCAAAAACACAGACGAGCAACGAGCTGAACAAGCTGTCGTCCGCGCTGCAGAGTGCCGCACAGGCATACCAGAAAGCTGGCAAGCAGAACCCCGTGAAGGAGAAAGAGCTTCGCGCACAGGATGAAAGCCTGAGAAAAACCGCCGCTGAAAAACAGGGACTGCTGATCAAAAAAGAGCAGGAGTTGATCACCCCCATCAGACTGAAGATCGACAACGCCATTGAGTCAATCGCCAAGAAAGAGGGCTTCAACATGATCTTTGACAAGGCCGTGAGGTATTACGGTGAGGCCGAATACGACATCACCTTCAAGGTCATGGATCAGCTGAACATCAAATAATGACCTTCCGGACTGTGCCTTGCCTCACCTGAAGACCTGTTTCCTTCTGGCCATACTCTCGTGTACCGCCGGCTGTGGGGCCCCTGAAAAGGGGCGCCCATCGTCGGCTTCCGGTACTTCGGGAGAGAGCCTGCCTGCCCAGGAGAGCTGGGAGATCACGCTCGAAGTTTCGGAAGCCGGCCGCAAGAGTGCCGTGGTCACCGCAGGTCATGCGTCGGAATACCATCAGGGGGCCAAAAAGGAGCTCCTTATCGACAGGGGTATCAGGGTCACCATGTTCGACAGGAACGGCGGGCCACCGACCGTCATGAGCGCAGGGCGTGGCATCATGCACGACAACCAGGATATCGAGGCCTTCGACAACGTCATCATCCGTTCAGGCGACGGCACCGTCATCCGCACCGAACATATCGTCCGGAGCAGTGCCGACCGCATGCTCAGATCTGAACGATACGTCACCATCACCAAACCCTCTCAAACCATCAGAGGTTACGGCTTCGAGAGCGACGATGCCATGAAGCGGTACAAAATTTTCCAGGCAAGCGGCGAAGCCGTCTCAAAATAACCACGATTCCATCCCTATCAGTATGAAACTGCACATGCTCAAATCGAAGATCCACAACGCCATCGTCACCAGCGGGGATCTTGAATACGAAGGCAGCATCACCATCGACAAGGAACTGCTCGACATGGTGGACATGCTCGCCAATGAAAAAGTGCTGATCGTGAACAACAACAACGGCGAGCGCTTCGAAACCTACATCATCGAAGGCACGCATGGGCTCAGGGAGATCCAGCTCAACGGGGCGGCCGCTCGCTGCGCCCTGCCGGGCGATGAGATCATCATCATGACCTTCACCGAAATGGAACGTGAAGAGGCCCTGGTATGGAAACCGATGGTGCTGATCGTCGACCGTATGAACAACCCGAAACGCCGCCACCGCGTGGGTGAAGAGAGCGAATATCTCGGCTGAACCGTCAACAACAAAGGAAACAGGCACTAATCATGAGTCTTGCCGTCGTCATCATGGCCGCCGGGAAAGGTACCCGGATGAAATCGGACCTTCCCAAGGTACTTCATCCGGCAAACGGAAGAGCGGTGGTCGAATACGTCATAGAAAAATCCCTGTCGCTTGAACCGGGAATCATCGTACTCGTCATTGGCCATCAGGCGGATATGGTTCGACAGGCGACATCGTCCCTTCCCGTCTCCTATGCGCTGCAGGAGCCGCAGCTTGGCACCGGCCACGCAGTGATGCAGACCGAACCGTTGCTCAAGGAGTTCGACGGTGACGTGATCATTCTTTCGGGAGACGCCCCCCTCTTCACCACCGCGACCCTGAAACAGCTGATCGACTTTCATCGCACACGCAAGGCGGTGGCCACCGTGCTGACGGCAAGCCTTGACGATCCGACCGGTTACGGCAGGATCATCAGGAACGGAGGCGGAGATGAAGTGCTCAGGATCGTCGAGCAGAAAGACGCTTCCGACGAGGAGAAAACCGTATCCGAAATCAATTCGGGCGTGTATGTTTTCGATTCGAAGACGCTCTTTGCCGCGCTGAAAAGCATCACCAACACCAACGCCCAGCAGGAGTACTACCTCACCGACGTCTTCGGCATCTGCTTCGGAAAAGGGCTGAAGGTCTGCGCATTCAAGATACAGGACCCCAACGAGATCCTCGGCATCAACACCCCCGAACAGCTCCGGGAAGCCGAGCTCCTGCTGCAGACCGAGCACTACAAAAGCTGAAAAGCTGGGGTCAGGCCTTGCAAAATTTGCATCCTTCGAAATGCAAATTTTGCAAGGCCTGACCCCAGGGTTCAATACAGGAACATCGGCTTACCGAGCACGCTCCTCATCTTCGGGCGATAGGCCCTGAGATCATAGAGCTCCTGCAGATCCACCTGCTTGCTGTTGCCCGAAACCTCCTCGAGCGGCAGATAGGTATAGACACCATGCTGCAGGGCCACCATCACCCCGTCTATCCGCTTCTTGACCAGCTCCACCGCGAGCTGGGCGAAATTGAAGCCGACCATCAGGTCAAGCGCGTCCGGGATACCTGACCGCATCAGGTAGCCAAGCGGCTGGCAGATCACATCCTGACCGGTCAGCATCGAGATGGTCTCCCTGGTCAGTTGTCCGATGCCGGCAGGCTGGAGCCCGTTCTCGTCGTACCGATGCCCGCAGTATTCGATCATCTTGCTGCCGATCATGCGTGCCCCTTCGCTGATGGCGACCATGGCATAGCGGCTCGCGTTGGCAGCCTTGTCTTCGAGCAGGTAGTCCGCGAGGGTTTCAGGGTCGAACGGCACCTCGGGGATCAGCGCACGGTCGACGCCGGCCAGGTAGGAGCTGATCAGGCAGGTCTCTCCGGTGCTCCGCCCGAAAACCTCGACGATGGTGATCCGTTCATGGGAGCCGGAACTGGTGCGGAGCTGGTGGATGTACTGGACGCTCCTGGTGACGGCCGTGCCGAACCCGATGCAGTAATCGGAGCCGTACACATCGTTGTCCATGGTCTTGGGGACCGCGATCACCCGGATTCCCCGGTGCTGCAGATGCTGGGCATAGCCGATGGTATCATCCCCGCCAAGGACAATGAGCACGTCGAGTTCGAGTGCCTCGATGCTTCGGAGCACATGGTCGGTAAGGTCGAAATTGCCCGAGTGCTGCAGGCCTGCACGCCGGAGTTCCGACGAATTGCGCAGAAAAGGTGGGATTTCGTTTTTCTTGAGGTTGCCGGGGTGGATTCTGCTCGTATGGAGCAGGGTGCCGCCCGTACGGTCTATCCTGCGGACCATCTCCCGGTCGAGGTCGAGTATATGCTCGGCACGGTCTGCGGGGTCGTCGGGATTGAAAGCCAGCAGGCCGTTCCAGCCACGCCTGATGCCCATGACGCGGAACCCCTCTTCTGCACCGATCGTGACAATGGTCTTGATGCATGCGTTGATGCCGGGCGCATCGCCGCCGCCTGTCAGCACGCCGATATTCATGAACCGGTTCCTTCGAACGTTGAAGCCGTCGCTATTTGCGTGATCGCCTCGTTTTTTTGCCGTCGCCGGACGCGGGCGCCTCCTTGCGGATGTCGATGGCAATTTCGCTTGCGGAACGAGCGTCGAGATGCTCTGGCGCGCCTTCCAGACCCTCGGAACGCATGGAATAGAACTCGATCAGGTTCCCGTCCGGGTCCATCACGAAAAAGGCCCGTCCTTCGCGTCGTTGCGCGGGGCTCGTCACCAGATGCACCCCCTTGTCGCTCAGATAGCGTGCCGACTGGTCGATTTCGGCATCCGAGGCAAGCCTGAACCCGAAATGGTCTACCCTGATGTCCCTCGCATCGACTGAACCCGGAGTCTCCGCCTTGACCAGAACGAGGAGATCCGAGTTGAGGCGCAGGTAGGATATGTTCGCCCCGACCCGATGATCCACACTGAATCCCAGGATGCCCGAATAGAACTCTTCGGCCAGACGGACGTCGTTGACCCGAAGCGTGATCTGGTTAATCCCCGTGAGCTTCATCATCATCTTCAGCGTCAGTTACCTTGTTTTCAGAGCTCTTTTCAAGGATATAATCATATTTCTCTTCGAAAAACTGCGCGACAGCCTGCAGGGCTGGTTTATCACGGCACTCGAACTCGACGCTGATGGCAATCTGCTCAGGGAATACCTTTTCCGACTCGGACTCCGAGGTAGGGTTCCTGATCATTTCCTTGTAAGGCATGAGCCTTTCCTCGAGTTCAGCGCGCTCCTCATCATGAATGTCACGGGCCTTTTTCGAAATCGCCACGACGGTTTCGTAGAGGTTCTCATGCGTGCTTCTCAGCTTGTTCAGATCAACAGGTTTCACTGACATGTTCAACTATGCATTATGATTGTGAGAGAAATTGAGTGATCTTCGCCGCCACGACGTCGACGGTCTCGCCGAGGTGGTCATTGACCACGACGAAGTCGAACCTGTCAGCCTGGGAGAGCTCCATCGAAGCCCGTTCCAGACGGACCTTCAGCGCTTCGGGCCCCTCGCTGCTGCGGCCTTCAAGCCGGCTTGCGAGAACCTCCATGCTCGGTGGTTTGAGAAACACCAGCAGCGCCCGGTCTCCGAAAATCCTCTTGAGGTTGAGGGCGCCCTTCACATCCAGGTCGAGCAGAAGATGCCTGCCGGAATCCACCGCTTCCATGGTCTTGTCGAGCAGCGTCCCGTAGCAGTTGCCGAAAAAAAACTCATGTTCGATGAATCCGCCTTCGCTGATCTTCTTCTCGAAGGTTTCACGGTCGAGAAAATGGTAATCCACGCCATCCCGTTCGCCGGGCCTCATGGCACGCGTCGTCGCGGAAACCGAAAATCCAAGTCCACCGATCCGCTCCCTGACCATCCTGGCCACCGTCGATTTGCCGGTACCGGACGGGGCAGAAAAAACGACCAGTTTCCCTTTTTTCTCTACGCTGTCAACAGACATGGAACCTACTCGATGTTTTGCAGCTGCTCCCTGACCTTCTCCAGCTCTTCCTTGATGTGAACCACCTTCTGTGAAATATCGGCGTTCTGGGACTTGGATGCAATGGTGTTGGCCTCACGCAACTGCTCCTGAAGCAGGAAATTGAGTTTCCTGCCGGAACCGGCGGCGCTGTTGTTCAGCTCTTCGATGAAAAACTTGTTGTGGCTGTTGAACCGTATGCACTCTTCGGTAATGTCGAGCCGGTCGGCAGCCATGACGAGTTCCATCTCGAGCCGGTCCCTGCTGTACTCGACGTCGCGTCCGGCGATGGCCGTTATCTTCGACGACAGCCGCTTGCGGATCGACTCCAGATTGTCCGAAGCGATCTCGCGGATGACCCTGAGGGTCTCCTCGATCTCTGCAATCCTTTGGGTGAAATCTCCGGCAAGCTCCTCCCCCTCCTTGCTACGCATCTTCTTGAGGCTGTCGATAGCTTCAAGCAGCGTCTGGCGAGCGATCGGCCAGATCTCGTCCGGCCTTTCGAGGATGGAGGTGTCCGATTCGAAAATCTCCGAAAAACGGAGCAGGTGGTCAAGCGTCACCGGAGCCTCGATGCCGGCCTCCTGCCGGACATGGTCGAGAAGCTTCTTGTAACCGCACACCTTGGCTTTGTTGACGGTAAGCGGAAGTTGCTCCGCCTCTTCGAGCTGCAGCTGGACAAAAGCTGAAATCTTTCCTCTCTGGAAGTTGGTCCTGATCAGTTCCCTGACCTCCAGTTCATAAGAGAGCAACTGCCTGGGCAGCTTGACGCTGATTTCGGCAAATCTATTGTTGACAGACCGCAGTTCGACAAGCACCCTGATACCGCTTGAAATAAGCTCTGCGCTGCCATAACCGGTCATGCTTTCCAACATACTTTCCCCCCAGTGACTTACATTCGAAAAAATTAGGCCGCGGGGGTTCTTCCCCGCTGGCCTCAGGCAATATGTGGCAGTCCTGGCTGCTTACTTGCGAAGGTCAAGATCCGCAAGCACCTTGCGATAGCGCTCGATATCGGTCTTCTTGAGGTAGTTCAGGACACTCTTGCGCTTGCCAACCAGCATCAACAGCCCGCGGCGGGAGTGCTTGTCTTTCGGATGCTGCTGGAGATGGCCGGTAAGATCGGTGATCCTGCGGCTGAACAGGGCGACCTGAACCTCCGCTTTTCCGGTATCCGTCGCAGAAGCACCAAACTTCGTAATGATCTCTGTCTTGTGTTCTTTTGTCAGACCCATGATAGTATGCAATGATGCGTTGAAAAAAACGTCATAAAGAAAATGACCTTGAATATAAAATTATTCCCGATATAACTCCACCCTTTTTTTATCGGCCACCAGCTGCGCCTGCAGCTCATGCAGCGAACCAAACCGCTGCTCTTCCCTGATGAACTCAAGAAGCCGGAAGCTCATCCCGCGACCGTACAGGTCACCGGAGAACCCGAGGAGATGGGCCTCAACCGTCACATTGCCATCGTCGGACACGGTGGGTCGGGTACCGATGTTCAGCATTGCCGGCCATGCCCTGCCGTCCACGTCGGTACCGGCAACGTAGACCCCCCGCTTCGGAAGCAGCTTGCAGGGATCGGAGAGGTTGAGGTTGACGGTCGGAAACCCGATCTGGCGCCCCCGCTTCTGCCCGTCGACAACCGTACCGCTAAGGAGGTAGGGCGATCCGAGGCAGACATTCGCCTCACGGACACGGCCCGCAAGGAGCAGCGATCGGATCCTGGTGCTCGACACGGGTTGTTGGCCAACGAGCACCTCTCCCACCACATCGACCGAAAACCCGCACTCGACGCCAAGCGACCTGAGGGTCGCTCCGCTTCCGCTCCGGTCGTGCCCGAACCCATGATCGTACCCGACAATGACCTGCCTGGCACCAAGCATGGCGACCAGCACGTCACGGATGAACGATTCGGAACTCCGTGCCGCGAACACTGCATCAAAGCGGACGACAAACAGGAGATCGATGCCCATCGCCTCCAGGTGGCCGATCTTCTCGTCGAGGGTGCTCAGGAGCCGGACCGGGCAGGTCGAGCTGGTATCGAGCACCAGCCGGGGATGCGGTTCAAAGGTGACCAGCACGCTCCTCAGGCCCTGTTCGCGGGCCCGATCGATCGTTGTGGCGATGATTTTCCTGTGGCCGACGTGGAGGCCGTCGAACGAACCGACGGTGACCGCTGAGGGAATCGGCGGAAACGGCTCCGGCCTGCCGCTGTCGTAGCCGCAGACCGTCGAACCATGCAATGCAACAATACGCATACCTTTCGCTGTTTACCCTTCGGTGGTTGCTGCCCGGGCGATAGCCTCGACGAGCTCCTCGACGCTCATGGCCGAATCGAGTCGATACGGTCCGATGGCCACACGCCTGAGCGAGCGGAGGTACCCGCCGACGCCAAGCAGTTCGCCAAACTCATGGGCGATCACGCGGATATAGGCTCCCTTGGAAACCCTGATTGAAAACCGGATCTCCGGAAGCGCGATATCGGTGATCTCGAACCGGTAGACCTCAATCTGACGGGACTTGCGGTCACTGACCTCCTGACCCTGGCGTGCCAGCTCATACAGGCGCGTCCCGTTGTGCCAGACGGCGGAGTGCATCGGCGGTTGCTGCATACGGGACCCGACAAAGGATGCGGCGGCGGCATGAATCTCTTCCTCAGACAGTCCGGAAGCATCGCAAAGATCGTATTCGGGGGATTCGGTGTCGTGGCTGACGGTGCGGGCGCCGAGCCTGATCACGCCGTCGTACTCCTTGTCGAGCACCTCGAGCGTGGAGATGGACTTGGTTTTGCGCGCCGTAGCGAGCATGAGCAGGCCGGTGGCCTTCGGATCGAGGGTCCCGCAGTGGCCGATCTTCCTCGGCAGGCCGTTTCGCTTGTACGCGCCCCGGATTCTGGCGACCACATCGAACGAGGTCCAGTCGAGCGGTTTGTCGACCAGAAGGAAATCCCCCTCTTCACTGTGAACGGACATGCAGTCTGCTGCTACCATCGTACGACTCCGTAACTGAAGAGCGTTTATTCCCCTTCTTCCGGCCTGGCTGGCCTGACCGACTTGAGCAGCTCCTCGATGCGGCTGGCCTGCTCAAACAGCCGGTCCTCGAAGAACTCGAGCTCGGGAATGCGGCGGAAATGGTGCCTGATCCTTGACGAAAGCTCCTTGCGGATGCTTTTCGTCTCGGCCCTCAGATGCTCCATGACCTCCTCTCTGGACTTGTCCGGACCGATCACCGAAACGTAGGCGCGAGCAATGCCCAGGTCGGGCGTGATCTTCACGTCGACCACCGTCACCAGCGGCCCGCTACGCGGCAGCGACTTCTGCAGGATATCGCCCAGCTCGCGCTGGAGCAGTGACGAGACTTTTTCAGTCCTGATCGACATGATTCACCCCTTTCCGGCTCAAAGTTTGCGTTTTTTCTCGACGATCTTGTACGCCTCGACCACGTCGCCGACCTTGATGTCGTCGTAGCCCCTGATGCTCAAACCGCACTCATAGCCTGCATCGACCTCCTTGACGTCGTCCCTGAAACGCTTGAGCGAATCAAGCTGTCCGTCGAAGATCTGCACGCCGTCGCGCAACAGGCGGATCTTCGAGTCGCGGAACACCTTGCCATCGAGCACGTAGGCACCGCCGACGTTGCCGACCTTGGGCACCCTGAAGACCTGGCGGATCTCGATGGAACCGAGGCTCTCCTCATGCAGTTCCGGCGAAAGCATGCCTTCGAGTGCCTTCTCGACATCCTCGAGCACATGGTAGATGACGCTGTAGAAGCGGACGTCAAGGTCCTCCTTCTCGGCCAGCTTCTTGGCGTTCACGTTCGGCCTGACCCTGAAGCCGATGATGATGGCATCCGAAGCCGCGGCGAGCAGCACGTCGGTTTCGGTGATCTGGCCAACGCCCTGGTGGATGATCTGCACCTTCACCTCTTCGTTCTGGATCTTCATCAGGCCGTCGGCAAGCGCCTGGATGGAACCGTCGGTATCGGCCTTGATGATGACGCTGAGCTCCTTCTTGAGCCCCTCCTTGATCTGGCGCGCAATGCTGTCGAGCTTGACGCGGGTGCTGCGGCGGAACTCGTGCTCACGGCGGATCACCTGGCGTTTCTGCGCAACGTCGCGGGCCTCGCGATCGGTAACCATGACCGTCATCGCATCACCCGACTGCGGAAGGTCCTCGAAACCGAGCACCCGGACCGGGCGTGAAGGACCGGCCTCGGGAATCCTCTTGCCTCGCTCGTCCATGAGCGCCCGGACCTTGCCCATCGTATTGCCGGCCACGAACGGGTCGCCGACTTTCAGGAAACCGCGCTGGACGAGCACGGTCGACACCACGCCCTTGCCTTTGTCGAGCTCGGACTCCACGATAATGCCACTGGCGGGAATCGTCCTGGAGTAGTTGCCCTTGAGCTCGCGGATCTCGGCCTCGGTGAGCACCTTGTCCATCAGCTCCTTGATATTCAGCCCCTTCTTTGCGGAGATCTCCTGGCACTGGTACTCGCCGCCCCAGTCCTCAACCAGCACACCCGCTTCGGAAAGCTGGGTCTTGATCTTCTCCGGGTTGGCCTCCGGCTTGTCGATCTTGTTCAGGGCCACGACGATCGGCACTCCGGCCGCCTTGGCGTGGTTGATCGCCTCGATGGTCTGGGGCATGACGCTGTCGTCAGCCGCCACCACGAGGATGACAATGTCGGTCACCTGGGCGCCACGGGCACGCATGGCCGTGAACGCTTCATGACCTGGAGTGTCGAGGAAGGTGATGTGGCGGTCACCGTCGACATCCACCTCGTAGGCGCCGATATGCTGGGTGATGCCGCCCGATTCACCGGCGACGACATTGCTTCGACGGATATAGTCGAGCAACGAGGTCTTGCCGTGGTCGACGTGACCCATGATGGTCACCACCGGCGGACGGATCTGCATGTCCTCAGGGTTGTCCACCTGCTCGACAACCGATGTGGCCTCGATCTCGGAGATGAACTCGGCCTCGAAACCGAACTCGAGGGTAATCAGTTCGATGGTCTCCTTGTCGAGCCGCTGGTTGATCGTGACGAACTTGCCCAGCGAGAAGCACTTCTGGATGATCTCCTTGGCCGTGACGCTCATCAGTTCGGCGAGTTCGTGCGGTGACGCGTATTCGGTCACGCGGACGATCGACCGATCGGCCTCGCGGATCGCCTCCGCCTCTTCGTACTCCCGTTCGCGCTCCATGCGGCGCATCTTGCGGAACTTCTGGCGCGAACCTGTGGAACTGCTGTCGTCCATTCCGCTGATCGTGTTCTTGATGTTCTGCGAAATGACCTTGTCGTTGACCTCGGGCTTTTTCTTCTTTTTGCCGCCCTTCTTTTTCTTGGCCGCATCTTCGGCGGAGACGGTTGTCGTCTCACCGTCGGCAGCGGGTTTCGCAGGCTTCTTGACCGGTGCATCACCCGTTTCGGCAGTCGACGTGGAGCTGGACGTCACGAACTCATCCTTGAGCTCGTCGGCCTTCTCCCTGAAGTTCTTCTTGCGCGCCTTCTTCTTGCGGTCAGCCTCGCTCAGCACTTCGATGGTACCGAGCACCGTCAGCCCACCGATCTTCTGGGGCGCTTCGTACGTCGTCATGGAGTCCGGCAACGTCTGCACCAGGGGGACCATCTGCGACAGAATCTCGATCGGCTCGGGCTCAGGAACGGAAGGCGCCGGAGAGGAAGGAACCGCAGGCTCGGATTCGACCACAACCACCGGGACGGTCTCGACGACCGGCTCGACAACCGGTTCAACGACAGGTTCGGCAGCAACCGGAGCGGCAACCGCTTCGACGGCCGGTTCGACAGGCAAGCTGAAAAGCGATTCGTGCTGCTCCTGAACAGGCGCTTCCGGAACAACCGGCGAGAGCTGCGGGAAAATGTCGGCAGGGACGTCCCGTTTCACGTCAGGCGGATGACCGGCTGCGGGAGAGGTGTGACTCAGGGTCTCCTTGAGCAGCTGCTCCTTTTCATAAGCTTTCCTGGACTGCTCCTCGAGCCTCGTCAGGCGCTTCTGCTTTTCCGCCCTGATCTTCCGGGTCTCGTCAACCAGTTTCTTCTCCTGGCTGAAATTGCCGAAAATCAGATCACGCATGCTTTCTTCCACCATGGAGGAGGTCGAAGCTACTTTACCCCCTTCCTGTTTGACAAACAACAGGACCTCCTGAGGGCTGACCTGCAGCTCCCTGGCTATATCACTTATCCGGAACCTCATCTGCTTTTCCTCTATGGCCATTACCTTCTCCCTGGATGGTTAAGCTCTACTAATTCAATTATTTTCTTCGTCCTGGCGATCTTCCGAGAACAGCCCTTCGCCCGACATGAGCGCTTCCAGGTCCTCATCGTTGAACTGTTCCCTGACGGTCCTGTAGATCGTCTCGGCAATCTTCTTCCAGTAACGCTTCTCCTCGTCGGTAACCCGGCGATCCTTCGGCTTGACCGGCTTGCGGCCCTTGGAGAACACGAAAAGCTCCTCGCTCTTCTGCGTTCCGACCAGCGCCTCCTCGATCTCATCGACTCCGGCCTTCAGGATCTTCTTTGCCGTATCGAGACCACCGTCAAGCAGCTGATAGATCATGTCGTCGCCGAACTCTTCGCGGAACTCAATGATATCGATATCGTTCGGATCCTCCAGAGACTTGTCGATCACGTCACGGTAGACATCGATCTCATAACCGGTCAGCTTCTCGGCAAGGTGAATGTTGTTGCCGTTCTTGCCGATGGCATACTTGATCTGGTCCGGCTTGAGCATGACCCTCGCCTTTCGGGTCTTCATGTCGGCATGCACCGTCATCGGGTCGATCTTGGCCGGCTGCAGCGCGCGGGAGATGAAGATCTGCGGCTCATCGGTATAGTAGATCACATCGATGTTCTCATTGTTCAGCTCCTTGACGATGCTCTGGATGCGCTTGCCGCGGTAGCCGACCGTCGCGCCGACAGGGTCGATCCTCGAACTGGTCGATTCAACGGCCACCTTGGCCCGCTCACCCGGTACGCGGGCGATGCCCTTGATCACGATCAGGCCATCAAGGATCTCGGGAACCTCATTTTCAAACAGTTTGTACAGGAACCGGTCGTCCACGCGCGACACGATCACCTTCATGCCTCCGTCCGGCTTCTCGCGCTCCACGACCGTGCCGTCGTCGTTGCGAAGTTTCACCTTCTCGCGCTCGATCCGCTTCACGTAGAGCTTCATTCGCGGTGTGCGGCGCGGATTGTCCTTCTTCATCATCTCGGCTTTCGGGAGCACCAGCTCGACCCGGTGGTCCTTCGACGTGTTGTAGGTGAAGATCACCTCGTTCGGCCTGACCTGGTAAACCTCGCCGGCCACCACTTCGCCGACCTTCTCCAGGCAATCTTCGTACACCACGAGGCGTTCCAGGTCACGAACCTTCTTCTGCACCGACTGCTTGATGATCTGGATCGACTTCCTGGTAAGGAGCTCGTCGAGCTTGATCGGGCCCTCTTCGTAGTAATCGCCGAGTTCGAGCGAATCGTCGATCTTGCGGACCTCGTCGAGAGCGATCTCGATGGCCGGCAGGTCGACCTCGGCCACGATCTTTTTCAGAATATAGACCTCGAAATCACCACGCTCGGGGTTGATGAAAATATTTGCCTCGACTTCGGGATCATAATCCTTCCGAAGCTGCTTCTGGATGATCTCTTTGAGCAGGTCGGCGATATCCATTTTTACAGCCGCGCTCTCGGAACGCTTGTCCAGAAAAATCTTCGACTGCTCGATCTCTCCGAAAGCACTGGCAATCGCTGCTTTCTGATCATGAGTTTCGCCTTTCAATTGCTTTCTTGGCATCGCTGTTTGATCCTTGTTTTTATAAGATAGTCTGCGAACGATATGGCAAAATCCAAAACGCGCACTAAAATTCAATCTGAACCGAGGCCTTGACAATATCGGCAAGGCGCAGGGTAACCGGCGGAACCTCCGCCTTTTTTCTTTTTTTTGCCGACACCAGCGGGTCGAGCACGATGCGGGGCTCATCCCCGTCGATCTCGGCCTGCAGGAGCCTGCCGGTAATCTCCTGGCGCTCATCCTCGGCGTCGTCGTAAACGACCTTGAGCAGCCGCCCGGTGTGCCGGAGGTACTGCCGGTTGACTCTGATCGGTTCACCGAGCCCTGGCGAAGAGACCAGCAATTCGAAATCCCCGCCGGCAAGCGGTTCGAACTCCGTATCGCTCTCCAGTCGCTCCCGTATCCTGCGGCTCAGCTTGGCGCACTGGTCGATCCGAATGCCCCGGTCGGTGTCGACCGTAAGCTCTATTTTCGTTCCACCACCCCTTACGGCGGCCTCGACAAGCCAGATCTCCTCTCCGGTCACGACCGACATCTCGGCCATCACCTCATCGATCGCTTTCCGTATCTTCTCCTCCATCCCTTCACATCGATATCATGTTTTCAAAAACAAAAAAGTGGGGGGTCCCCACTTTTCTCAAACCGCCGGACAAGATCAGTTCGCCGGTTTGCGATAATGTACAAAAAAAGCGCTCACAAGCCAAAAGGTTTCACGACTCCCGGCTATCGTCCCTGATGTGGCTTTCAAGCACCTCGTAATCGGCCTCCTCGACACTGCGCTCCTCACGACTGACCGGACGCCGCCCCCGGCCTGGTCCGGAGAAGGAGAATACGCCCTGTATCCTGAAAAGGCGCGCCAGGAGCCTTGCGGCAAGCCTTATGGCCAGAAACAGCACAAACAGGACAAGAAGAAATTTAACCATGACACGCTCAAGTGAAAAAGGGTCTGAATACCGGTCGATTTGCAAGATACACGTCGGCGACGCCCGTCCGAGGGCGTTCAGGACAACCAGGTCGCTGAAGAGGCCCGGTTTATAAATTTGGACGTCAAAGCGGAAAAATGTTTGCGAAAATCTCAAAAAACGGCAGCCATCACGAAAACCTCCCCGTTCGTTGACCTGACGATTCTCGCCGGCAGCGCTCGACCGCTCTTTTGGAGCACCCATGCCGGGGCGACGTTTGTTCCCGGAACGGCACCATGGGGGGGTCAGGGGCGTGCAAGGAGCTGCAGCAGCTTCTTCTCGTGAATCCCGTATCTGAAGGCCTGTACGCCGTCGATGCAGAGCACCGGGATTTCGGTGCCGTACCGCCCGACCAGTTCCGGGTCGGACGAGATATCGATGGCCTCAAGCTCGA